>JBEKMT010000088.1:0-19598 GCA_050008355.1 Verrucomicrobiota bacterium
CTCGCTAACGATGAGTTGCAACGCCTCCTGCGAATCCAGGGTGGAATGAATGACGTTGCTCACCTGATAGAGCAAGCTCAAGCGTTCCGGTGTCAGTTTTGGTTTTGGTAATTCCTCACTCACTTGGTTAACAGTTCGGAATTTAAATTCTCAACCGGCGACGGGAAACGCGCAACAGAAAATTGGTGATCACCTGAAAGTGCCAGCGGCGTTGGGATTTTTGCTGGCGAGGTTTGAAATATGGTCTTGGCTCGGGTTAATGAAAGTTCAGGGTTCCAGAAAAAAAGCAGATCTTACTCCCGGCTAAAGTGCAGAATGTGGTCATGAAAGCGATCATTTCGCGGCCAGACCAGGGCGACACACTCATGGTTGAGCAGCAATGCATTGATTCCTGGCCATCGGCGCCTAATTGTTTCGATATTGGCAAAATAGGACGAGGTTTTTGCAAATCCGGCAAAGCAATCCCCTCCCAGCTGGATTAGATTGTTAAAGGATGCGTGTGAACTATTTGGTGGTTTCCCATGCAGACGACCTTTCGCACGCGGGCGTGCACCAAATGTAGAATCACGGAACAATGAATTTCCAATCGAAATAAACTCCAAATCTGTTTAACCGCATCAATTAATTATGAGCAAATTACAAAACATCGAGGCGCTGGAAATTCTCGATTCACGCGGGAATCCGACCCTCATGGTCGAAGTCACGCTCAGCAATGGCATCACCGCATCGGCCTGTGTTCCGTCGGGCGCATCTACTGGCATCCGTGAAGCGGTGGAGCTGCGTGACGGTGACAAGCGACGTTATGGCGGCAAAGGCGTGCTTAAGGCAGTGGCGAACGTAAACAAGTTCATCGCGCCGAAACTGCGAGGTAAATCGCCAAACGCGCAAAGCGAAATTGATGCCCTCATCAAGAAGCTGGACGGTACGGAAACAAAATCCAAACTCGGCGCAAATGCCCTGTTGGGCGTCTCAATGGCTGTCTGCCGCGCCGCCGCGCTGGATGAGGGGCTGCCGCTCTACGCTTACATTCGCAAACTGCATGGTGTCAAAGCCAGGGCTCCCTTTGTCCTGCCAGCGCCCATGATGAACGTGCTGAACGGCGGCGCGCACGCCACGAACAACGTCGACTTTCAAGAGTTCATGCTGTTCCCGATTGGAGCGCCCAGTTTTGCGGAGGCCTTACGCTACGGCGCAGAGACGTTTCAAACGTTGAAAAAGCTCTTGCAGAAACGCGGCTTGGTAACCTCCGTGGGTGATGAAGGCGGGTTTGCACCAAATCTCCGGACTAATGACGAGGCGGTGGAGGTGATTTTGGAGGCGGTCACCGCAGCGGGTTACACGCCGGGCAAGGACATCGCCATTGCCCTCGATCCGGCAGCAAGCGAATTTTACGACAATGGCGAATATGTGTTCAAAAAGTCAGATCACTCCCGCAAGACACCGGCGGAAATGGCGAAACTGTACGGCGAATGGGTGAAGAAGTATCCGATCGCTTCGTTGGAGGACGGGATGGGCGAAGAAGACCGGGATGGCTGGTTGGCGATTACAATGTTGCTCGGCAAAAAGCTGCAACTGGTGGGTGACGACAATTTTGTCACCAATCCGAAAATTTTTGCCGCGGGCGTCAAAGCCGGCATCGCAAACGCCATACTCATCAAACTGAATCAAATCGGCACGGTTTCCGAGACATTGCAAACGGTGGCGATGGCACAGGCGGCCGGCTATGGCGTGGTCATCTCGCATCGTTCCGGTGAAACTGAGGATACCTTCATTGCGGACTTTGCTGTCGGGACGGATGCAGGCCAGATCAAGACGGGATCACTCTGCCGGTCCGAACGAATCGCGAAATACAACCGTTTGTTGACGATTGAGAAAGAATTAGGCAAAAAATCCCGTTATGGTGGCGCTACGTTCAAAGCACTTCGCAAATGATTGTTGCGAATACCGCCGGTCAAATCCGCGTTCGACGATTGAGTCCGGAGAGAGGGTCAAAAAAAGACCCTGTCGAAATTGATTCCGAACACTGCCGCAACCTTTGCGATCAAACGGATTAGCGGATGCGGAGGGTCAAAAAAATTCCAAGAGCGGCGAAGAATATATTGGGTAGCCAGGCGGCGAGCCAGGGAGGAAGGAAACCGTTGAGTCCGAGGGCGAGCCCGACTTGTTGGAGGATAAAGAAGGCGAAGCAGATGAAAATGCTGCCGGCGACACCAAAGAATAGATTGCGGCGTCCCGGAGCGGCGCCGAAGGGGATGGCGATGAACACCACAACGAGACATGTCCATGGCGCAGCGAGACGGCCCTGTAATTTTGTGAGCCATTTGACCTTTTCCGTGTGTGAAATGTCGGGGTTATCTCTCAAATAAGGCCAGATTTCCGCCAATGGAATGTCGGCGCTGTGCGATTTAAGCAAGTCTTCTGCATTACTGAATTTGAGGTTGCGTTCAATTTGTTTCGGCGTTTCGTCAAATTCCGGCATGGCCATGACATTAACGGTTTTGGACGGGAGCATTTCTCCATTTGTGGTTTCTTGGGCAAACAATTGCGCGCTGAAAAAGGTCCAGCTATCATTGGTGTAAACGGCGTGATCCGCTCTGAGGACGTGCCACAATCCATCAGACGCCGTCCAACTCACATTGGGATGATCCATCGTGGCAGTGGCGTAATCGAATTCCTGGATTTGCCAGAGCCGATGGGCTTGAGAATGAAAACCGCCTCCGTAAAATCGGGTCTTGCTTTCGAGCGGCCCGTCGTTTTGGACGTAACGGCTGAGGATCTGAATCGCCCAGTCGTTGCCGCGGGGAACCACAATTTCGTTCAGGGCAAAGTAAACAGCGGTGGCGGCGAGACCGACGACAAAGTAGGGCGTGCAGAGTCGCCACAAACCGACGCCCGCCGCCCGCAGGGCGGTAATTTCATTATGGCGCGCGTGATGCGTGAGCGTATACAACAGCGCGAGCAGCAGCGCGATGGGCAGTGCAAGCACAAAAAATCCGGGCGTCATGGCAGCGGCATATTCCACGCAATCGAGAGCGTGCAGTTTGCTTTCCTGCATGTGCTCCAATTCGGTGAAGAAAAAGAAAGAGATCCAGAAAACAAGAAACCCGCCGAGGCAGTAAGCCAGCGGCGTGAGCAATTCGCGGAACAGGTATCGGTCGTGCAACCGCATGGCACAGGTTACGCCGCGCAGAGTGCTTCCGCCAAACGAATTTCTCCCAGCTTAAGCCACAACATCCAAAATGAAGTGCAAAACGTTGTTTACCGGGAAACGGCTGTCGGGAAACTGCTTGCCTCCGGGCCTTAAAAAGGCATAATGACCGTTCGACGATTTCGGACCGGGCGAAGAAGTCCAGCCCGAAAATCACTAAGTAACCTCCGCAATTAATCCTGCGATGACCGGTCGGGTTGGTAGCTCAGTTGGTAGAGCAGTGCCCTTTTAAGGCATTGGTCCGGGGTTCGAGTCCCCGCCAACCCACCACCATTCGCTTCCGGCAAAGTTTTTAACATCAACCCATTGCAACTTGGGCAAAGGTTGGGCAAATAATTTCAATTTTAATTTTTTCGAGCCTGCGTTAAATTTCCTCATCAAGTCTTCAACTCAAATCAAATTCTGGGGAGTCCGGGGATCCATTCCTACACCTGGTCCGGGAACTGTTCGCTACGGCGGGAATACGAGTTGTATCGAATTTCGTTCCGGCAGGGACATCATCATATTGGATGCGGGAACCGGGTTGCGCAAACTCGGCCAATCGCTGCTAGCGGAATTCAAGGACCAACCGCTGAATCTTACCTTGTTGCTTTCGCATACCCACTGGGACCATATACAAGGGCTGCCGTTTTTTGGGCCAATCTATGAATCCCGCTGCCGGTTGCGGGTGCTGGGCTGCGAAGGTTCGCGCAAAAGCCTGGTGGCCGCGGTCACCGGCCAGATGGAAAGCACCTATTTTCCGGTGCCGTTTTCCAAACTGCCAAGCAACATCGAAATTGAGGAGTTGCAAGATTTCAGCTTTGACGTGGGTACCACATTGGTGCGCGCCCTTCGCGCAAACCATCCCGGTGTGACCGTTGGTTATCGGCTATTTACGCCGGACGGCATTACCTGTTTTTTCCCCGACGTGGAACCACGCTCCGGAGACGACGACCAGGAGATGATTGATTTTGTACACGAAGCCGACGTGTTAATCCTCGACTCTCAGTACGACCGGAATGAGTACAAAACTCATACCGGCTGGGGCCACGGTTGCCTGGACGAATCGGTGGCGCTCGCGCTGAAAGCCAAGGTGAAGCGGCTACTTCTCTTCCACCACGATCCCGAACATGACGACAAGAAAATTGATGCGCTGGTGAAATACGCGCGACGTCTCGTGGTCAAGGCCAAGGGAACATTGAAAGTGGACGCGGCGCGCGAGGGGATGACGATCCAGGTGGGTGGGAAGTAATGCGCAACGGTTGTCGTCGGGAACTGAACTTTCGCACTGGCAGAGATTAACTCTATTGTTCAAAGTCCCCTGTTCTTCAAAATCCAAGCGTGCACGTGAGAGCATTTCATGACGAAGCAGGCTTCTCGCCATAGTTGATGGCCATGGCACCGCCGAGAAGATTGATAACGCAGACGTTCGAAAGTTTCAGTTCGCGCATTTTGTCAGCGACGGCCAGTTGTGCAGGATAATGTTTAAGGGATTCAAGTATGTAGGCGTAGGCGGAGGCGTTGCCACAAAAAAGCAATCCAATGAGGGGCACGGACATTTTCAAGTGTGTAAAATAGAAGGCCCGCCAGAGCGGGTTTGCTGGTTTGCCGAAATCCAGCACAATCAGCCGCGCACCTGGTTTGGCAACACGAAACATTTCATCCAGGCCCCGTTCCCAACTCGTCAAATTCCGCAGACCGTAACCGACGGTGACGATGTCGAATGAGTTCTCGGGAAAGGGAATTTGCTGGGCGTCGCCGTGAATAAAATGTGGATTTTTGATCGTGTTACGGGAGCCAGCATTCCGGCTTCTAACTGCAGCGACCTCAAGCATTTCGGCGCTGAAATCCAGACCGGTGGTTTCGGCGCCGCGTTCGGCAAGGGCGAAGGAGATATCGCCGGTGCCGCAGCAGAGATCCAAGGCTTGGCTGCCGGGGCGCACGCCAGCCAATTTCACCACACGGCGTTTCCAACTCCGATGCAGGCCGAAGCTTTGCAAGTCGTTCAACAAATCGTAACGGCGGGCGATGCGGGCGAAAAGGTCGTTGACCTTGGCCGCGCGCTCTTCACCAGGCGCATAAAACGTATTGCTCACTGAGGCAAGTCTACCGGCGTTGCTGAGACAAGGCAAAGCGCAAGAAATGACTTTGCGCCTTTTAGGGGGGTTTGGTATTTTAATTGCTCCTATTTGATCTGATCGGGTGTAAGTTTGGCATTGGCAGTGTCTTAATTTGGTTCTTTTGGCGGTTTGAGGCTGCCAAGAACGGTGACCGGTCGCGCCGCCGCTAGTTAATTGTGGAAAACGAGACACTCTTTGGGGTTTTTTGTCCTTTTATGAGCACCGGTACGCCGACAACAAAAACTAGTACTGCACCAGGAAAGAAAATTCTGGTCGTGGATGACAACGAAGTGGTCATCAAAACGATCACCCTGAAACTGCAAGGCGCGGGTTTCCGCGTCGTGACGGCCATGGATGGCACGGAAGCGGTGGCGGCGGCCCGCAAGGAAAATCCAGATTTGATCCTGCTCGACCTGAGTTTTCCGCCGGAAGTCATCGGGGTACCGTGGGACGGGTTCCGCATTATGGAATGGTTTGGCCGGTTGGACTCAGCCAAGAAAATCCCCATTGTGGTCATCACCGGCAACGAAGATCCCAAGGCCAAGGAACGAGCGACGAATGCCGGCGCGGTGGCATTTTTTCAAAAACCCCTCGAGCACGATTACCTTTTGAAGATCATCCGGGCCACGCTGGGCGAAAAGGTACCTTGATAGCCGGTCAGATTTTCCTGGCAAATCTCCTGGTGCCGCCGCCCATCCCATATGGACGTCGAGAAAGTCCCGACCGGAATTGTCGAAAATTGGACTGATTTTTCGACTTGCCAGTGGCCCTCGAAAGTGTACGATAAATCTCCGTTTCTGGAAGCGAGCGTAGCTCAGTTGGTAGAGCATCACGTTGCCAACGTGAATGTCGAGGGTTCAAATCCCTTCGCTCGCTCCATTTTCACCTCGGAGTCCAACGATGTAAGACCGAGGCAAACCCCGCCATTTAAAAGCGTTTTGTCATTTTTGGTTCCTTGACCCGCTGCGACAGATCGCGCCACGTTTTAACACTCTGGGGCTAAAGATCGTGCGCATAGTTGCGTACGCTCATTCAGCCGCGCAAATTCGTAATTGAATCAAAATTATTCAGCAGTTATTCGTCGGGGAGTTGAGCTGGTCGTCGAGACACTGCGATAGATACCTCCGCCGTGCCAGCTAAATATTCCTTTCCTCGGGATTCCAGCTTTTGCGTTTTTCTGTAATGGCCGGGCCTTTCCCATCGGTCGCAGGATTCTTGAGATTCAAATCATTACAACAGGCGATGGAGTGAGCGAATAGACTAAGCTAAGCCAAAGCGCCGGACGGTATTATGCAACAGTCTTGGCGGCTGCGAATATGGGTTTTTCTCGACAATTATTTTTGCAGGGCGCAATTTCAATGCTATGAAACAGACGAAAATCCGCTGGAAAAGCATCTTGTGGTTAGAGGGTTTTGGGTTCTCCATCATTATCGGACTATCGTGGCTCACGGAAATGGTGCGAATACCTCATTTACTTTTTGGCGAAGCGTTTACTCCCAACTGGCACCGGGCGATTCTGCGGACGATCGTGGTGTTACTTGTGTGGGTCTGGGTGCATCTGGCGACGAGCCGGTTGTTAAAACGTTTGCATTACCTGGAAAATTTTCTGCTGATCTGTGGTTGGTGCCGCCGGGTGTGCGACCATGACGAATGGATGACAATGGAGAAGTATTTCGACGCGAAATTCCAGATGCATACATCCCATGGGATGTGCCCGGATTGCGTAAGAAACGAGTTGAAATCGGCCGGCGAAAAGAAAACTGGCGGGCCGAACATGTTCAAATAAGGTACTTTCCGGGCCGTGGACTCCGCAACCGAATACCGGGCTCCAAGATTAAATCCAGACGGCGCTACTATCGTTTTAGCGAATATTTCTAGACGATTTCGACAGGGCATTTGGGCACCGAGTCGAGAAAGGTCTGGCCATATTGCTTGGTCAGAATCCGGTTGTCCAGGACGACGATTATGCCGGAGTCGGTCTTGGTCCGAATCAACCGGCCGACCCCTTGGCGGAATTTCAGGATGGCTTCGGGGAGGGAAAATTCGCTGAAGGAATTCCCGCCGCGCGCCTCGATGGCCTCAATGCGGGCCTCGATGAGTGGATGGTCGGGGACGGCGAAGGGAAGACGAGTGATGATGACATTGCTCAATGCCTCGCCCGGCACGTCCACGCCTTGCCAGAAACTGTCCGTCCCAAAAAGCACGGAGTCCGTATCATCCTTGAACTTTTCCAGCATCGTGGAGCGGGGTATGCCGGTCCCTTGTACGAAGACCTCAATCTTCAGCCGTTGAAAAAACGACTGCATCCGGTCCGCGACTTCTTGCATTAGTTTGTAGCTCGTGAAAAGAACGAAGGCCTTGCCGTGCGTCAGCTTGATGAAATGTTCAATCCAATGCACGAGCGCGTCGGTGTAGCCCGCATCGCGTGGATCCGGCATTTTTTTAACAGTGAACAATTTCATTTGCCGCTCGTAATCGAACGGCGTTCCGACCTGAAGCCGGGTGGCGGATTCGCAACCTACCCGGCGGGCGAAATAGTTCAGCGGCAACCGGGCGGTGGTGGACTGTCGGTCAAGGAGCCTTTTGCGAGATGTGTTCGCGGAAGCGTCCGTTTCCCGGGCGGAAACCGCCAGGGTGGCACTTGTCATGATTACGGTCGTGTCGCTTTCAAAGAGCCGGCGGCGAAGAAATTCGGCCACATCCACAGGCGCGGCGTTCAGCGAAAGATTTTTTTGCGCCTTTCCGGTGCGTTCGACCCAATAAACATGGTCTTCAGCCTGGTGCCCCAGGAAATCGGCGACTTCAACTTTCAATTCGCCCAGCCGGCGATTGCACTCAACGAGTTCCTGCCCTATGTCTTTGTCGTCGCTGATTTTGATGAGTTCACTCACCGCCTCGCGCAGCCGCTGGATCGGAAGCGTGACGTTGTCCTTCACCAATTCAGCACGGCGAATGCGTAATTCCTTCCATTCGCGGGCAGGGCGATTCTCTGACGAGCCGAAATTGCTTTTTTTCGAGCGTTGCTGGATCTCCTCACAGGCGGTCTCCACGTTTTCGAAGAATTTGTCGGATTCAGCCAGAATGTCGGCAACTAGTTTTACAGCGCCACCCTTGTGCAGTGTGGCAAGCAAGCCTTTTTCCGTGCGCGGATTCCAAAGGCGATTCAGCGCGTACCGTACCTGGCCGCTTGAGACACTCAGGCCGATATGACGGGAGGCGACACTTTCCATGGTGTGGGCCTCGTCGAAAATCACGAAGTCGTTCTTGAATAGGATGCCGCCCTCGAGTTCCTCGTCCACACCGCCCAGCAAGGTGAAAAAGAGCGTGTGGTTCAGGATCAAGATGTCGGCCGATAAAATGCGGTTCCTTACGCGTTGAAAAAAGCAGGGGTCGTGATCCCTTGCAAAGTCAGATTGATGGCCGCATGTCTTCGGCGAACACAGTCCGCGTTCGGAGCAAACCTGGGTCCAAACTTTCAAATCCGGTTCGATGGTGAAATCGGACAAGCTGCCGTCTTTGGTTTCCTTGGACCATTCGTAAATGCGCTGCAGCTCGGCGGCTTCGGAAGAGGTGAAGAGATGACCGCTTTGCTGCATGGCTTTTTGCAACCGGCGCGTGCAGAGATAATTCGCGCGACCTTTCAGCATCGCAAAACTGAATTTAACCGGCACCGGCAGAGCGGCCAGAACGCCCGTCAGCATGGGCAGATCTTTCTCGGTGAGTTGCTCCTGCAAATTGATGGTGTGTGTGGAAATGACGGCCTTCTTTTTTTCAGCGACGGCGAAAAGAATTGCCGGAATGAGATAGGCAAGCGATTTGCCCACGCCAGTGCCGGCCTCGACCGCGAGGTGTTCACCGTTTTGTAACGCGCGCGCCACGGCCATCGCCATTTCCTGCTGCTGCGGGCGGAATTCAAAGTTTTTTGAGCGCGACAGTATGCCGGTAGGAGAAAAAATTCCCTCGACGCGGGAAATCAAATCCGCGCCGGGCTCGTCTTCGGAGAGGGAAATCATGGCAACGACGTGCAGCCCAGGACTACTTTCAGTGAAGCGGATTTCCCCGGACTAAGCGTCACCTTACTTTCGCCAACATTGCCCGCCTCGACACAGACCATTTCCTTATATTCGTCAGCGCCGAAATCAGACATCGCTTTGGCCTTCTCAACCCACGGATTCCATACCACCGTCGAGGCCGAGCCCGACTTTTCCACAGATAGAAGGCGACGCAATTTAGTGTCATAAATGGTCACGGTACCGGTCGAATTCAGATACACGCGATCCACTTCCGAGCTGATTGTGACCGCGTCTGCGGTTTCCAGCTTGCGAGTGAAATGATCCACCTTATCCATGTAGAAAAGTCCTTTGAGGCCGGTGATGGAAACCTCCGCTATGTCGCCAATGGAAAAATAACTGTGCAGACAGGCTTCAAAAAAGAACTCCTGCGCGGACGAGTTGACGACGGATAGTTCCATGGTCAGCGTTTCCGCGACGGTCACGGTCAAATCCACCTTTGCTGCAGGCCAGCCGGCTTGAACCAGCAGATCCGCCGGGAGGGTGAACACCAATTTCACACTGCCGTCCAGTGGGGCGGCCGTTTCAGACAATTCCCATTCGGAGAGGCGGGCGATGCCATGCATCACGGCTCCTTCGCGAGCGCCGAACCAGGGAAAGCAAATCGGGATGCCGCCACGAATTGCCTTGCCAGCCCTGAACAAACTTTTGCGGCTCAGAAACAGCAGCGGCGGCTCGCCATTCTTTTGGAAATGCGTGATATGCGCGCCATGCGAATACATTTCCGCCGTGCTGAACCGGCTGGTCACTACGATTTTGGAAAGGCCGCCGGGGTTGGCGACGATTCGAACCTTTCCGGGAAGCTCATGCTCTTGAAAATTTTCGGCCATAAATCTTTGCTGTCAATATTTGTTGCGGCCGCAACCGGCCGGGTCTAAAAAGAAACGGTTCCTTTTCCGATATAACATATTGATTCGACTTTACAACCGAATGTCGCCAGTCAATTTGGAGGAGTCTTTTGACTATGAAAATAAAAATCACGCTGCTTTGTTTCTGCCTTGCGGCGGTTTCCCTCATCGGTGCTGAGGATAAACAGATTTGGGCCAAGCCGTTCCCGGGCGAAAAAGCGCCGGTGCTGATAGTCGAAAAATGGCTGACGCCCCTGCCCGATTGCAAAGGCAAATGTGTCATCATTGATTTTTGGGAGACATGGTGCCCGCCCTGCCGCGCGGCCATTCCGGAACTGAACGGGTATCAAAAGAAATTCGGAGACAAGCTGGTGGTCATCGGCCTCACCGATCAAACGGAGGATGCAGTGAGAAAATTGACCGAGCCGAAGATTGAGTATGCCATCGCGAGCGACACTGAGGCCCGCACAAAAACTGCCGTCGGGGTCACGGGCATTCCGCATGTGCTCATCCTGGATCCGGAGGGCATTGAACGCTGGGAGGGTTTTCCGTTTTTGGAAGGCCACGAACTGAATGAGACGATCGTCGCCGAGATCATTGCCAAATACGAGAAATAAGCCGCTCATGTCGGCCTGAGGTCAGCGGCCAAATAAATCCAACTGAGGGGCGGGAGCGAGATTTTTCAATTTCTCACGGTCCTGCTGGCGGCGTGCCTGGCGCACGTTGCCTTCCGGGGTGAGTTCGGATTCCTCCAGATTGGATAAAATCTGCTTGGCGCGCTCCAGGACTTCCCCGGGCACACCAGCCAGCCGGGCAACCTGGATACCGTAGCTCTTATCTGTGCCTCCCTCGACAATTTTGCGGAGAAAAACAATTTGATCGTGCCATTCGCGGACGGCGACATTGAAATTCTTCAGGCGGGGCAGGCGCGAGGACAGTTCGGTCAATTCGTGGTAATGGGTGGCGAACAGCGTTTTGGCCCCGCTCTGGTTGTGCAAATACTCGACGATGGACCACGCCAGCGACAGCCCGTCAAAGGTGCTGGTACCGCGGCCGATTTCATCCAGCACAATCAAGCTGCGCGCGGTGGCATTGTTCAGGATGTTTGCCGTCTCGGTCATTTCGACCATGAACGTGGATTGACCGCGAGACAAATCATCGCTGGCCCCGATGCGCGTGAAGATGCGGTCCACGAGGTCAATCCGGGCCTCTCCCGCGGGGACGAAACTGCCCGTGTGCGCGAGCAACGTCAACAATGCCACCTGCCGGATGTAAGTTGATTTGCCCGCCATGTTCGGCCCCGTGATCAGGGCGATCTGGATTTCTCGGTCGAACCGGGTATCATTGGGCACAAACCGTTCCTCGATAAGCTGCTGTTCCAGCACTGGGTGGCGTCCATCGCGAATTTGCAGCACGCCCTGATCCGCGACCTGCGGCCGGACATAATTGTGCAACCGCGCCGTCCCGGCATATGCTCCGAGAACATCCAACTGCGCCAGGGCGCCCGCGGTCAGCTGGATTTCTTTCAAACGGCCAAGAACGGTTTCGCGAACCCGCTGAAAGATTTCGTACTCCAGCTTTACGCTACGCTCCTCCGCTCCGAGAATCTTGCCTTCCATTTCTTTTAATTCGGGCGTAATGAACCTCTCACCGTTGGCAATGGTCTGCTTTCGAATATAGTGCGGCGGAACCTTTTCGAGGTTGGTTCTGGTGATTTCGATGTAATAGCCAAAAACGGAATTGAACCGAACTTTCAACGAGGAGATACCCGTACGGGAAATTTCATCGGCCTGCAATTTGGCGATCCAATCCTTGCCGCCACGTTGGGCGTCGCGCAATTCGTCGAGCGCGGTGTCAAACTGGTCGCGAATCATGCCACCTTCCTTAAGCGCCAGCGGGGGTTCGTCCACAATGGCGCGTGCGATCAAATCCACCAATTCGGGCAATTCTGAGAGGCACGCGTTCATTTCCGCAATCAAGTTCCCGCGGTTTGCATCTGTGTCAATTATGGAATCGACGGGGATCAAAGATTCGGTTTGCGCGGCCGGCCGGCCCACTATTTCCAGGGTTCGTTTGAGCGCCGGAATTTGTTCCAGAGCCTGGCGCAAAACCGAGAGGTCACGCGCGTTTCCAGAACCGGAACTCAAACGGCCGATGGTGCGTTCCAAATCGCGGACTTTTTCGAGTTGCTGGCGGAAACTGTCGAGGCCGTATGGATTACCGATAAACGCTTGCACGGCTTCCTGCCGCCGGTGAATCGGGGCGACTGCGGCGAGCGGTTGCGAGAGCCATTGCCGGAGCAGCCGCGCCCCCATTGGCGTGGCGGTGCGATTGAGAGCGCCATAAAGCGTTGCGTTGCGAGGGGCGTCATGAGACTCTGATTCGAGTATTTCCAGATGCCGCAGCGTGGTGTAGTCCAGCGTCAGAAAATCACCACGCTGATAAAACGACAGGCGCGTGAGATGCTTCACGTCGCGCCGCAAGTTCTGGCTGAGATAATGCAGCGCCCCGCCCACCGCGCCAACGGCCGCAGCCTTGTCTTTCAAACCAAATCCGTCCAGCGAAGCGACCTTAAAATGTTCGCGCACGGTGAATACCGCCGTTTCGGGCGCGAAGGTCCAGTCTTCATATCCGCTCAGAATGGGGAACGATCCGCGCAGCCGGTCGCGCAACGCGACGGCCTCCGCCGGAAAAATGATTTCAGCGGGACGCAGGCGTTCCAATTCCGTGAGCAGAGTAGTTTCATTTTCCAACTCGGTTGTCAGAAAATCACCTGTGGTCAGATCCACCAGCGCGAGACCGAAGCTCTTTTCACCCGGCTTAACGGCGGCGAGAAAGTTGTTCCGCTCGGCGACGAGCAGGCGTTCGTCAAAATGGGTGCCCGGAGACAGGATTTGCGAGACTTCGCGGTTAACGAGTTTGCCGGGGCGCGCTTCCTCGGTTTGCTCACAGATGGCAACTTTCCGGCCGGAGCGCAAAATCCGTGCGATATAGGAGTTCGCAGCGTGGAAAGGCAGCCCGCACATGGGGATGCCATTTCGCGCAGTGAGGGCGAGATTCAGAATCTGAGCACCCGCCTGGGCGTCTTCAAAAAACATCTCATAAAAATCGCCAAGCCGGAACAGGAGGATGGCATCGCGCGGCAGTTCGCCTTTGATGCGGCGATACTGAGCCATCATCGGCGTAAGTTGCGGTTCGGCGGACACGGCTGGCAAATTAGACGTGTTCGGGGGCAAGGTCGAAATTTTTCTATTCACAATATCGCCGCGACAAAGTTTTGAACCGGTCTTCCGGACGGTGGTCAAATGTGTTACGGTTGTCGAATTCTATGAAAAAAATTGAAGCCATCATCAAACCGTTCAAGCTCGACGACGTCAAAACCGCTCTGAACGAAATAGGCATCGAAGGCATGACGGTCGCAGAAGTCAAAGGTTTTGGCCGGCAGAAGGGTCACACGGAAATTTATCGCGGCAGCGAATACACCGTCGATTTCCTGCCGAAATTAAAAATCGAGCTCGTCGTGGTTAAAGAACAAAAGGACGCCGCGGTCGCCGCCATCCTGAAGGCTGCGAAGACGGGAAAGATTGGCGACGGGAAAATTTTTGTCTCCAGCATTGACGATGCGGTACGCATCCGCACCGAAGAACGCGGAGACGCGGCGGTATGAGCATCTCGGGCGGCAACTCAAATCTGACCCGAGGATTTGAGCCGCAGGATTTCTGCCGAGTAGCCGGCACGGAAATCGGGAAACCGGAACTCATACCCGAATTCCGCACGTAATTTGGCGTTACTGACCTGCTTGTTTGTGACGCCCCGCCGGCGCGAAAGGTTTTCCGTGGAGGCGGAAGGCAATTCTTTTCCCAAAACCCCGGCCAGCCATCGGAAAAAATTCAACTGCGTGACCGGCTCGTTGTCCGTGGCATTGTAAATCTGACCCGGACGTCCGTTTTTCAATGCGACCTGGATGCAGCCTGCGAGGTCGTCGCGGTGGATCATGTTCAAAAATCGCGAGCCGTCGCCTTCAATACTTGCCGAGTCTTTAAAAAATTGTTTGAACCAATGCCCGCGGCCCGGCCCGTAAATTCCGGAGACCCGCAAAATGACGGCAGGAAAGTTTTGCGCGGTCACGGCTTTCAAAAGGAGGTTTTCAGTTTCGACGAGGACTTTGCCCGTGTCGACGGTCGGTTTGGTTGGGCTAGATTCATCCACTGCCAAGCCGTCGTTCTGTGCGTAAACGCTCGTGCTGCTGGTATAAATAAATTTTTGCGGCGGTCCTGATGACAGCCATTCGATTAGCCGGGATGTGCCCTCCAGATAAACCTGCCTGTACGTTTCCACGCCTCCGCCCGCGGCCACACAATTAATAACCCAGTCGAATTTGCCCGGCAGTTTCCTGAGTTCCTGCAAGTTGGTGATATCGGCAAATAATGGGTAGATCCCAGCGGCTCGCAGTTCGCTTTCGCCGGCGGGGTTGCGGCGCAGGCCGAATACCTCGTGCCCTTGCCGGATGAGTTCAATTCCCAAAGTTATGCCAACATAGCCGCAGCCAATGATCAACACTCGCATGGATGGAACGATACAGAATGAGGAAAAAGAGTGAAGCTGGAAGACAGCAAATCTCCCCATTTTCGCCCTCGGGGTGGCACGCCACATGGATTTTCGAGGTAAAGTCATCCTCGGCGTGCCTCAGACTCAGTGGCTCAAAAGCCGATTCTTTACCGGTCCATGACCGCGGCGAAACGCAGGCCGCGGGTACTGACGCGCAGTTGCTTGAAGCCAAATTCGGCCATTACGGCTTCAAAGATGAGAACGCCCGGGAGGATGACATCGGCTCGCAATTTTGGCAGTCCGTGGATTTCTTTGCGTTCGGCCAGCGGCAGACGCCACAAGAGTTTCCTCTGCGCCTGCACCCCTTCAAAAGTCAAAACCGTGCGATCAATCTTGTCGCGGTCGAAACGGTCCAGTTTCTTTTCCATACGCGCGAGGATACTGGTCGTTCCCCCGGTCCCGACAAGCTGGACCGGGCCGGTTTCATCCTTCAAAACCGGCTCCAATTGCGGTCGGACCTCGTGCTGCAAAAAAACCTTGAGCCATTCGTGACAGGCCTTGAACTCGCCGCGGGTCGGGGGATCGCTGAAGGGAAACTTTTCCATCAGGCGTACCGTGCCGAGCGGAAAACTGTGCGCGAAATACTTTTTGGGACCGTGTCCCAGGATGAATTCGGTGCTGCCGCCGCCGACATCCAGCAGCAGGAGAGGATGCTGAGCCAACTCCTCGTCCGTCGTCACCCCTTGAAACACCCAGTCGGCCTCCCGCGCACCGGAAATGATTTCGGTTTTCAGCCCACAAGCGCGTTCGATGGCGGACGTCAGATGTTGCGGGTTGACGGCGTCACGAGCTGCGCTGGTGGCCACGACACGCACGCTTTCGGCATTTTTGTCGCGGGCAATCTCGCCGAATTCCCATACAGCCTCGGCTGTGCGCGCAATGCTCTCCGGCTGCAGTTGATGCGTCTCGTAAAAACCCTTGCCGAGCCTGGTTTGGCGACTCTCCTCGTGAACGGGCAACACAGTTTGCCCGTTCACATCAGCCACCAGCAGCTTGATCGAGTTGGTACCGACATCAATGACGGCGCGACGGATTGTCTCCATGCTGAGCCAGATTAAGGAATAAATTAACGGATTCCAAAATGAAAAATGTTAAATTTTAAGGGCTTGGCGCGCCGGGAACGGACGTATTACGCTCTGGAAATGGAAATCTTCCTTTTGCGCCACGGCCTCGCGGCCGATCGCGATAGCCTTGCATTTAAGAACGACGCCGCCCGCATGCTATTGCCCAAGGGGCAAAAACAAATTAAGAAAGTTTCCCGCGCCCTGGCGGAAATGGATCTGGAATTCGACCTGATCCTGTCCAGTCCTTTGTTGCGCGCCGCCGAAACGGCGGAAATCGTTGCCTCGGGTTTGAATTCTAAAAAGCGGCTCAAGTTTTCCGATACCTTGGAACCGGAGAAAGACCCGATCCAGTTGATCAGCAGATTGCAAAGGCTTAAACCGACGCCAAACAGCATTCTCCTCGTCGGGCACGAACCATTTTTAAGCCGGCTGGTTTCACTGCTCACGACCGGCGGACCGGATCTTCACCTGGATTTTGCCAAAGGCGGCTTGTGCAAGCTGCAAGTGGATATGTTGCGAGCTGATAAATGTGCGGCACTGGAGTGGTTGCTTACCCCTCGCCAGATGAAATCGATGGCCTGAACGTACAAAATTGCCAAGTATTTTCACAATACGCTCGGAAACGATTAACTATAGCGAATTTGAATATCACCTGATGCGGAATGAGATTTTCTGGATAAGGTTCTTCCCGAAACTGTTTTGCAAGCGATCCAGGATTTCCCTGCGGCGGTAACGAACGATTTCCGACAGCCACACGCTGCTGTCCACATTGACGAAGAGGGTACCCTTATTGAGATTCGCGGGCTGGGCGTGCGCCGTGATGTTCGGGTCAATCAGTGAGTTCCAGACCTTGACGATTTCCGCCTCCCCCTGCCGGGCGTCCATTCGCAAATCTTTCATCAACGCCGGAAGCAAGTCGGCGACATTCCGGGCGGCGACGGCTTGCGCCTTCTCCTGTGCCGATAAATCCACACCGCGCCACTGCGCCAGCACTCGACCGCGGGCGGAGCTTCGTCCAGCCCCGCGAGACGGATATTTCCCGGACGGCGATTTCACCCGGAAATGTTCAACCGTACCAGGGAGGAAAGCAAGCGAACAGCCGAACCAAAGCGTGATTTGCACGACCGTAGAATTTGCTTGCGGACAACCACTTTGTGTTGAAAAGTTTGATTCATGGAACCAAAATGGGCCGAAGAGAATCTACAAACCATACGCACGCTGATGGAGCGCTCCGCCGTCTATCGTCTCGCGCTTGCCCCCATCATGCTCTGCGCCGGCGCGCTCGGAGTAATCGCCGCGATGGCCGGGATTTTATTTCACCTCGACTCGATGCGGGCTTTCAGTTCGCTTTGGCTCGGCACTGCGGCGCTGGCGGTCGGCGGTTCATTCTTGATTGCCCGCCGGCAAGCCCTGAAGGACAAGGAACTGTTCTGGTCGCCGCCGACGCGACGGGTGGCGCAGGCGATGTCACCTGCTCTGACGGCCGGGGCCATTATCAGCGCGCTGTTCATCGTAGGAGCGAACGACGAAAGCTTTACGGCATTGTTGTCATTTTTTTGGATTCTTTTTTACGGTTGCGCGATCCATTCAGCGGGTTTTTTTATGCCGCGGGGGATCAAATTGTTCGCCTGGATCATTATCGCCGGTAACTCAGGCTTTTTCGGGGTTTTGATCGTCTCGCATGCGAGTTTGAACCTTAACGCCCACTGGGTCATGGGAGCTTTCTTTGGCGTATTGCACCTGGCATACGGTGCATACCTGTATCTCTCTGAAAAAGGAAAACCTGCAGCGTGAACCCGGGAGCGTTTTTACAACTCAACCGAGTAATTCATGAAAAAGGCCGCCTGGCCATCATGTCGATGCTCGCCGCCACACCGGAATTGTCGTTCACTGAGCTGCGCGACGCGCTGGCCATGACGGACGGCAATTTGACGACGCATATCCGGGCACTGCAACAGGAAGGCTACCTCGCCGTGGCCAAATCATTCCAACACAAGCGCCCGCTCACTACGTGCTCGCTGACTTCAGCCGGCCGCGAAGCGTTCGCCGCCTACATCGATCTCCTGGAGCAAATCGTCCTGCAAAACAAACAAAAATAATTTATTTGAACGATTTTAAAGACACGTGGTCTTTTACTTTGTAGTACAAAGTTAATATGAAAATCATCCGGGCTGAACATTTGGGAATGTGTTTTGGGGTGAGAGACGCCATCGCTTTGGCGCTGCAAACTGCCAGGCACGTGCCGCTCACCATCCTGGGCGACCTGGTCCATAACGAAACGGTGCTGACGGACCTGCGCTCCGCCGGAATCCAGTTTGCGCAGCAGCCGGGCTCAGTGGAAACAACAACCGCAATGATCACGGCGCATGGCGCTTCTGAACGAGCGTTGACGGAGGCGCGAAACCGCGGGCTGAAGATTCTGGAGGCAACGTGCCCGATCGTTCATGCAGCGCACCGCCATTTGCAAAAGCTGGTGGCGGAGGGTTTTCACCCAATCATCATCGGCCGTCGCGACCATGTGGAAGTGCGCGGTTTGACCGGGGACCTGGATGAATTCGATGTTATTCTTCAGCCGGAAGATGTGGCCAGGGTGCGTCCGAGGGCCCGGTTTGGTGTGATGGCCCAGACCACGCAGCCGATTGAAAAAGTGCGACAGATCGTGAGACTACTGCGAGACCATTTTCCCCAAGCGGAGGTGCGTTTCATCGACACCGTTTGCCAGCCAACAAAACAACGTCAGGATGCGGCAGTAGAGCTGGCACAAAAATGCAACGTGATGGTCGTGATCGGCGGCACGCACAGCAACAATACCCAGGAACTGGTGAAGACTTGCTCACAGAATTGCGGACGCGTGCATCATGTGGAGAAGCTAGCAGATTTGTGCCCTGAATGGTTTTTCGATAGCGACACGGTCGGTCTCACAGCGGGAACTTCGACGCCGGATCGGGTAATTGATGAAATTGATCGTTTTTTGCATCAGATGAGTCCCAGGAAAATTGAGAACATGGCTAATTTGCACTGATTTTTTCTAATGCCATCACCGATCAAAAATCTCAGGCCGTCTGAAATCGGGCTACTCTTACGAGGTGAGATCGAACCCATCTTCGCCTGGTGCCAAACTTGGGTTGCCCGCCGGTTATTGCTGCATGTTGCGGTGATTATTTTGGGTAGCGGCCTGTATGGCGCAGC
Source organism: Verrucomicrobiota bacterium (assembly GCA_050008355.1). Lineage (GTDB taxonomy): Bacteria > Verrucomicrobiota > Verrucomicrobiia > Limisphaerales > UBA11358 > UBA11358. The sequence continues at coordinate 19,087 of JBEKMT010000088.1, forward strand.
GATGGGCTGGTGGCGGGATCCGCAACAGGGGATCTTCGTGGCAGTTAAATTCCCGCTGATTATCCTGCTGGTAACTCTTGGCAATTCCTTGATCAACGGCATGCTCGCGCCGTTGCTGGGTCTGGATATCCAATTTCGCCAATCCTTCTCAGTGATTTTAATGAGTTTCACCATCACGGCAGCCTGTCTCGGCGCCTTTAGCCCCATCATGGCATTCCTTGTTTGGAATGCTCCGGAGATGAGCTCGAAAGCCTCCGGGAATCTGGGGTATGATTTCATTTTACTGGCGCATGTCACGATAATTGGGCTGGCCGGCGTGGCCGGAAATACGCGGCTATTTCATTTGCTTTTGCGCTTGGGCGGCAGTCGGATGATTGCCTTGCGGGTAATGCTCGCTTGGTTGTCGGGAAACCTTTTTCTAGGAAGCCAGCTAACCTGGATTTTAAGACCCTTTATCGGGTCTCCTACGTTGCCGGTTGAATTTCTGCGGCGTAACGCTTTTCAAGGTAATT
>JBEKMT010000089.1:0-19528 GCA_050008355.1 Verrucomicrobiota bacterium
GGGGCAAGACCGCGCGGGTCGTCGGCAACCTTATGGCGCTGCTTACGCTGTTGAAGGGATTGCCGATGACGTACAACCGGGATTTGCAGGAGGACAAGGAACGATTGTTCGACACCGTGGACACGGTGCGCGCCACCACGCGGGTGCTGGCCGCCATGTTGCGGAATACGACAGTGAACAAGGCTGCGTGTGCCGTCGCCGCCAGCGACCCGGCATTGCTTGCCACGGACTTGGCGGATTATCTTGTGCGCAAGGGAATACCGTTCAGGCAAGCACATCACGCGGTCGGCGCAGTCGTGGCGCTGGCGGAAAAGGCCGGCAAACCGTTGAACCAGCTGACGCTGGCCGAGTTTCAATCCGTGAACAAGGCCTTTGGCCGGGACACCCTCGGCGTGTTAGATCTGGAACGCGCGATGGCGAGGCGCAACCTAACTGGAGCGCCAGGGACAAAAGAGGTCGCGAGGCAATTGGCGAGGTGGCGGGCGCAACTTTCTTAACGAAATAGAATTACGCGCCACTGGTCAGGCTGGCTCATTCGTCCTTTCCGGACGGATGATTTTACGACCCCCAATTAACCGAACCTTATCCGGTTGATTTCCGGATTATATATTAGGGATGAAATGCATCGCCAACCGAGGGTTTTCAGCAGTCGTTTTAATTTTCCTTCGCCCGTTCGTAAATAACGGCGTTGGGGACGCCAAAAACCCGTGCGCCGAGCTTTTCCAAATTCCGTTCACTCACCAACACCAGAAAATTTCCAGGCAGACGCACTTGTTTCATAATGCGCTGGAGTAAATATTTGTTATTGCTGCGAACTCGCACCTTCCACCATGAAACTTTAAGCTTCAGCGCGATGACGAAGTACGGGTTTTTCGGGAAATGGACCACCTGTTTACGCGCAACCGCCACCAAGCCGATGTCGGTCTCGGTTTCAAAGATTTTTTGCAAGGTGGTGATTTGGTCCGTTGTCAATTCGTGCGCAAGGAAAGTATCCGTCACGTTCACACGGGCGCGTTCCAGCCGAGCGAGGCTGGTCAATTTTTGGAATTCGTCCGCGCGATGTTCGAGCGGGCGTAATTTTTCGCGCTGGCCGGTTCGATTGTAATGAGCGTAAAGCAGGTTGCATCCGTCCTTGGTGAGGAGAGGATCCGTGGTGATCGCAGTTTCAATGAACCCCACACCCCGGATGTCGTCGGACTTTAAGAAATGGCGACCGAGAACGAAATTGGCTCCGGCATGTCCGGGTTCGAGCGCAATAACTTGCTCAAGCAGGGCGAGGCTGGCGCCGTCACCATCGAGTTCAATCAGTTTGCGCGCCTTTTCCCAGATCTGCGCGACCCCGGGCGGCGCATCGTCGGGCTTTTCCATACTGGCGAGTTCACCGGCCAGCTTTTTGGCTTTTTCATGGCGCTCTGTCCACTGTTTGGCGATGCTCCGGGACCATTCCTGGCTGATTTGTTGTGTGACGATTTCAGCCTGGCCGCCGAGGAAAAATTCGGCGGCGCTGTGCGGTGGGACCCCCGGCGGGTCGGAGAATTTTCCCTCGTCAATTCCGGCAGGCAGCCGGTCAATAGCTCGCAAGCGATCTTTCAAGCAGGGATGGGTATCGACGTTGTTGGTTTCAATCAAAAATGCCTGGCGGAACCAGCGGCCAGCATCGGCGGGTGCGGGTCCGGCTTTTAGTGACTGATTGAAGGACTGCATGACGTTTGCAGGCGGTTGTTGGTGTTCCCTGGCCAGCTTGAAGACATCCGGCCAGAATTTTTCGGTAAAAAAGGCGGTGTCGACGCGCGTACGAATCAGCGCTCTGGCCGCAGCGTCCGGCCCGGCAAGCCGCACGGAGCAAGCGTCCGCCTCATATTCATTGGCGCGGGCGAGCACAAAGATATGGCCGTTGAACAATGGCCAAAACCATTGCAAGAATTTGAAGGTGCCCCGGCCGAGGCGGGTGCGGCGCTTGGCCATTTGTTCGAAAATCTGCTCCCAACTCCGGCGCACCCGGTAGAGCCAGTTCCCAACCCTTCCGTGTCCGCGTGATGAGTGGGCGAACTCGTGAGCCAGGACAGCCTTGAATTCTTCGGGAGCGAGGCTTTGCATCATGGGCAGCCCGAGGATGAGATAGTTCCGGTGCCAGCCAAAAATGCCGAGGCGCGGGACTTGGAGCACCCCTGCATTCATGGAGCCGACAATCAAAACTTCGTGGAACGGGCGACAATCGAGTGCCGCCCGGAGTTCATCCAGAAGGGCAAACAATTTGGGGGCCAACTCGCGTTTTATAGGTTGGCCAATGGGAACATTAATTTTGACCCATAGTCCGCGCGCCACGGCGAAAAAAATTCCGCCGAACGCGAAGAGTCCAAAAATGGCCACCCCCGGAATATAGACCATTAAAGCCACCATCGTGAGGCTGAGAGCTAGTGAACCCAGGAGGAGTAACAGGAGATAACCGTAGGCCAGTCCAACCAATCCCACTACACGCAGAAGGTAAACCCCTGGATTTCTGCGGGATATTCTTTCCAACCGCTGGACCAACACATCAAATTCTTCGCGAGTCACCCGACCAATTTGACGGGTCAGAGGCCGGAATCAAAACAAATCTTTGAAACTGGAGAGGGCTGGCTTTATCGATGCGCTTTGGCGATAGTTTGCGTGTGGCCGAAGCATATGCAACCCAAAATAGATCGCTGGAGAAACTGCTTAAACAGGTTTCGCGCTCGTTTTACCTAACGTTGCGAGTTTTGCCGGCGGCGGTGCGCCCGCAAATCGGCCTTGCTTACCTGCTCGCCCGGACAACGGATACCATTGCGGACACGGAAATCCTGCCGGTCGGAGACAGGCTGGGGGCGTTGCAGAGATTGCGCGAACGGATTCTCGGGCATAATTCCACGCCGCTGAATTTCAATGATCTGGCCAAGCAGCAGGCTTCATCCGCCGAGGCAGTGTTACTCGAACAAGCGGAAGCCACCCTCGCAGCCCGGCAACACTTTTCCGCCACGGACCAGAAATTGATTCGTGACGTGCTCGACACCATCACAAGCGGACAGATTTTGGATTTGCGGCGGTTTGGAGGTTTAGGATCGGAAGAGTCGGGTTCCACCGGTCCGACCATCATCGCGCTTGAAACGGGAAGTGAGCTGGACGATTACACCTATCGGGTTGCCGGATGTGTGGGGGAATTCTGGACAAAAATTTGCCGGGCGCACTTGTTTCCCGACGCACGACTTGATGAAAAACACCTGATAGAGGATGGCATCCGCTTCGGCAAGGGCTTGCAACTGGTGAATATTTTGCGCGATCTGCCAGCGGACTTGAAAAAGGGTCGCTGTTATCTGCCAATGCAACGACTGGAAGAGGCAAATCTGTTCCCGGAAATTTTACTTTCGCCGGTGAATGAGGAGAAGTTCCGCGCGGTTTATGGCGAATATCTGGACAAGGCGGCGTCACACCTGGCCGCCGGCTGGCGTTATACGAATGCGCTGCCTTTCGGGCAGTTTCGCATTCGGCTAGCGTGCGCGTGGCCAATCCTGATCGGTGTGCGAACGATTGAAAAATTGCGGGCGGCGGGAGTGACGGAGTTGCAGCAACGCGTCAAGGTTTCGCGCGGCGAAATTCGGGTGATTATTTTACGCTCGCTGCTGGCCAGCCCCTGGCCGTTCGCATGGCGAAAACTATCCCCATTGAATCCCCCAAAAGCAGTTGCATCCGGTCGCGGATTGTCGTAGATAGTTGTAAAGACTATGCAATTTCCCAAGTTGTTTCTCGCGTTGAGCGTGGCGGGCATGTGTACAGACACCTTTCCGGCGAAAGCCGACGATAATGCCGCGCAAGCGGCCGCTCGTGCGGCAGTCCTGCAAGAATTGCAGGGGGCGAACGGGTCGACAGGGACGAACACGACTATCTCCGCCCCGCCAACTGTGGCTCCGATTCCAGCACCCGTCGCAGCCCCAGCCATACCCGCACCAGCGCCAGGAGTTGCGGTTCCGGGGGCCGCGTCGTCAATGGCCAATGCAACGCCAAGTTCATCGGATAATATTAATCAGGCTGCAGCGCGCGCGGAAGTGATTCAAAAACTGCAGACCGCGAATGGAGCCAGTGGCAGCATGCCTTTGGCGGTGACGGGTCAGCCTGCGATTCCGGCTCCAGCAGCCGCACCCATAGCGCAGGCAAGCACGGCTTCAATTCCGGCAGCAACAGTAGTGCCACCGGCAGAGGTATCGGCACCCGAAGCGGGGCAATATGAACCCATTACGGCGCCTGCCCTGCCAATTTCGGAGGACCAGCAAACCCGCCTGCATGCCCTTGACGCCAAGTACTTCGCGAACCAAATCTCACCGTTGGATTATTTCACCCAGCGCGAGGGGATCTTGAACGGGCAATAGGCATTTCGCCGACAAACATTTCGCCAACTTTTCCCCCGCCGGATTTATCCGGCGGGCATTTTTGTTTAAAAAAGCCAGTCGAGACGGTCTGCTTTCGCCCGGGAAGAGGCCGGAAGCCGGCGGAAGGGCGATTTCTGAACCTTGAGTTTTCACGTTCTAAGCTTAAACTCCCGCGATGCATGATTTTCGTTATTCCGGCAATCAATTGTTTTGCGAAGGCGTCGGGGTGGAATCGCTCGCCAAAAAATTCGGCACACCACTGTATGTTTATTCGCAGCGGACGGTGACGGATCATTTTCAGAAGTTGGACGCGGCACTGGCGCCGCTCGACCACTTGATATGCTTCGCGATGAAGGCGAATTCGAATCTTTCGGTGATGCGGGTTCTGGCCAAGCTGGGCAGCGGTTTTGACGTGGTAAGTGCGGGAGAATTGCAGCGGGTGATCGCGGCAGGCGGCGACCCCAAAAGATGTGTATTTGCGGGAGTGGCGAAAACGGAAAGCGAAATAGAATTTGCCCTGCGCCGGGGAATTTATTCTTTCAATGTCGAGAGTGAGCCGGAAATCTGGCGGATCAACCGTGTAGCGGGGAGGTTGAAGAAAGTCGCACCGATCGCGGTGCGTGTGAACCCGAACATCGAAGCCAAGACCCACGCGAAAATCACTACTGGTACATACGAAAACAAATTCGGGATCGCTTTTGAAAACATCGAGGGCGTCTATGCCCGCGCGGCGAAGTTGAAACACATTCGGCTGCGCGGATTGCAGATGCACATCGGTTCGCAGTTGACGGACGTTACACCGTTCGTGCTGGCGGTGGAAAAAGTGCTTCCGCTGGTCAAAAAATTGGCGGCAAAACATCAGTTGGAATTTTTCAGCCCCGGCGGCGGACTGGGCATTGTGTATAATCCGGCGCTGGCGAGCGGTTTGCCAGCATGGTGGAAATCACCCGCGGCCAAAGGTATTCTGACTCCGGCGAGCTATGCGGAGAGCCTGCTGCCGTTGCTCAAGCCGCTGGGCTTGAAGATTCTAATCGAGCCGGGCCGTTTCATTGTGGGCAATGGAGGCATCCTGGTAACCCGCGTTGAGTATGTGAAACGCACGGGCAAAAAGAATTTTGTGATTGTGGACGCGGCGATGAACGATTTAATTCGCCCCGCGTTCTATGATGCATACCATGAAATCGTGCCTTTGACGAAAAAAGGTGGCGCAACGATTGCTTCTGATGTGGTTGGTGGCATTTGCGAGTCGGGCGATTATTTTTGCAAAGACCGTCCGTTGCCGAAGGTCGGCGAAGGTGATTTTCTCGCATTATTAAGTGCCGGTGCTTATGGTTTTGTGATGGCGTCAAATTACAATGCCCGGCCGTTTGCTGCCGAAGTATTGGTGAGCGGCAAAAAGTCCGCCGCTGCGCGGGAGCGGCAGGCGGTGGAAAAGATCTGGGAAGATGAAAAAATTGTGGCATGGTTGAGGTAGTCTTGTGAGCAATGAACACTCCATAGCGGCCTATTGGTCGGACGGGATGGACGAGGACGGCCTGGCAGATTGGGCGCGGCGATTGCGCGCGCGATTGCGCGCGGAGGCAGTATCGCTGGGCCTGGTATTCATGTCGCCCAAATTTTTCCCACACTCACAGCAAGTCCTGGAAATCCTCCGGGTGCACGCGCAAATCCCGTTGCTGGCGGGTTGTTCGAGCAGCGGGGTTATCGCGGGCGCGGAAGAGATCGAGAGTGCCGGGGGATTAGTGCTGTCGCTCTATTCCCTGCCAGGAGCCAAGTTGAAAGCCGTCCGGCTCACCCAAGAACAAGTGGAGGCAGCCACGGATAAAAATTTCTGGCCGGTCGAAACCGGCGTTGCGCCAGCCAGTGCGAACGGCTGGCTCGCGTTCATCGACCCGTTTCACATGGATGCGGAGGCCTGGTTGCGTTCATGGAATGAAAATTATTCCTCCTTGCCGGTCTACGGCGGACTGGCGAGCGGAAATTTCCCCGAACCACTGACGCAAATCTATCTCGACGGCGGAGTTTTTGAGGATGGTGGTGTGGCCATTGCGGTCGGAGGCGAAGTGGCGTTGAGCGGCGTGGTTGCGCAAGGTTGCACGCCGATTGGCGAAACCTGGACACTGACGCGGGTGGAACAGAATCTTATCCGCCACATCGGCAATCGTCCCGCGTATGCGGTGCTGGCGGAGACGGTGAACCAGTTGTCACCCGCCGAGCAACAGCAGGCGCGGGGGAATCTGTTCATCGGCCTCGTCGTCAATGAATACCTCGAGGATTTTCATCGCGGGGATTTTCTGGTGCGCAATTTGATCGGTGGCGATCCCAATTCGGGCGTGCTCGCCGTGGGCGCGTTACCCCGGGCGGGGCAGACGATCCAATTTCAGCGTCGCGACGCCGCTTCCGCTTCGCTGGACATGAATGACCTGCTAGCCGCTGCGCACAAAAACCTGGCCGACACCACGATATATGGCGGCTGCTTGTTTTGCTGCACCGGACGGGGGAAAAATCTTTTTGGCCGCACGAGCCACGACGCCGGGCTGGTGCAGGAACATTTTGGCCCGTTGGGGCTGGCTGGATTCTTCTGCAACGGCGAAATGGGCCCCATCGGAAGAAAGAATTTTCTGCACAGCCACACGGCCGCGCTGGCGTTGTTCGTGAAAAAGTAACGATAATTCGCCTTTGCATTTGGCTGGCAAGGGGCCATCCTCCCACACAATAAAATTGTGCCTGACGAACAATCCAACCTGAATCTTCCGCCCTCTGAGCGCCGTCCCAACAATCGCCGCCGCGGCCGCCGCGGCGGGCGGGGTCGTGGCGCCGGGCCACGACCAGCACCTCAATCGGCCGCGGCGCTGAACGCCGGAGAAACTACGAGCTCATCGGAAACCAGTCCTCCAGATGCATTTCCCGTGGCCGAGAGCGCAGCGGGCAACGCTGTCACGCCGGAGACCGAGTTGCCGGTGGCCGCGCGGGAAAATGCGCCGCCGCCACCGGCTAGCGAGGAGCCGGTTCACGTCCCGAGGCCCCAGCCAGCCCGGCCGGAACGCCGCCCGGAGCCGCAGCGGCCCAGACCTTGGGTTAAGCCCGTCGATTTTCGACCCGCCGATATTTCAGCGATTCATCAGGCGGTGGTCCATGCAACGGAAATAGCCGAGTCACTCAGGGAGTTGACTGACCGAATTGATGAAATTCTGGAATTGGTGGAAATCGCAGAACGCCAAAAGCTCGCCGATGAACGCGAATTGGACAACCTCCGTCGCGCCCTCCGTCGCATCCAACCGCCACGACAAGCGCAGCCGCACGAACCGCATCGCGGCTATGCACAATCACGCGGGGAACAACGCCCGCGCCATGAGAGTTCACAGTCCCAGCCGGAACAAAGTCACTCGCGAGAACCGGCGGCTGAACCGCATTCAGAACTGCCGGAGGAACCGGACGAAACACGCGAACAGGAAGCATCCCGCGAAGAGCCTGATTCGGAAGTGTGAACTCATTTCCGCGCCATGAACCTCGCGGAAAAACAGCAGCAGGTCACCACACAACTGGCCGCCCTTGATGGAGGCCAAGACCGGCTGGTTTTTCTGGTTGAAAAAGCAAAATCACGTCCTGCCCTGAGGCCGGAATTCCGGGTTGAGAAAAACTTGATTCCCGGGTGTCTCGCCAGGCTTTGGTTTGTGGCCGATTTCCGGGAAGGAAAATGTTTCTTCGACGGTGATTCCGACTCGATCATCGTCAAGGCCATCGCCGGATTTCTCTGGGATTTTTACAGCGGACAGTCTCCCGCGGACATTCTGGCGCACGATCCGGCCTTTTTGGGGCCGCTCGGCATTACGCAACACCTGACGCCGAACCGCCGCAATGCACTGGCACGAGTCTGGGAATACATCCAGCAGTTTGCCAGCGAGCACTCAGCGACCACCTGGCGGTCGGCACCACCCAAGAATCCTCCCGGCGATGCGGTCAAGACGTGAAACTATACGACGCGCACAATCATCTGCAGGACGACCGGTTCGGCGGCCGGCAAAGCGAATTGTTGGCAACCAGCGCTGCGGCGGGAGTTGTGCGCATGGTTGTAAACGGCGCTTGCGAGAACGACTGGCCGCTTGTGCTCGCGCTCGCCCGCTCAAATCCAATCGTGCTGCCAAGCTTCGGCTATCATCCGTGGTATTTGCACGAACGCACGCCTGACTGGCAAAAAAGTCTCGAGGCATTTTTGGATGAAATTCCAGGGGCGGTCGGGGAAATCGGCCTGGACCAATGGAAAACGGGTTTGCCCTATGAACCTCAAGAAGAAGTCTTTCTCTTCCAACTTCGCCTGGCGGCCGAACGAGACCGTCCAGCCAGCATCCACTGTTTGCAAGCCTGGGGACGATTGCATGATTTGCTTCACCAGCATCCGCGTCCGAAACGCGGGTTGGTATTGCACAGTTTTGGGGGCCCGGCGGAAATGATTCCTGCCCTGGCAAAACTTGGCGCTTATTTCAGTTTTCCCGGCTATTTCCTGCATGAACGGAAATTGCGCCAGCGCGAAGCATTCAAAAAGGTTCCGCCGGAACAATTGCTCATCGAAACGGACGCACCAGACCAACTGCTGCCAGAGGCAAGGAACCGCTTCTCCTTCGCCGACGCCGAAGGCAAACCGCTGAATCATCCGGCCAATCTAGCGACCATTTATGAGGGACTCGCTGAGGTCCTCGGTGAAAAAGCCGGATCGCTCGCCACGCGGGTTGAGGAAAATTTCCAACGCGTTTTTGGCGGATTATAAATCAGCGTTCGGCAATTTTTCGCACAATCAAACCTGCCGCGGCGAAGCCAAACGCGCCGGTCACGAAGGTTGCCGAACCGAGTCCCCCGTTACAGTTTAACCGGGATCCATCATCCGCTTCAGCGCGTGTCCCGCAAACCGAACCGTCCGGCTGCGCGAACACCCGGGCTTCGACTGAATAGATGCAATCAACGTTCATGGGCAAGCCATCGCCGGGGAAGGCAAATTCCCGACGCAGTTTTTTCCGGACCTCCGCGAGCAAACGATCATGCGAAACCATGGCGAGATCCGTGACCCGAACCAGGGTGGCATCGCGCCGGCCACCGGCGCCACCGACGGCGACAACGGGCAGCATTTTTTCACGGCAACCGGCAAGGAGCAAAACCTTGTTTGGCACACTGTCAATTGCATCGCAGACGAAATCGAAGTCCGGCGCGAGCAATTCCGGGGCGGTTTGGGAGTTGAAAAATTTTTGTTCGCAGACCACCCGGCAATCGGGGTTGATGCCGTGGACACGGCCGGCCATGACTTCCACTTTTGGACGGCCGACGGTCTCGGTCAGCGCGGGCAGCTGGCGATTGATGTTCGTGATGCAAATCTCGTCCAAATCGACGAGCGTGAGGGCGCCGATGCCGGACCGGGCGAGCGCCTCAACCACCCATGTCCCCACCCCGCCAATGCCGACGACACACACGTGGGCGGCGCGCAACTTGTGCAGCCCGGCCAGTCCATATAGGCGCGCAATACCGCCAAAGCGTGATTCGAATTCATCCATGTTAATTCGAAATTTAACCTGAACCTTGTGGGAGACACGAATGGAAAAAGATGGCCGGGAGCTCAAGCCGTCAATTGTTTCCGTAACGTCCTGGCGTCACTGGTCGGGGATTGACAGGTATGGCCGGTGCAGACATAAGCGGTCGCGGTGTCCTTTGCGGTCAACGTCTGCGCGAAAGGTTCGACTGCCCCGGCGATGCCCAGAACGATTTTATCCGGCTGATATACGGAATGGGCTGCGCGGAGCAACATTTGAAATTCCGCAGAATTATTGGCGCCCGCGATGACGATCCGGCGCGGTTCATCCAGCCAGAAATCCAAAGCCTGCAACATGGCCGAGAGCGCCGCCGGCTGGGATTGCAGGCGATGCGCGAAGAGTTGCAAAGTGGCTTCGGCGGGTTGTTTGAAATGCTCAAGGCCGGTGATCGCGGCGAGTTTCAGCAAGGACATTGTGGCGACGGAATTACCACTGGGTTCCGCCCCGTCATAATCGTCTTTCACCCGCAAAATCAAATCGCTGGAACCAGCCGGGCTTTGCCAGAAACCGCCATTAGCAGCATCGTAAAAACCCGCCAACATCGCTTCCGCGAGTTTGATGGCAAAGTCCAGATGTTCTGCTTTCAGCGTTGCCTCATAGAGTTGAATGACCCCGTCGAGCAGAAACGCGTAACCCTCCAACAGCTGGACCTGGTCGCGTTCGCCCTCGCGCCAGCGGTGGAATAGAGTGCGGGATTTTTCGTCCCAAAGTTTTTCTCTCAGGAAGGTCAGATTTTTTTCCGCCGCCGCGCGATAGCTTTCTACTTCTAAAACGACCGCGGCCCGGGCAAAAGCGCCGAGCATCAGGCCGTTCCAAGAGGCAAGGATCTTATCATCGAGATGCGGGCGGGTCCGTTTAGCGCGGGCCGCCAGCATCTTTGACTTTGCGGAGGCAAGGATAGCCTCATCTCCCGGAGGACTGACCGAAGAGCGGTCCGATCCGAGAGGATTCACGATACTCAAGACATTTTGCCCGGGAAGCGGCGCGGGATGACTGTGATCAACAAAATTGCCTTCGGCGGTGATGCCAAAGTATCCGGCCACGACGTTGTACTCCTCGACAGAGAGCAGTTGAGAAAGCTCCACTTTCGTCCAACAATAGAATTTGCCTTCGTGGCCCTCGCTGTCGGCATCCTCGGCGGAATAAAAGCCGCCGGCTGGATGCGTCATATCGCGCAAGACGTAATCCAGAATATCGCGCACGGTATCAGCGTGACGCGTATCACCGTTAACCAGAAAAGCATCGAGAAAGAGCTGAGCGAGTTGAGCGTTATCGTAGAGCATTTTCTCGAAATGCGGCACCAGCCATCGGGCATCCACCGCGTAGCGTGCAAACCCGCCGCCCAGCTGGTCATGGATGCCGCCGGCATTCATCCGGTCACACGTGTGCAACACCATCTTGTTAGCGGCATCATCGCGAAAACGTCTGGCCGCCCGGAGGACGAACAACGGAATGCCCGGTTGCGGGAATTTCGGTGCCTGGCCAAAGCCGCCGTTGGCCGGATCAAAGGCGTCCTTGAACATTTCCATCGCGCGCCTCAGGGTCTCCGGGGTGAGCGGAAGGTTTTCCCGCACGTCACGCGCGGTGAAAAGTTCGAGGCGGGCGTGCAATTCGCCGGCAGAGGCGACGATTTCCGATTTGCGTTCCCGCCAAAGTCCGGCGATCTGCTCGAGCAACTGCAAAAAACCCGGGCGACCATGCTGCGCGCCCGGCGGAAAATAGGTGCCACCGAAAAAGGGTTTCAACTCCGGCGTCAGAAAAACACTCATGGGCCAGCCACCGCCGCCGGTCGTGGACTGTACAAACGTCATGTAAATCTTGTCGACGTCCGGACGTTCCTCGCGGTCGACTTTGATGCAGACAAAATGCTCATTCAAAAAAGCGCCGACTTTTTCACTTTCGAAACTTTCCCGCTCCATGACGTGGCACCAATGGCAGGTCGAGTAACCGATACTGAGGAAAATGGGTTTATTTTCCTGATGCGCCCGGGCAAAGGCCTCGCTATTCCAGGGGAACCAGTCAACCGGATTATGAGCGTGCTGAAGGAGATACGGTGATTTTTCACGCGCGAGCCGATTGGTGTGTTTTTCAGTCACGGAGACAGGATTAACAGAATTCAAAGCGGCCAAAAGAACTTTGTCACCCGGATCCAACGGTCCAAAAATTGGCATCGTAACGGGTGGGCTGGTGCATTAAATTAAAATCATGTTGTCGAAAAGGCCATGGCAGCCCGAGCTGGTGCTGTTGTTTGTCGCGGCGCTGTTCGCGAGCTTTTGTTTCGCGGGCATTATGGAGCTGTTGCTGCAAAAATGCGGCGTCACGGCCTTTAAATCTCCGGACAGTTTTCCCAACTTACTGCTGGACAGTCTGAGCATGCAAGGGGTGACCTGGGTATTCATCTTTATGTTCCTGAGGTTACATCAAGTGGACTGGCGAGAAGCTTTCGGGTTGCGCAATCCGGATGTCAAGAAATCGCTATTGCTGGCCGTCGCGATTTTATTACCGACGCTGGTGGTGGTGTGGCCGCTGCAAGCCCTTTCAGTTTTCGCGCTGGAAAAACTGGGCTACCCCCCGGGAAACCAGCGGGCGGTGGAAATGATGCTCAGCGCGAAATCCATATGGGCAAGCGGCTATTTCGTACTTTTTGCCGTTGTCATTGCGCCGGTGGCGGAGGAGTTCATTTTTCGGGGCATGCTGTTTCCGCTGCTCAAACAACTGGGACGTCCGAAACTTGCCTGGATTGGCGTCAATCTTTTGTTTGCCTTCATCCATTTTGACGCGGCCATTTTCCTGCCGCTGTTTGTGCTGGCATTAGTGCTCACCTGGCTCTACGAAAAGACCGACTGCCTGCTGGCATCCATCGTTGTGCATTCGCTTTTCAACGCAGCAAATCTGGTGGTGTTGCTGATAGAAATCCATAGCGGCTAAAACCCGGGACAACGATGAAAGAATTTGAACTGATCGCCCGGCTGACGAAATCGCTGCCCACGAATCCAACAGTGATCACCGGAGCGGGCGACGATTGTGCGGTGCTGGATTTGGGGATCCCCGGCGAGCTGGTTCTATTTAAAACCGACGCGGTGGTCGAAGGCATTCATTTCACGCGCGAAGTGCCCCCGGAAAAAATCGGGCACAAGGCGCTGGCCCGTTGTTTGAGCGACATCGCTGCCATGGCGGGCACCCCCGTAGCGGCGCTGGTGACGATCGCGCTCCCGCAGGATTTTGACACGGAATTCGTCGCACAAATTTATGCCGGTTTAACTGCGCTGGCGGCAAAATTCGAAGTGGCCATTGCCGGCGGGGAAACGACGACGAATCCCGGACGCATCTTGATCTCCATCTCGTTATTGGGGACTGTCCGACGCGGAAAACAGGTTTTGCGCAGCGGCGCCCGCGCCGGTGACGCGATTTTCGTAACGGGAGAGCTCGGGGGATCCCTGGCCGGGAAACACCTCGATTTTGAACCGCGCCTGACGGAGGCGCGCTGGCTGGCGGAACATTTTCCGATTCACGCGATGATGGATCTCAGTGACGGCCTGGCGGGCGATTTACGCCACATCCTGGGTGCCAGCAGGACCGGAGCGGAGCTCCTGAAATCGGCCGTGCCGGTTTCGCGGGCGGCCAAAATGCGCGCCCGGAAAGGTTCCAACGCGAAGCCTGCTTTTGTCGCCGCCCTCGCGGACGGTGAAGATTATGAATTGCTGTTCACCCTGGCGGCCAAAAACGCGGTAAAATTACTCGATGCCTGGAAAAAGGAATTTCCGGGATTGAGATTGAGTTGCCTCGGCAAAATCATCGCGGGGGAAGGAATTGTAATCCGCGATAAGACCAGCTCCCTCAAATTAAATGCCAACGGCTACGTACATTTCGCATAGTCCGGAGGAAACGGAATCGCTCGGCACGCAGTTCGGCCGGACGGCGGAGCGCGGGTTGGTGATCGCCTTGAACGGTGAACTCGGCGCCGGAAAGACGCAATTCGTCCGGGGTCTGGCCCGCGGGCTGGGCATAACGACTCGCGTGCATTCGCCGACGTTCACCCTGGTAAATGAATACGACGGCGGCCGCTTGAGATTATTTCACCTGGACTTGTACCGGCTGGAGACGCCGGAACAAATTTTCTCCGCGGGCATCGAAGCCTATTTGTCGCCGGACGGCGTCACGGTGATCGAATGGGCCGAACGCGCTTTCGCCGGCGACCAGCGGTTCGCCGGGGTGGAAGGACTGAAAAATGTCCATATTGAAATCAACGGCGTGTCGGAACGAAAAATCAACTATGACGATTTTAGCACTTGAGTTTTCGTCCGAACAGCGGAGCGTGGCCCTGGCGCGCAACGGCGCAGTCCTGGCAGAGGCGTCGGAGACCGGGGGCCGCACCACCGGAGCGTTCGGCCTGATGGAAACGGCCCTGGCACAGGCACACATCCGGCGAGAAGACATTGAAATCATCGCGGTTGGGCTGGGCCCTGGTTCTTACACCGGAATCCGCGCGGCGATCGCCCTGGCACAGGGCTGGCAACTGGCGCGCAATGTTCAATTGATCGGCATCACCAGCGTAGCCGCTCTCGCAGCCCAGGCGCAGTCGGGAAAAATATTCGGGACCGTCAATGTCGTAGTCGACGCTCAGCGCGGCGAATTTTACCTGGCGACGTGGGAGATATCTGCGACGGCGTGCAGGGAGATTTCGCCGTTAAAAATTGTGGCGGTGGCGGAAATTGAAACACGGCGGCGCGGCGGCGAAATTCTGATTGGACCCGCAACGGGCATCCCATTATTTCCGGCGGCGGCGATGATCGCTCGTCTGGCAGCGGGGCGGACTGATTTTGTGTCCGGGGAAAAGCTGGAGCCGGTTTATTTACGCATGACCAATTTTGTAAAAATGCCATCCGCGCGAGTCGAACCAAAATGACGGAAAGACAAACCTTGTCACATTCCTAGACAAACCAGTGCACAGATTCGAAACTTACGGTTGCGCATTTGGTATGAATGCTGCTTTTCGCATAGGGAAGGAAGCCTATTGGTTTTCTAATCTATGCCTTTGCATCTCATCACAGCAGATACTCGAAATAAGGCTTCTGGTTTCACACTGGCGGAAATTCTGATTTCACTCATGGTGTTTTCCTTGGTCTCGAGCGGGATCATTTATGGCTATGTGCAGCTCAATCGTGCAGTGCAATGGTCGGCCATCTCGCTGGCGGCGCAGTCGTTTGCGTCGCAAGGCGTGGAGCAGGCAAGGGCAGCCAACTGGAATCCGCGCGGATTTCCGATGAGCTCGAACTACCCGGGTTCATTCGATGAACTGGCAGCGCCGACAAATTACGTCGAAGGAGGGACGAATTATGTTTTGGATATTCCGATCAAAGGCACGCCCTCGGCGGCGAATTTCGCTTTCTTTGTCACGAACTACATCAGCATCACCAATTTATCGTCCAATCCAGCCTTGCGGCAAATCCGTGCGGATGCGGTATGGCAGTTTTACTTGACGGACCAGATCTACACCAACACAGCGATCCTGCTACGCGCGCCAGACCAATGAAACTATTTCCCCACGGCAAACGCACGGCGCAGGAGGGCGCCTTCTCCGGTTATACGCTGGTAGAGATGATGATCACGGTTCTGATTTTTTCATTCGTGGTCATTGCGGTCATCGGGCTGCAGCTGTTCGCGATGCGGGTTTATACCCTGGGAGCCACGATGATGAGTGCCACCACCAGCGGGCGCCAGACGATGAACGCGCTGCGCGATCAAATCCGTGCGTCCAAAAATGTCTATGTGGGGACCTATACGCCGACGAATAGTGCCACCTTTGTTCAAGTACCGAATGGCTCCCTGCAAGAGGGAAATGCGCTGGAAATAACCTTCACCAACTCTGGTGGTACAAATTTTGAGATTTTTTACCAGGATTCGACGCTGACGAATATTTCCGGATTCAGCAACAACGTAGCGACCGCGTACAACAACACGCCGGTTACCATCCTGGCGAATTATGTGACGAATTATTATTGTTTTTATGCCGAGGATTATCAGGGCAACATTTTGACCAATTATGAAAACAGCCCGGTGATCCATTGCGTGATGCAGTTTTACCAGTGGGAATATCCCATCGGCATCATTGGTGGCAGCGCGGCCAACGCTTACAATTCGTACGTTCTCAACGCACGCGTATCGCGGCGGGCAAGACAGTAGTAAACTGATATATGCAATTCCTTCCCAACCTCCCGCGCCGGCGGAAAACCGCTTATGGCCTGATTATCGTGTTGCTGGCCCTGGCCATCCTGACGCTCGTTTTCGCCAGCCTGCTCTCGCTGAGTTCGGCGAACTCCCAGATCACCGTCCGCAACAACCTCTTTAACCAGTCGGAAAATGCCGCTGAATCAGCCACGGAAAACATCATGGCCTACATGATGCGCGATTTTCAGGATGGCAATCTCGGGGCAGCCAGCACTTATGCCACCCTGTTTCCACCGACTAATGGCTGGCCGATTTATTATGCGTTCAGTTGCACCAACGGTGACCCCGATATGAGCACCAATTACGCCGCCTCGGTTTGGATAGGCGACGTCTCGACCGCCGCAACAAATTTGAATTCTCAGTTTTCGGGATTGTACGGCTTTGTTCAGCCCTGTGTGATTGCCTCCACCGCCACGCCGCTGGGACAAGGACAGAACCTTTCCGCGACGATTTATCAGGCCATCCAATTCGCACGGATTCCGCTATTTCAATACGCCATATTTTACAACATGGATCTGGAAATCAATCCCGGCGCGGGAATGACTGTCAATGGTCGTGTCCATTCGAATAATACGATCTGGGCGACGGGTGCCGGGTCAGGTTCGTCGTTGTTGACGTTCACAACGAATGTGGAGGCCGCCACGGGCATCTTTTATCAACGCAGCACCAACGACCCCAGTCCTCAACGCTACGGAAATGTGTTTTTCGTCTATAGTAATTCCATCAACCCGGATCCCAATGCCAACGTCATGACGCTGCCAATCGGCAGTGTCACTGGTAACAACAATCCCACCAATGTTGCGTCGGTTCTGAATCCTCCCCCCGCGGGGTACGGCCCGCCCTATTACACGGCAGCTTACAATGGCCCGGGATCAAATTATCTGGAGAATGAGGCCGATCTGATTGTGTCCAACCCGGCCACCGGACTTGCCGGTACCATGGGAGCAAATATCCTTGTCTATTATCAAAATCCCAATAATTCCCCGAACTACCTTACCCAGGTTTTGCCGGACATATTGGTGTCATCCAACGTAACCCCGCTGCTGACAAATGTTTATTATGCCGGTTATTCGTTCGTCACCAACGTCAGCTTTTATGATTACCGGGAAAGCGCGATAGTTCAGGCATTACAAATCAATGTGGGCGCACTCAACACCTGGTTGACCAACAGCATTCACGTGGGCTCAAGCAACTCCGCGGTTAATTACATATTCCAGGCGTTTGGCGTGACCAATCATTACACCAAACTGGGTGGCCGACAATACAACCAACTAAACACCGTCGGCAGCACTTCGAAGTCGCACAGCATCAACTCCATCTATGTTTATAATAATGTCCAACCCATTTCGGGAAGCCAGCTTCCGGCGGTGCGGATGTTTAACGGCCAGCAATTGCCGACAAACGGATTGACAGTCGTAACCCCGCAGCCGATGTACGTTGAGGGTGATTATAACACGACCACAAATGGACTTGTTTTCTCAAGGGGCACGCTGGGTGATACGACTAACACCTATCCAGCCGGGCTTTTTGCCGATGCGGTCACCATATTATCCTCCAACTGGAGCGACGCTTACAATTCCAGTACAACTCTGGCTTCGCGTGCTCCCGTCGATACCACCATCAACGCCGCCACGCTCGAAGGCATTGTGCCGTCCAATGGTTTAAATTACAGCGGTGGCGTGGAAAACTTCCTGCGATTATTGGAAAACTGGGGTGGCACGCTCACCTACAACGGTTCCATTGTGGTGATGTTCCCCAGTCAATATGCAACCAGCCCCTGGCAACAGACTGGGCATTATTACAATGCTCCGACACGAAACTGGGGTTTCGATCTGAATTTCAACCAATCCACTGGATTGCCGCCGCTCACACCACAAGTCAAGCAGACTGTCCGCGGCTCCTGGTCGGCTTGGTAACTTCGCAACGCTGTGAAATGGCGACCCTCGTGTTCAGGCACAGTCTAGAATTAGACCGCGGATGATAAGGAGTTAAGGCAGTGTGGCGGGTGGGATGTCAGGATGAAATTCAAGGCAAAATGTCCACATTTAAGGCACTGGCAGGCGTTTCCCTTGTATATCAGGCCTGAATTGCGAAGGAAGTTTCAATGGAGGTTGTGGCATATGGGGTGCTGAATGCATTAACTCAGTTCTGTAGGTATTAACCTTTATGCAATTTCAACTCAAAGATTCCGCCGGGGGGCTGAGGCCGATTCATTCGCCAGCCACCGCTGCCATTTGCTCCCTGAGTTTGATGGGCCGCGTGCGGAAAAAAGCGGGCTTTACACTCGTCGAAGTGGTGATGGCGATAGCGATTGTGGCTCTGGTTTTTGCGGGGATCATCAATGCTTACATACAGTCGGGCTTGCGGCTGGAATGGACGGGCTATTCGCTGGCGGCGCAGTCGCTGGCCATTGAGACCATTGAGCAGGCCAGGTCTTGTGTGTGGGACCCCGCGGAGACTCCGCCGGTAAACGAGGTCACCAATTTGAATCTAATGGGAATGAGTTTTAATACGAACAGCCTGACCTGGTCGGGGTATTCCACGAATATCCTGGACGTCCCGTACGAAAGTTCCAATTACGTGGTGGCAACCAACCTGGTGAGCATAACCACGGTCAATATCAGCAGCAACGCACAAGTTGAGGTAGTCACAGTGCAAACGGTGTGGCCTTTCTTTATCCGTGCGCAAAATCTATTCTTTACGAATACCGTGGCGACGATCATCTCCCCCGACAACCGCGCCCCCAGCACATTCTAAACTCATGAGATGCCGACCAGAAAACATTGACCAAATCCGCGGGCAGCACCGCCGGCTTTCCGGGATGACCCTGGTGGAGGTGATGATTGCTTTTTCGCTCATGCTGATGGTGCTGGCGGCCATTTTGGCGGCAAATCTGATCGGACTCTCGGAAAACCAATATATGTCCTCAAAAGCGGGAGCAAGCAACACCTCCCGCATCGCAGTCGGCACCATGCTCAACGATATCCGCTCGGCCAAAGGATATTTTATTGGCAGCATTTCCGGCACTAATTACGGCACCTTATCCCAAATCACCAATGGTGCCCTCCAAGGTACTTCCCTGCAACTATACCCCATCCTGATCAGCACCAACGAATCAATTGATTATACCAAGTACATCCAATACAGCTTTGTCTCGAATGTGGTGAGCGGATTTGGCAACACCCCGAGCAGCGGGGTATTGTACCGGTATGTCAGCACCAATGGAAGCCTTACGATCGTTGCCTCCAACCTGATCAATACCTTGTATTTTACGAGTGAAAACTATCAGGGTCAGCAGAATTATTCGCAGACTTATAAATGTGTCATTCACACGACCCTTCAGTT
>JBEKMT010000009.1:0-48436 GCA_050008355.1 Verrucomicrobiota bacterium
ATCGAACTACAGCGTGCCTTAGATCGCCTTTTCGGCCGAGGACCTGTCCCTCGTACTGCAAACGAAAAAACGAACCCAAATGGTCTCTCTCAATCCGCCAAACTGTAAAGACCGGAGACGTGTGGACACCCTTTTCGCAGCCCAAACGGGGCGACTTAAACCTAGCCCAGGACAAACGCCCCGGGTATTCAAACCACAAACATCCAAAACCCTGCCGGGGCGCTCCAAAAACCCACGATGGAAATCGCGCGACACGCCTCCACAAACTCGGTGGGGAAAGACTTGCTCCTGATCATCGGCCCCCCAATGCGTGAAGCGTTGATAAAACTTCCAGTCACCCCGTTCATTTGCTAAGTTCTTTGCCCGTTTTGGCCCGATGCAATGAACGACGAACGTAAAATCAATTCACCGCGATTTCTGACACCACTGGCAGAGACGTTCGGGCTCAGCCCGAAGCTTGCGCTGGTTGTGTTTTTTTCCAGTGCCCTGTTGCTGGCGTTCACGATTTTCTGGTTTTTTCATGCCGCGCCGCCGACCACTATCACCATCACGAGCGGTCCCCCCGGCAGCTCGTTTGAAACCAACGCCGAGCAATACGCGACCATTTTGGCGCACAAGGGCATCAAACTTAAAATCCTGCCCTCCGCCGGTTCAGCGGAAAACTTGCAACGGCTGAATGACCGCTCGCGTAAGGTGGACGTCGGCTTCGTTGAGGTTGGCTCAAGCGTGGTGGTGACGAACAGCTCCCTGGTGTCCCTCGGGAGTATAGCGTATCAGCCGCTCCTGATTTTCTATCGTGCGACCAACTCGATGAATTATCTTTCCGGTCTGGGCGGCAAACGGGTGGCCATAGGGCCGGTCGGCAGCGGCACACGCTCGCTGGCCATGACACTGCTGCAGTTGAATGGTGTCGGCACAAATGACACCACCACCTTGCTCGATCTGGACGCGGCCGATGCCGCGAACGCGCTCCTCAAGGGAACTGCGGACGCGGTGTTTTTGATGGGTGATTCCGCCTCGCCGCAAATCATGAGGCGATTGCTGCTGGCACCCGGAATTCGCATCTACAATTTCGCGCAGGCCGACGGTTACACACGCCGCATTACCTATCTCAACAAACTGGAAGTGCCGATGGGCGCAATTGATTTCGGCAAGAACATTCCCGCCCAGGATTTATATTTGATCGGCCCGACCGTGGAAATCCTGGCGCGACCACATTTGAATCCGGCACTGTCCGACCTGCTGCTGGAAGCGGCGACGGAGGTCAACGGCAGCGCAAAACTGTTTCAGCACAAGGGTGAATTTCCCTCGCCACTGGAATATGATTATCCCGTCAGCCCGGACGCGCAGCGTTTTAAGGACTCCGGCAAACAACTGCTTTATCGCTGGCTGCCCTTCTGGCTGGCGAGCCTGGTGAAGCGCGTCCTCGTGTCGTTCGTGCCGCTGATCGTTGTATCCATCCCGCTGCTGCGCGCCATCCCTGCCCTTTACAAGTGGCGCATTCGCATGGTGATCTACCGGCGATATCGCGCATTGCTGACGCTCGAACGCGAATCAATGATCAAGCTGACCTCGCAACGCCGCGCCGAACTGATCACCCGGCTCGATGATATCGAACAGTCCGTGAATAAAATGAAGGTTCCCGCCTCCTTTGCTGATCAGTTTTACAGTTTGCGCGGGCACATTGACTTTGTCCGCGGGCGCCTGGGCGAAGGAAATTCGCTGATCCCGGCCCAGGCACATTAATTCCGATTGAAAATCCCCATCGCACAACCGCCGACAGAATTGGCCGCGCAACTCAAGCACGCCGCTGAACTCCTGGAAAAGGTCGTTTCCAATCGCGCACTGCTCGCCCAGCTATCTGTTGAGGAACGCACCCGCCTGCTCAAGGCGGCGGGCGAAGTCTATTGCCCGGAAGTGGACGAACGCCGCCGACTGGTAAAAGCCAAGGTCCGACAACGGAAAGCGGAGAAAATTCAACGCGATCAATCCAAGCTCAACCAGACTGGCATCCGCAAGTTGCGCCGGGAAAAGGTGTTCACCACGCCGAACGTTTTTCCGCCCAAGGATTTTGTGCAGCGGGAAGTCACCGACGACCCGGATTTTCACGAAGTGGTGGAACCGCAGAATTGTTACATCTGCAAAAAGGATTATTCGAAAATCCACCCTTTCTACGACCAGCTTTGCCCCGCATGCGCAGCCTTGAATTTTTCCAAGCGCACGGAGACGGCGGATTTGCGGGGCCGTGTGGCGCTGCTGACCGGCGGACGCGTGAAGATCGGTTACCAGGCAGGCATCAAACTGCTCCGGGCCGGCGCGCAGCTCATCGTCTGCACACGCTTCCCGCGCGACGCGGCCGTCCGTTATGCGCAGGAGACGGATTTCAAGGAATGGGGGCACCGGCTGGAAATTTTTGGCCTCGACCTGCGCCACACGCCGAGCGTGGAATCCTTGTGCCGCCACCTGATGGCGACGCGGAACCGCCTGGATTTCATCATCAATAACGCGTGCCAGACCGTGCGCCGTCCGCCGGATTTCTACGAGCACATGATGGAGCGCGAGCACGGCCCGCTGCATGATCTGCCTGAACCCTCGCGCAAATTGCTCGGCGCCTACGAAGGGTTGCGCGGCTATCATATCCTGCCGGAAGCGGATTCCGCGAAGACTTCCGGAGTTGCTGCTCCGGACTTGGTGTCGGGTGTTTCACCTGTCGCCGGCCTTACTCACGCGGCGGCGTTGTCGCAGGTGCCCCTGCTGCCGGAAGAGTTGACCGCGCAGAAAAGCTTGTTTCCGGGAGGCAAACTGGACCAGGATTTGCAACAGGTGGATTTGCGCGAACGCAATTCCTGGCGCCTGCTGATGGCGGAAGTTTCGTCCGTGGAACTGCTGGAGGTGCAGCTCGTGAATGCCATCGCGCCGTTCATCCTGAACGCGCGCCTGAAACCGTTGCTGCTGGCCACACCGGAACAGGATAAACACATCGTCAATGTCTCAGCGGTCGAAGGCCAATTTTATCGCAAATTCAAGACGACCCGGCACCCGCACACCAATATGGCCAAGGCAGCCTTGAACATGATGACCCGCACATCCGCGGCGGATTATCACGCCGACGGCATTCACATGAACGCCGTGGATACGGGCTGGGTGACGGATGAAGACCCGGCCCACATCGCGGTGCGCAAACAGGAGCAGCACCGGTTTCATCCGCCGTTGGACATCGTGGACGGCGCGGCGCGAATTGTCGACCCGATCATCGCGGGCTTCAATACCGGAGAACATGTCTGGGGAAAATTCCTCAAGGATTACCGCGAAACAGAATGGTGAAAGATTGGTGAATCCCCGGGGACGATCGCAATAATGCCTGCCACGCAGTCCAAGTATGAAGTTGATCTGTATCATTGCGACTGGCCGCAGTTACACTGGAAGGCTAGTCTGCGGCGGGTCCCGGCGATCATCATTTTGCTGCTGGCCGGCATCTTCTACGGTCGGATGGCGGCGTGCGTATTGGCTGCGGCCTCGGCTTTTTCCGTCGGCATAGGAGCCACCCGGCAGGTCAGAGGCTCAAGGCTGCTCACCATGTTCATGGTAACGCTGCTGATGGCCTTTTCCACCTGGGTCGGAACCTTGGCCGGGAATCTTTACCTGACCGTGATTCTGGTGACTGCCATCGGGGGAATGGTCTGCGGTTTATTTAACGTGCTCAGCGAGGACTTGGGTTGGATCGTCATGCAATCCGTCATCGCCCTGCTCGTCGCCACGGCCTTCCCGAGCCATGGACTGGAGGCGGGTGAACGTGCCCTGGTAATCCTTGTCGGCGGCCTGACGCAGATTCTTTGCATCAGTACGTTCTGGTATTGCGAAGGGATCAGCCGGTTTGGCAACGAGTCGTCTCCCGGTGGGACGCCGCCGAATGACCTCCTCGCTGGTCACGAACTCTGGAATGATTTCCGCAAATCCCTGTTATTTTCATCGAATGCTTTCCACTACGCGTTAAGGCTCGCCGTCACGCTGGTCATTGCGGTCGAACTCGACCACTTGCTCCAGTTAAAGAATGGCTACTGGCTGCCGATGACCACCGTGGTCGTATTGAAACCGGACTCTTACCGGACCTACACGGACGGGGTAAAGCGTGTCATCGGAACCCTGACCGGCGTGATCGCCGCCACAGTAATCGCCCACGTGCTTCAGCCCCAAAACTTCGTGCTCGTCACACTGGTTGCGGTGTTCAGTTACTTTGCCTTCGCATTTCTTAAAGCCAACACTGTCGTTTTCTCGGCGGCACTCACTTCCTTCGTAGTTTTCCTAATTGCCCTCACCGGTCTGCCGGAATCGACCGTTACCTGGCATCGCTTGATCAACACTGCGCTCGGTTGCGCGCTCGCCCTGCTGGCCCGGTTTGTCAATTTCAAATTGCTGCGTCCGCTGATACCCCGAAATGAATAAACTCGCGTCACACCGCAGTGAAAGAATTAAAGCTTGCCCGGAATGAGACCTCTTCTTTCAACCTTGCCTCGCAACGTCATCGCCTGCTTCAAAGGTCGAATGATCCTCTGGCACCTGGTCGCCATCGGAATCACCTTCGTTCTGGTCGAATCAGGCTTTGACTGGCGCTATTTTGAACTGACCCGCAACCCCGTCCTCATCTCATGGATGTTCCCTGCCGCTCCCATCGGCGGCCTGGTACCGTTGGCGCTGCCATTGATCCTTGTTCTCGTCGGCATTGTGCTCAAACATCCCGCAGCCTTGAATGCCGGCTGGGCTGTCGCTCAAGCTGAGCTGATCGGCTCGGTAATTTCCTCATGCTACAAGGCGTTCACAGGTCGTGTTCATCCATCGTTTATCCTAGGCGGGGATATCAGCCGCGATTTCCGTTTCGGGTTATTGCGCGGTGGCGTCTTCTGGGGTTGGCCGTCCTCCCACACCACCATCGCTTTCGCCATGGCCGGCACCATCTTCATTCTGCTGCCGAAACAAAGATGGGCCGGCTCATTGGCAATCTGCTACGCACTGTACATTGGAACCGGCGTATCCATGACCATCCATTGGCTCTCGGATTCTGTTGCAGGTATGATCGTCGGATCAGTGACCGGGGCCGTGGTTGGGAAGAGCTTTTACTCCCAGCCCAATGTCACTGCCAGTTAATATTCTGAGGCGAAACCTTCCGCCCTCTTTAACATGGAGTGTTGGGTGGGGCGATGCCATTCCTGCTTTTGCGTTCATCCGCAGTAAGCCCTCTCAACCATCCAAACTGGCATATTGCGCACCGGCCAAATTTTGGACATACTTGCTGTCGCGGCTATCAAATAGCGGTCGACTTTGGATTGTAAAACCATTATTATAAGACACTTGTTTAATGCAGCGACCACACCATTCATGCTGCTTTTTTCAGGTGAGGAATGGGAGTTTCTGTGGTATAATGGAAGGTCAGTCAAGCTGGTCGCGCCGAAACCGTGAACCGCTGGCACGACTGAAAGCTTTGACGAATTTGCCGGGCATCTGCGATTGGGACTGACAACGCCGGGTCAAACGCGCAGCCAGTCGACGGGGCCATCCTGGGCCATGAACAATCCCGGGAAGGCTATGTTTTTTCCCTGAGTGGAAAATTTGTCCATTCCACGTGGATGAATTGTTACCAAGTTTTGAAACACTAAAATGATGAAAATGATGAACCGCAGTGAACTGTGGCCGCACCTTGCTGCCAGAACGACATGGAAACGTATTTTTGCAATTTGCTTCTTCAGCGTTTTGCTGCCGGTCCTGGTCCAGGGCCAATTCACATATGCGACCAATAACGGCACAATCAGCGTTACCGGCTACAATGGTTCAGGCGGCGCGGTCGTCATCCCGACGACCATCGGCGGGCTGCCAGTGACTTCAATCGCCGATGGTGCGTTTGATGGCAGCAGCATCACCAGTGTCCAGATCTCCAGCAACCTGACCAGCGTCGCGGATGACGCATTCCTGAATTGCCTCAGCCTCACCAACGTCATCGTGGATGCCCGAAACACAAACTACAGCAGTTTAAACGGTGCCCTTTTCAGCCAGGGCTTGGGCATGCTGGTTTTATACCCGGCGGGGATAACCCTGTCTTCGTACGCGATTCCCGATGGGGTCACCAATCTGGGTTACTTTGCATTCTCCGGCTGCCCAAATCTGACCAGTGTCACGATACCCGGCGGCGTCCCTGCGGTCGGGGATTTTGTTTTTTTCAACTGCGTGAATCTGGCCAGTGTCACAATCCCCGCCACCGTCACCAATATCGGGGACTCTGCCTTTTACGGTTGTTTGGACCTGACCAACATCGCGGTCGATTCACAAAATCCGAGCTATGGCAGTTTGAAGGGTGTTTTGTTTAATCAGCCCCTGACCACTCTCATACTCTATCCACCGGGCATCAAAAAAGGTTCCTATACGATTCCCGGAAGCGTCACCAGTATCGGAAACTATTCATTCCAGGGCTGCGATAACCTTACCAATGTTACCCTTCCTGCGGGCGTCATCAGCATCGGACAGCAGGCTTTCAGCAGCTGCACCAGCCTGGCGCGCATCACAATCCCCGGCAGCGTTGCCAGCATCGGGAGTGAAGCCTTCGAAAACTGTAGCGCTCTGGGGGGCCTCATCATTTCGAATGGCGTGGCCAATATCGGACAACAGGCATTCAGCGGCTGCACCAGCCTGACCAATGTCGATGTTCCTGAAAGTGTCACCAACATCGGCGACACGGCTTTTGAATACTGCACCAGCCTGAGCAACATCATGGTGGATCCGCGAAACACAGATTATGGAAGTTCGAGCGGGGCCCTGTTCAATCAACCCTTGACTAAGCTCATTCAATATCCGCCGGGAAAAACCGGAGCGACCTATGCGATTCCCGGCAGCGTCACCGATATTGGGGATTACGCGTTCTATTACTCTGAATTGTCCGGTGTGATCATCCCCGACAGCGTCACGAACATTGAACAGGCCGCGTTTGAAAATTGTGTCAAGCTGGCCAGTGTCATCATTCCCGGCAGTGTCCAAAGTATTGGAGCGTATGTTTTCAACGAATGTTCCAGCCTGACCAACGTAACCATATCAAGCGGTGTCGCCAGTATCGGGTTCGACGCTTTCGGTTTCTGCACCGCCCTGCCTGTTGTAACCATTCCCGCGAGCGTCACCACCATCGGAGACTACGCTTTTCAAGATTGCAACGCCCTGACCAACGCTTACTTTTACGGCAATGCCGTAGATGACGACGGGACGATCTTTAGCGGCGACACCGGCACCGTTTATTATCTGGCGGGAACGACAGGCTGGGGCCCCACCTTCGGTAGCCTGCCTACCGCCGTGTGGACCACGTTACCTCTATCCCCGATTTACTTGAATAATCCAGGGATTCATAGCAAGCAGTTTGGCTTCACAATTTCGGGACCCACCAACCTGCTCATCCTGGTGCAAACTTGCACGAACTTGGCAAATCCTGTCTGGCTCCCTCTCCAGACCAACTCGATTACCGGTGGAACATTCGACTTCACCGACCCGACTTTTACGAATGCTCCAACACGGTATTATCGTGTTCGACCGCTATAACAACTGAATCTCATCCTCCTCTGATTCCGCGGGCAGTGAGCGGTGATCTGACCACAGTGCATGCCGGATTTCGCAATGGCTTGCCGACAAGGTCGTGTTCAACATCGCTGGAAACTTCACCCAACCAGAAGGAAGCGCAGGGCTCGTCTTGAATTACTATAAGGGTTGATTCTCGAACTGGCCCGGTGAGAAGAAAAAAAAGGCACCCTGAAACTATCAGAGTGCCTTGAAAGAGGAAGCCGGTTTTACTTGGTGCCGAGGATGGCGTCTTTGGCCGCTTTGGCCACGCGAAACTTCACAACGCGCTTGGCTTTGATCTGGATTGTTTCGCCGGTCGCCGGATTGCGCCCGACCCGTGCTTTGCGATTGACGAGCACGAGTTTGCCGAGACCGGGGAGGGTGAAAGTGTTTTTGGCATTTTTGTAAGCCAAGTCAGCAATGAATTCGAGGATTTCGACGGCTTGCTTCTTGGTGATGCCGTTCTTTTCCGCGATTGATGCTGCGATTTGTGATTTGCTCAGTGCTTTAGCCATATTTCTATATTTATTGTTTGAGGTTAAAAGTCGTTGTTGAAACGACATTAAAGCTGATCTGCGATCATTAGCCAAGATAAAACCGCGTTATTATTGAGCATATCCCCCGATACAAGCTCGGCTTCAACACTGTTATTTGCGACCAGCTTCCCGATTTCGAGGATCATGTTGGAGTCCGAAAGTGCAATTCCATTCAGAAATCGGGACCCTGACACCTGCCGCAGGCCTGAAAACACAGCCTTCGAATGTCTCCCGAATGCAGGCAGGGTTCGGGTTTGTTTAGCCAATATGCTCTTTTAAAAGACAAGCAAACGAAGTTTCCTCCATTTCCAGCAAGGTTCTTACGTAAAACACCCCATTGTTCCGGAACAACTCCCAGCCTAATCTCGCAGCATGAAAACAAAGCTTTTAACGCCACTGTCTCGTCCGGCTTGCGTGCTCGTGATGAGGCGAATCCCATCGGTATTCGCAATTTGCGGCGCCATCGGCCTGCTGGCCGGTTGTGCTTCCGAACCCGAGTCGCAAACGGTTTCCTCGCTCCCCCCGCCTGCGCCAACTCGCTCGGTAACGACAACTACCACCACCACGACGCCAGACACGATGCCGGCTGGCGTAGTCGGAAACTCCACCACCGAGACCATTGCCACCTCAACACCCGGCGTAAACACCACGGTTGTAACTGAAGCACCGCCAGCGATCCAACAGGAAGTGGTCCTGGCTCAGCCAACCACCAATTATGTCTGGATCGCAGGCTACTGGTCGTGGCGCAACCAGTACGAATGGACGGCCGGCCATTGGGAATTGCCACCGAATTCGAGCTCGGTTTGGGTCGCACCACGCTGGGAGCAGCAAGGCAATGCCTATCGGTTTTACAATGGCTATTGGAATTGAACGGGCGTTGGCTCCGCCAGAAAAAGTTTTTCATGGACACCTTCTTTCACCACAGCGAGTTGTTTGCGGATTCGAATCGCGTCATCTCTTGACCTGACCACCAGCCCCTGGTTTCAGCCTTGGATCGTGTCCCTATTTGTCTTCGTTTTCCAGTCGCTCAGTGTTCCCGTCCGGGCGGAAATCAGCCCTGTCACTCCATGCACACCCTGCCAGATCAAC
The DNA here is from genome assembly GCA_050008355.1 of Verrucomicrobiota bacterium. GTDB lineage: Bacteria > Verrucomicrobiota > Verrucomicrobiia > Limisphaerales > UBA11358 > UBA11358. The sequence continues at coordinate 9,213 of JBEKMT010000009.1, forward strand.
CGGCAATACTCACTGCTCACGCGAATGACGACCAACTCCATGACCGGCGTTGCTGACTTCGTCAAAGTATCATGAAATCAACGCCCCACGAACAGTACATCAAGGTTCCCGGGACCGCCTCGTCCTCCGCGTCCTCCGCGTCGCTCGCCAAGAGGTGAGTTCGTGTCGGGCGCTGGGGCCGTCGCTGTCATGGCTGGAACCGTTTGCGGCAGACGCTCGGTGCAGATCAACACAATGCGGTTGTTTTTGGTGTCGAGGGAGGAGGTTTTGCAGCCGGCTTTGGTTTGCACGGTCTGTTCCACCGCAAAGTTGGTGGGGCTGCTTTCCTTGATGATGGTCAGCGTGCCATCGCGTTGGGAACTCCATGCCTCCATCGTGTTCGGATTGAAACCGCCGCCATCCGTGCCGTTGCCGATTGGCAATGTGGCCAGAATGGTTCCATCCTCAGCATTGATCACCACACAATTGGCCGGTTCGTGGCACATGGCAAACAGGATGTGGTTCTTCGAGTCCAGGCCCAGACCGCCGGGCCCGCCGCCTTTGCCCTGCAAACTATAAGTCGCAACGACTTTCATGGCTTTGACATCCACGACCGCGATGCTGTCTTTGTCTTCAAGGTCCACGTACAATTTCCCCTGTCCGTCACTTTGCGCCTGTTCCGGTGCACCGCCCAGGTCGATCGTTCCTGTGACGGTGCCGTCTTTGGGATCAATTAGCGTAAGGTTGGGCGATTCGTGACTGAAAACACACACGCGGTCCGTGAAGGGCTCCAGTAGTATCCCGTCAGGCCGGCCTTGAACGTCAATGGACTTAATCTTCTGCAACGTCTCCGTATCGAACATTCCAACGGAAGGGCTGCTGCTGAAACCGTGGTGTGTAGCGGTGTCGACGGCTACGCCGTGACCGCTGATGTTGGTGATGGCACCGATGTATTTGTGGCTGTCCAGATCGAACACCAGGGTTTGCCTGCCGCGCGGCACATAAACGCGCCGCTCGTCATTGTCGGCATAGACATAATCAATGCCGCCGTTACCCATGAGATGGCTGGTGTCGAGGACCTTGTAGGAGGTCACGGCATCCTGGGCCAGAATATTTCGGCCCAACAAACCGATGCCAAGTAACGCGAGAAAAGGGAGTGTCGATTTTTTCATAATCCAGTTGATGTGAGTTATCAGGACACTCTGGCAGAAGCAAATGATAGCACAATCATTTCATCATTACAGTTTTGTCATGCCTGGACGAGAAAACTCAATAATGACGAAATTATTATGTTCGGTTAGCAAAGCCCGTAACTCTTAGTGGCGAAGCAAAAAATTGAGAGCCAACCGGCAGAACCGCATTACATAATTAACCACCGAAATTAATCACTCGAAATCATTGGCCTAGTTTATAAGTATCCAATTTGAAATACCAATCCCATAAAAGTCTCATTATCCGCTTCTCAGCGCTGTTGAAGTCAGGATAAATCTTCTCAAATGCTTTCTTAAATTAAGCGGACGCTGATAATCACGGCACAGCTTCACCGTCGCGCCATGCGATCTTAACGATACGATTTATGCAATTCCAACAAAATCAAGCTTTGATTGCATGTTGTGTGAACTTCATGGCTTCGGAAATATGGACTATAGCCCTGTTTTTAAGCCCATTTGCAAAGGAATCATCTTCCTCTTGATTCACGTCTTTTCGAGCCCTCTGCAGAAAATCAAAGGCTTCATGCAGGCGACCAATATGATCCGGACGTTCATCGACACGCGGATGGTCCTTAGGGAGTTTTCCGTCGTCAATTGAGGCCTTTATGATTTCATTAATAGCTAGATCTATATGATGAACTGCGGCTATTTCATCATCAGTCTGTTTCCAGTCACCAGTTCTGTGATCGATCATCCAACGCGCCCCACGCAAGTCAGAGAGGGCCTGTAGATAATGAGGATGGTCGGCCGCACTCGCATTCAACTGCATGAGCACCAAAACCAGACTTGAAATGACAACGGATAAAAGCGTTCGAGTTTTCATAGACTTATACCTGCAATAAAATATATCGACGTCGGAAAGTCAAGTGCGGAGGGACAGTCAATTCCACCGTTCATTTCCTGATCCATCCTCTCCAATTTACTTTTCTCCGCTCCAGTCGTTTTGTAGGTGGTGGGATCCCCTCGCGAACCGACTATTACTTCCGGCAGCCGCCCCACGAAACTTCTCGCATGTCGCCGCCTTTAGAAAACTGTTGATGCATACCAAAGGCGGCGCTCAAGGTCTGGGGCGAATGGCCTGAGCCGCTAAGTCCTACATAATCACGCAGTAGGCCACGATAATCAGGATGCGCGCAATTGCCGATAATGGTTTCCGCGCGCTGACAAGGACTCTTGCCGCGCAGGTCAGCGATACCATATTCGGTAATGATGATTTGCACCGAATGTTCGCTGTGGTCCAGATGGCACACCATCGGTACAATCGTGCTGATCTTTCCGCCCTTGGCCGTGGACGGACACGTGAAGATCGAAAGAAAGCCATTGCGAGCAAAGTCACCCGAGCCGCCGATACCGTTCATCATGTTGCGGCCGAGCACATGCGTGCTGTTGACGTTGCCGGCAATGTCCACTTCGATGGCCGTGTTGACGGAGATGATGCCCAGGCGACGGACTACTTCAGGACTATTGCTGATTTCCTGTGGGCGGAGGATGAATTTGGGGCGGAAAAACTCCAGATTCGCGTAAATGTCCCTTAGCACCTCGTTGGTGACCGTCAGCGAACAACCACTGGCAAATCGGATCTTCCCCTGCTTCATGAGCTTGATGACGGCGTCTTGAATGACCTCTGTGTACATTTCAAACACCGGAATATCAGGGTTGGCACCCATGGCCTCGAGGACGGCGTTGGCGGTGTCGCCCACGCCAGACTGGATGGGTAGGAAAGACTTGGGAATAAGTCCGCGACGCAATTCGGCAGCGAGAAAATCCGCAACATTGCGACCGATGCGCGCCGTAGTATCACCGATTTCGCTAAATCCATGGGTCTCATCCGGGGCGTTGGTGGGCACGACAGCCACAATTTTTCTTGGATCCACTTTCACCACTGGCGCCCCAATGTGGTCCGATGGACGAAAGAGCGGAATCGGATTTCGATAGGGCGGATCCTCGGGTTCGTAGATATCATGAAGACCGCGCAGTGAATCCGGATGAAAACGATTCAACTCGATAATGATTTTGTCCGTGACCCGGCAAAAAGTCGGTGCGGCACCTACCGAAGAAGTCAGGGTGATTTCTCCCGCATCAGAAACATCGCATGCCTCAATGACGGCATAATGAACCGGGCCTAGAAAACCATATCGAATATTCTGCGGCGCCATCGAAAGATGCATATCGAAAAACTGCGTGCGGCCTTCATTAATGCTCTTACGCAATGCCGGGTCAGACTGGTAGGGTGTACGAAAACTCACTGCCTCCGCCTCCGCCAGCGAACCATCCAGCGATTTACCGGTCGAGGCACCGGTCATTACTCCGATTTGGAAGGGATTCCCGGCGGCGTGAATCGCCTTGGCGCGCACACCGATGGCTTTGGGGACGTCCTTGGGTGCGCCAGCCGGCGTGAATCCGCTAAAGGCTACGGATTGTCCGTGCTGGATCAATAGAGCGGCTTCCTCCGCGGTCATTTGGGGATAAGAGTTCATGATTAAAATTAAAGTTCTCGCAAGAGCCGGACCTGATGCGGTTCAAGCGCAATCGGGCCGGCCGAAGCTTCCTGAAACCAGAGACGGCCACCTTGATCAACACCGTTGAACCAACCGGTTCGTTGCACGCCATCCAGATCAACCGTTACCCGCCGAGGGCCGCCCCACATTTCATTGATGCGGGAATGCAGCGCACCAAAACCGGCATTCGCCACAACCTCAATCTCGGATCGCAACCCGATCAGGATGGCCTTCGTCAATGTCGCCAGGGATGGCGGTTGGGGAACCAAATCTGCCAATCGCGTTGTGGTCCCAATGAGGGTGGCGTCCTGCGAATCGGGGTTGTTCGCAACATTCAGCCCAAGCCCGACGACGGCCAGTTGCGGAACGAAATTATCCACCAGCAGTCCGGCGAGTTTCCGCTCGTCGACCATGATGTCGTTGGGCCAGCGCAGCCGCGCCGATGCAACGCCCAAAGATTTCAAGGATTCGATCACGGCAAGGCCGGCAACCAAAGGCAAAGCTTGCCAGCGGTCGCGATCAGCTCCGGTTGGCACCACGGCGGACAACCAAAGTCCGCCTGAGTCAGAAATCCAAGATCGCTGGAAGCGACCGCGACCGGCGGTCTGGGTGCCGGCACGAACGGCATGCCATGCGCCAAGTTTGCCAGCCACGAAGTTGGTTGAATCCACCACTTCGAATTCCAAAAGTGTCCAGCCCGCCACCTGTGAGGTATGAGGCACAGCGGCTTGTGGAGCGGCGTAACGGTTCATGGAAGCGATCTGATCAGTTGATCGTAAGGAGCACCTGGTTTTCCTCGACCACAGCACCGACCTGAGTTTTGAGGACGGTCACCTTGCCGCTCCTAGGCGCAAAAACAAAGGTGTTCATTTTCATGGCTTCAAGCGTTACCAGATGTTCGCCTTCCTTCACTTCCTGGCCTTCTTGAATCAGAACTGCAGGAACGCGGCCGGCAAGCGGACACAACACGTCGCCGGGAGCGCCGGATCCTGACTGTTTTGGAGCGGCTACCGGGGCCGGTGTCGGCGGTGGAGGCAATGGTGACGGGGCAACCGCAGCCGTGACGGGCAGTGGTGGGGTAATCACCGGCGCCGGTGTGGCACTGGGTGTTGAATCTTCGGGCAGCTCGACGGTAACGTCGTAAGTGTTGCCGTCAACTGTTACGCGGAGTCTTTTGATCATAGATTCTATAAAGAATTCAGCGGACTTTATGGGACATGAAAATCTGGGTACGACCTTCCATCGCCCAAACGTTAAGGTGTGGCGCTACCGGTACTGAAACTTGTTGGACCGACACCAGCCGATATGGCCGGTCAAGCACAATCGACACCGCCGCCGCAATGACCGCGGCGATCTGCGGGGTAACGGTTGTCTTCACGTTTTGCGTGCCGAGGGGAATTGGCGCAGAGTTTCCTGCCGCCAGCGTGATGCGGGTGGCTTCCAGCAACGAAACGGCCCGGCTCAATGCGGCTTGCACTTGCGCCTTGCAGGCGGGATTATCGAGCCGGGATAACACCTGATGAATCAATACAAGCACTTTTCCGAGGTTCGCCTCGGCCGGCGTCAAGTCTTCCACAGGAGTGATTGGATTACTCATGAATAAACGAGGTTATGGCTCATAACGGAATTGTGCCATGCTTTTTCGGCGGACGCGTTTCGCGTTTGCTGAGGAGATTGCGTAACGCCAGCGCAACCACGGCGCGGGTTTCCGCGGGGCTAATCACGTCGGTGATCATTGCCTTCTTCGCGGCTTCGTACGGTGAGCAGAATTTTTCGCGATACTCAGCTGCCAGTCGAGCCTCTTCTTTCTTTGGATCGGCGGCGGCGGCAATCTCGCGCCGGTAAAGAATCTTTACCGCGCCATCAGCCCCCATCACCGCAATCTCCGCCGTCGGCCATGCATAAACGGCGTCCGCACCCATGTCCGAACTGCACATGGCAAGGTACGCCCCGCCATAAGCTTTGCGGAGAATCACGGTGATTTTTGGCACGGTGGCTGAGGCATAGGCAAACAGCATTTTCGCGCCGTGCCGAATGATGCCGCCACGCTCCTGCGCCACACCGGGTAGGAAACCGGGAACGTCCATCAGAGTGACGATTGGAATATTGAACACATTGCAAAAACGGATGAAACGCGCCGCCTTATCCGAAGCGTCAATATCCAGTGTTCCGGCTTTTACCGCAGACTGGTTGGCAATAATGCCCACCACGACGCCCTGAATACGAGCAAAGCAGATGACGATGTTCTTGGCAAACTCCTTCATTACTTCGAGATAATCACCCTTGTCCACGAGTCGCGCGATAACTTTCGTGACATCGAGCGGATTTTTCAGTTCGTCGGGCAACAGCTTGTTAAATTCGGGATCGGTACTCAGATCCACTTGCGGGGTCGGTGCGTGGGGCGGGTCCATTACGTTGTTCGACGGCAAATACGACAGCAGCTTTTTCACGATGCGCACAGCGTCCGCATCGTTCTCGGCCACGAAATGGACATTGCCGCTAACGCTCGCGTTCGCCATCGCACTACCGATTTCCTCCATGGTGCATTTCTGGCCCGTGACCGCTTGAATGACCTCAGGCCCGCAAATGAACATGTTGGCAGTGCCCTTCACCATGATGATAAAGTCCATCAAGGCAGGCGAATAGGCGGCGCCGCCAGCGCACGGCCCGGCCACGACCGCGATCTGCGGCACCACTCCCGAAACGAGCACGTTTCGGAAAAAAACCTGTCCGTAACCGGACAATGAATCGTCGCCTTCCTGAATGCGGGCCCCGCCGGAATCATTAAAGCCGACAATCGGGCAGCCGGACTTCAACGCGAAGTCCATCATATCGCAGATTTTTTTGGCATGAATGCGGCCGAGGGCGCCCCCACCGACCGTGAAATCATGGCTGAACGCGGCAACTGCGCGGCCTTCCACCAAACCGGTCCCGGTTACGACGCCGTCACAGGGCAGCGATTTGTTCTCGAGTCCGAAGTTGTGGCAGTCGTGATCGGCGTGCAGGCCTGATTCCTGAAATGTCCCGGCCTGAAACAATTCATTGATCCGGTCGCGCGCTGTCATCAAGCCCTTTTTGCGCCGCGCTTCGAGCTTGTCCTCACCGCCGCCGGCACGGGCGATGGCGCGTCTCTTTTCCAGTTGCTCGAGCATTGCTTTGGATATAGCCATAAAATTTGCTTTCGTTGCGATGGTTTTCAGTGCCCGGTATTACCCGGTTTGGGCATGCAAAACTCTGTCAGGACACCATAAGTGGATTTCGGATGCAGGAAGGCGACGAGTTTGCCGCCTGCGCCGTCGAAGGGCTTTTCATGAATCAACTTCACGCCCGCACCCGCGGCCTGCTTGAGTTGACCCGCCACGTCATCCGTGCCGAACGCGATGTGATGGATGCCGCCTGCCGGATTTTTTTCGAGAAACTTGGAAATCGGGCTTTCCGGATCGGTCGGCTCGAGCAGTTCGATATGCACCTCACCGCAGTTAAAGAATGCGGTGCGAACCTTTTGAGAGGCAACTTCCTCGCGAAGCTCGCACTTCAAGCCCAGCGCTTTCTCGTAATAAGGCACCGCCTCGTCGAGTGATTTTACGGCGATTCCCAGGTGGTCAATTTTTTTGATCATAGTTTTTTATGGCGGTTTCGATAGCGCCGGCATTCTTCTCTTCATGTGCGGCCAGCAAACCAGCGGCGGCGCGCACCGCAGTAATTTCGCCGCGCATCAAAGCCTGTTGGACTTCGGGCAGACAGGCTTTCACGCGTAAATCATTATAGAACCGCCGCTTCAACTCATCCTGTACCAGGTCATTCAGCCAGGTCAGCGACTGTTCCTGTCTCCGGCGTGAAATCACTCCCTTGGGTTCCAAGGCCGCATAAAATTTCTCCACGCGAGCCCAAATCTCCGGAACCCCTTCGCCCGTTAGACCGGCACAGAGTGCCACCTCAGTTGGCCACTCGCTGGTGGCGGGTTGTAGATAGTGCAGTGCAGCGGCCTGATCCTGCCGGGACAGTTCGGCCCGCAGCCTGTTCTCACCATCCGCTTTGTTGATGGCAACCAGGTCGGCCATTTCAATGATACCTTTCTTGATGCCTTGCAGCTCGTCGCCTGCACCCGGCAGCAAAAGCAGAAGAAAAAAATCCACCATCGAGCGCAAGGCGATCTCGGTCTGTCCCACACCCACGGTTTCCACCAGAAGCGTGTCGAACCCGGCCGCTTCACAAAGCAGCATGGTTTCGCGGGTCCGCCGTGCGACGCCACCCAGGCTCAAGCCGCTCGGCGAAGGCCGGATGAAGGCAGCAGGCGACTGGCAAAGACGTTCCATGCGTGTCTTATCGCCAAGGATGCTGCCCCCGGAACGCGAGCTCGTGGGGTCAATCGTGAGTACTGCCACCTTGCGGCCACGCTCAATCAGCTGACAACCAAGAGATTCGATGAAGGTGCTTTTGCCGACGCCGGGTACGCCGGTGATGCCCACGCGTTTTGCCCGACCAGTGAAGGGCAAAACGCGATGCAAGACTTCCTGCGCCTGAACCTCGTGCCGCCGGGAATCGCTCTCCACCAGCGTAATGGCGCGGGCCAGGACAGTGCGATCCCCTCTCCTCACGCCGGCCACATAATCGTCCACGGACATCGGTCGGGGTCGACGCAATGGACTGCTGTAATTTTCGCTCATGCGCTTCCAGCCTTTCCCCAACAACCGGTTGAACCTGGCCATGTCGACCGCGACCGCGCTGTGCCGCGGTTGACGGCTGCCGGTTTCGCAAAGGTTGTTGAAGCGTTCATTCATCAGTCGAGCGTTTGATTCAACCGTGTCAACATTTCCCTCGCTGCGTCAGGGATAAAGGTGCCCGGACCGAATACTGCCGCCGCGCCGCTGGCCTTCAAAAATTCATAGTCCTGTGGTGGAATCACGCCGCCCACCACGATCATGATGTCCTCGCGCTCGATTTTTTTGAGCTCGTCCCGCAATTGGACCAGCAACGTCTTGTGTCCACCCGCCAGCGAACTGATGCCGACGACATGCACATCATTTTCTGCTGCCATGCGCGCCGCTTCTTCCGGCTGCTGAAAGAGCGGTCCGATGTCCACGTCAAAACCGAGGTCGGCATAAGCCGTCGCCACTACTTTTGCACCGCGGTCGTGGCCGTCCTGGCCCATTTTGGCAATCAGTATGCGTGGGCGGCGGCCCTGTTTGACAGCAAACTCGTCGGTTAGTTTTCGGACCTCCTGGATTTGCGGGGCCGCGCCGAATTCAGATTGATAGACGCCACTCACAGTCCGGATGACAGCTTTGTGCCGATTGAATTGTTTCTCCAAAGCAAACGAAATCTCCCCTAGTGTGGCCCGCGCCCGCGCCGCTTCGATGGCCAGAGCGAGCAGATTACCTTCACCGCTGGCGGCCGATTGCGTCAGCGCGCTGAGCGTAGCCTGAACCCGCACTGGATCGCGTCCCGCTTTGACGGTCGCCAGACGCTTGAGTTGGGCTTCGCGCACAACTGCGTTATCCACATCCAGTACATCGAGGTGATCGGCTTTTTCGAGCCGCAAGGTATTCACGCCGATGATCGCCTCCTGGCCGGAATCAATGTGCGCCTGACGGCGGGCGGCCGCTTCCTCGATGCGCAGCTTGGGCAATCCGGTTTCAATGGCCTTGGCCATGCCGCCCAGCGCCTCGACTTCCTCAATATGATGCCATGCCCGCTTCATGATTTCCTGCGTGAGCGCCTCGACAAAATAAGAACCCGCCCACGGGTCAATCACCCGGGTGATGCCGGTTTCTTCCTGCAGCAACAGTTGCGTGTTGCGGGCAATGCGAGCCGAGAAATCGGTCGGCAGCGCAATGGCTTCGTCGAGTGAATTGGTATGCAGCGATTGCGTGTGACCCAGTGCGGCAGCCATGGCTTCGATGCAGGTGCGGGCGACATTATTGAAAGGATCCTGCTCGGTAAGCGACCAACCCGACGTTTGTGAATGGGTGCGCAACGCCATGGACTTTGCGTTCTTGGGATTGAACTGCTTGATGAGCTTCGCCCACAAGGCGCGCGCAGCACGCATCTTGGCGATTTCCATGAAAAAGTTTTTGCCCTGCGCCCAAAAAAACGACAATCGTGGCGCGAATGCGTCAATATCAATGCCGGCCTTGATTCCCGTCCGGACATATTCCAAGCCATCGGCCAGCGTGTAGGCCATTTCCAGGTCAGCAGTCGCACCAGCTTCCTGCATGTGGTAGCCGGAAATCGAGATCGAGTTGAACTTGGGCATGTACTTCGAGGTAAAGCTGAAGATGTCCGCGATGATGCGCATCGAAGGCGCGGGCGGATAAATATAGGTGTTGCGCACCATGTATTCCTTGAGGATGTCATTCTGAATGGTGCCGGCCAGTTGCTCCTGTTTTACGCCCTGCTCCTCCGCAGCGACAATATAAAACGCCAGAATGGGCAGCACCGCGCCGTTCATCGTCATGGAAACCGAGATGCGATCTAGCGGGATGCTGTCGAACAAGATTTTCATGTCCGCGATCGAATCCACGGCGACACCCGCTTTGCCCACGTCCGCAAAAGCTCGCGGATGATCGGAGTCGTAACCGCGATGGGTTGGCAAATCAAATGCCACAGACAAACCCTGCTGTCCGGCGGCGATATTACGGCGATAAAAAGCATTGGAGGCTTCGGCCGTGGAAAAGCCGGCATATTGGCGGACGGTCCACGGCTTGGTGACATACATCGAGCCATACGGCCCGCGCATAAATGGAGCAATGCCCGGCATCGAATCAACACATTCGCAACCCGCGAGATCGGCCGCGGTGTAAAGCGGTTTCAGTTCGATTTGTTCAAGGGTCATGAATGCTAGGTCTTCGACGGATTTACCGGTCTCGGCCTTGAACTGCGCGCACCACTCTGCGTAGCTCGCCTTAGCCGGTGAGCTTTCGAAGGCAATTTTGCTGAAATCGGGAAAGGCGTTCATCATTTGATCCCCAGTTGATTGTGAATTTTTGAAAGAACTTCAAAGGCGTCGGCGCGGATATGAATAAACCCATCAACGCCTGATTTCGTGTACGCCTCGATTTGCTCCGCGGGAAATCCGGCCAGCACGATCAATGCTCCAGGTTTCTGCACACGAATCGCGGCCGTCAGCCCCGGTACCAGCGCCGGATAATTTTCATCGGTCGAACAGATGACCGCGACCTGCGCCTTCGATTTGGCAAAAGCGGCCGCCGCTTCGTTCGGGGTCTTGAAACCGGCCGGCGAAACCACCTCGTAGCCGCCGATACTGAAGAAACCGCGCGCAAAATCGGCGCGTGCCTTGTGCTCTTTGAGCGAACCCATGTTGCACAGAAAAACCTGCGCCGGCTCGGGTAGCCGGCTCATCGCCGCCCTCAATGCTTCAAACGGTGCCGCGGCGCGGGTGAGGCAAACCGGTACGATCGGTGTACAGGGCGAATCGATAATACGGATGGCCCGCGTGATTTCCCCGAGTGTGGCGCCGGCGAGCGCCGCAGCAGCGCATGATTCAAAGATCTCCACACCTTTCGGCCCGATCACTTCCGCGAGTCGGTCGAGTACGATTTGACTCTCGGCATCATCCAGCGACGTGCGATATGAAGCGATCTGTTGCACGCGCCGTTTGTGAAACGCCCTGCCATTCTCCGCCGGGAACTCCAGCGGGTGTTCCTTGGGATTGGCGTACTGATTGACGCCCACAATGGAATCTCGCCGGCGTGAGACAGCTTTGATTTTTTCCGCGGCAGTGGCGGCAACAGTTTTTTGGGGGAAACCGGCGCGCAACGCGGCTTCCATGCCGTCCAGTTTTTCCACTTCCTGAAACAGCGACCATGCGCGCGTGGCAATTTCCGCCGTCAGGTTCTCAACATACCAGGAACCGCCGGCGGGATCGATAACATGATCCAGCGAGCATTCCTTTTGCAATATCAGCTGGGTGTTACGTGCGATGCGCAGGCTGAAATCATCTGGCGAGCGGACCACCTCGTCGAACGCGGCAACCTGCATGCTGTCGCAACCTCCCAGTACCCCGGCAAGTGCCTCGACGGTGGCGCGGAGCAGATTATTATAAGGATCCACCACGGTTTGGTTCCATTGCGCCGTGCGGACGTGAAGTGAAATTTTCTGCGCGGCTTCGTTGCCGCCCGCGGCCGCCACGACCCGCGACCAAAGCATCCGCATCGCCCGCAGCTTTGCGATTTCCATGAAAAAATTCACGCCGACTGTGACTGCGAAACGGATGCGCGGCGCGGCAACATTCACCTCCACTCCGAGCTTGCCCAACTCGCGAAGATACTCGACTCCGGTGGCCAGAGTGAACGCCAGTTCCTGCACCGCACTACCTCCTGATTCATGCCAGGCGCGGCTATGCACACAGACAGTTTGCAACAGCGGCGCTTGGGTGGCCGCCCAGCGGGTAAGCGCCGCCATTTCACGATATGCACCGGCGAGTGACTGTGGCAGCCGACCTTCATGCGCCAGTACTCCAACCGGATCCATCTCAATGCAGCCCCGCAACCCTGCTGAAGTTTTCCTGCGTTTCCTGGCCAAAGCCACCAGCAGAGCGGCGAACGGCAGCGCCGACGCCCCGGAACGAACAAACAGGGAAGTCTTTTCGAGATCCACACCATCCAAGGCGCGATCAAGGTCGCCCAGCGTGGCGATGGACAACCCCCCGCCACCGACCTCTTCGGGCTGCGCCCAGTCGGGGTCGTGCCCGTTGCGAGTGGCGCGATCGAGCACCATGTTCAGGGCAGTCAGGCCGCGTGCAATTGAGTTGCGCGCAGCGTGGTTGAATTCCGCCGGGCTGGCGCAGCCGATTTCCTGGGAAACCGCCCAGGGTTCCTTCACGTAACCACTCGCGCTCGTGCCGCGCACAAAGGGCGCGAAACCGGGCAAAAAATTCAAGTGCGGCACATGGGCCGCGTCCTCACGCACGTATATCGGCTTGAGCGTAATACCTTCGTACGTGCTGGTGAACATCTTCTTGTCGAACGGCGCACCTTTGAGCTCAGCCTCGACGAGCTTGCGCCAGTCGGCATAACAGACGCGCGGAAACTCAGCGAGCAGCTTGCCGTTGGCGGCCGGTGTTTCAGTGGAGCTCATAATCAGCTTTCAAGTGTTTCAACCGTTACATCGTGACGTGTACCGTTAACCGTGACGAATAAATGCCTGCCCGGCCCGCTGGTATGAGTGGTCGTTGGGGGTGGTGTGAGCGTTGCGGCTGGCGCCGTCGGGGCCGTTGGCGCAACCGGTACCGCTTTGGGCTTGATCAACTCCTCAACTTGTTGCGGGAACATCGCGAACAAGACGACAATTTCATCGGTGGTCGGAAGGCCTTTCTCGGCGCATTGTTTGCGGTATTTTTCCATGCCCGGTTCGAGCAAATCCGCCGGGCGCATCGTGACCGGTTTCTTGCCGGTTTGCTTCTCGACCTGGGTGAGCACGCCGGAGTTGATCGGCCCGGGAGTTAGGCCGTATTTACCGAGCGCAATGTCCTGCGCCGGCTGGCAAATCATTTTCCAGCGGCCGAACTTCACATTCATCATCGCCTGTGTGCCAACGATCTGCGATGTGGGCGTGACCAATGGAATCCAGCCGAGTGCTTCGCGCACAACGAGAATTTCTTTCACCACCTCGTCGAATTTGTCCGCCATGCCCTGTTCCTTGAGCTGCGTGCGGAAATTCGAGAGCATGCCGCCGGGAACCTGATAAATGAGAATGTCGCTGTCCACCCGCTCGTTCGCGGGACTGGTGAATTTGGCCAGTTCCTTGTAAACGCCTTCAAAATAATCGCGTAATTTCGCAAGTTTTTGTGTGTCGAACTTCGGACAACGTGGATGCCCTTCCAGCAATGCCAGCATGCGCTGCGTATCGGGCTGAGAGGTGCCGTTGGCGAATGGCGCGATGGAAACCTCGACGCAGTCCACGCCGGCATCAATCGCCGCCAGGTAACTGGCCGCGCCCAAACCCGCCGTATCGTGCGTATGCAACGTGATCGGAATCCCGACCTTGCCCTTTAGTTCCTTGACCATGCGATGCGCAATTTGCGGCTGAAGTATCCCCGACATGTCTTTGATGCCAATGGAATCACAGCCCATTTTCTCCAACTCGACGCCCATCTTCACAAAATTCTCCACGGTGTGAACGGGGCTGATCGTGTAGCAGAGCTCGCCCCGTGCGTGTTTGCCGCATTTCTTTGTGGTCTTGATCGAAGTCGCCAGATTTCGGACATCGTTGAGTGCATCGAAAATGCGAAGGATGTCCTGACCATTCTCGCAAGTGAGACGCACGAAGGCTTCCACCACGTCATCCGGGAAGCTGGCATATTGAACGATATTCTGGCCACGCAACAGCATCAGCTGCGGGGTCTTCGGCGCGATTTTCTTCAGCGTGCGCAGCCGGTCAAATGGATTCTCCTTCAGGAAGCGCAGACAGGAGTCAATCGTGGCACCACCCCACGTTTCGAGGCCGGCGAACCCCATCTCGTCTAGGATGGGAGCCGGCTCGAGCATTTGCGAAGTAGCCATGCGCGTCGCGGCCATGGATTGATGGCCGTCGCGCAGCACCGTGTTGTTGAAGAGGACAGGTTTCGTTTTCATAGCAAATAATGGTTTCCGCCGTCGGGCCAGGACGTGCTCGGAATATATTCCCGCTAAACACAGTAAGCCAAAATACGGCTAAAACATTCCCCGACGTTCGAGAGCTTTTAAGCCCGTGCGTATATGTGCCATAACCATTCGAGTCGAACCTGTCATTTCTTGGCATTATGTGTGTAAAAATTGCTTTAATGCACAAGCACCTGTTTATTAAGAGTATTTGCATATTTGCAAACAAGGTGTCCTCCTCCGGAACTTTTGAATACTGTTCCCCTGGCATGTGGCGGGCGATTCTCGCGCCGCATCAGCAAATTTTTCTAGCTGGCAAACATACTCCCTTGCGATTTTGCCTGATTGGTTATCTAATGCCTTCCCGTGGCAGCGGTACATTCAGATTGCTTTAATTTTTCCACCGACGTCATCGATGCTTGGGCAAAAACAAACCCGGGAACTTTCGGTCTTTGGTGTGTTGACGGGATCGGTGGCAGGGAGGAAAAATTCACCTTCAAGCAACTCTCCGACCTCAGTCAGCAGGCGGCTAATTTTTTGGGGTCCTCCGGGGTAAGGCGAGGTAATCACGTGCTGCTGATGTTACCGCGCATACCGTCATGGTGGGTTGCCATGCTGGGTCTCATCCGCATGGGCGCCGTTCCAGTACCGGTTACAATGCAGATGACGCAAGGAGACGTTGCCTACCGTTTGCGGGCCGCCGAAATAAAGGCGGTGATCACCACCGCCGGAGGGATTGAGAAAGTTGGAGATTTTCCGGGGTTGCGTTTCTTAACTGGTCATACTGCCCCCGGGAAGGGTTGGTTTGACTTTGATTCAGGCACCAAATCCGCCGTCAGGGAACATCATGTCGTGCCCACCCAAAAGGACGAACCGGGCATCCTCTTTTTCACCAGCGCCACCACCGGCGAACCAAAGATGGTTCTGCATACTCAGGCAAGCTACGGGATGGGTCACCGCCTGACGGGCGAATTGCTGCTGGATTGCCGGTTGGGCGAGTTGCATTGGAACATCTCGGACCTTGGCTGGGGAAAAGCGGCGTGGTCGAGTTTTTATGGGCCCTGGCAAATGGGAGCATGTGTGTTTGCACTCAACTTTGATAAATTCTCCCCGGTGCAAACCCTAAATGTCCTCAGGCATTACCCGATCGCGACGTGGTGTGCGCCAACCACGGCATTACGGTTGCTTGCGAGACAGGATTTATCGGAATGGAAATTTCCAGCGCTGAGGCGTTGTGTGACGGCTGGCGAACCGTTAAATCCTGAAGTGTTCAAAATTTGGAAGGCGGCTACCGGCCTCGAGATACACGAAGGTTATGGCCAAACGGAAACGGTGGTGCTGGTCGGCAACTTCAAAGCTGAAACGATATGCCCGGGCTCAATGGGCAAAGCGACACCGGGCATGCCGGTGGCATTGTTGGATCATGATTTGACGGAACTTCCCGATGGCTGCGAAGGTGAAATCGCCGTGCGGGTAAAACCAGTAAGACCACCCGGACTTTTTTGGGAATACCTGAATTGTCGTGAAGCCATGGCGGACCACTTCCGCGGCGACTGGTATCTGACCGGCGATCGAGCGGTGCGTGATGCCGCCGGATATTTTTGGTTTGTCGGCCGCAAGGACGACGTCATCAAAAGCTCAGGCTATCGCATTGGACCGTTTGAAGTGGAAAGTGTCCTTCTGGAGCATCCAGCCGTGCTGGACGTGGCAGTCGTAGGCAAGCCGGACGATGTCCGCGGACAGATTGTAAAGGCGTTTGTGGTGCTTAATCCCCGATACGAGCCAAGTGAGAATTTGCGGCGGGAGCTCCAGCAACACTGCAAAAACATTACCGCACCCTTTAAGTATCCCCGAGAGATCGAGTTCATGCAAACGCTGCCAAAAACCATCAGTGACAAAACGAGACGGTTCAAGTTGCGGGAGGCTTATGCGAAAAATATCGAATCAACTGCTTAGGATTTAGATCCGACCGACTTCTGCCCAAAATTGCCTGCATATGCAGAATAAATTCCTTCTTGCCGGCGCGCGAGTCGCAAAATTATCCTCAGCTGGCAGACTCCCGGCAACCAGGGCCAGCAGTGCGAGAATGGAAACCAGATGTCGTTTCAAGACATTCATGTGGCCTGACCATTCATATGCGACAAACCGCGCACGAGTCCGTGCTTGGGCTATTCTTGCGGGTCAGCTTTCACTATAAAATTCTTCTAATGGAATCACTAAATCATTTCGAAAAGCAAAATAACACCGATTTTCAGATGGAAACGTTTGTCGGCTTGAACAACTCGTCCAGCAATTTGTCGAGATTCAACACGATTGTCCCTACTGGTAACGAGAGGCGCGCTTAAGATGCGGCTCGGCTTGCACTCTTGTTTATATAAAAGCACACATTGATCGGCTTGACGGCTGAGCGTATCCTTTTCATCAACGTGCACTTTCAAAGAGCCATGTTGTCAACAATCAGGTTCACGCCGGTGATTTTCTGGCTATTATGTTCGGGGGTGCTGTTTGCGGGCATCGGCGCGGGCGCCCAGGACCTGGATAAAATGCAGCAGCAATTCTTGCGCGGCAATTACGCCGAGGTCATCACGACGTCGCAAAAGGAGCTGGCCGACAATGGTTATCTCAGTGACTGGCGGTTACTGCTCGTGAAATCATTGTTGGCGCTGGGACGCTACGACGAGGCTTACACAAATGCAATGCAAGGATTGAACAATTATTCCGGCACCATCGAAATGCATCTGCTGGCCCGGCAAGCGGCGTTGTTCCAAAACGATCCTTCCGGAGCCAATCTTCAGCTCACAGAGATCAACGAGTTGCTTCAACAAAATTCCCCGGTGACCCAGGATCCCGACCAACTGGTGGCCCTGGGACAAGCGCTGCTGCTGCTCGGCGTCGAACCGAAATTGGTTTTGGAAAATTGCTTCCAGCAGGCTGAAAAACTGGAGCCGGCACCACGTGAAGCTTTCCTCGCCGCCGGCCAGCTCGCATTGGATAAACATGATTTCAAAATGGCGGCCGACGCCTTCCGCTCCGGGTTGGAGAAATTTCCAGACAATCCGGACATGGAGTGTGGCCTCGCACAGGCTTATGAAACCAGCGACCGCGAGGAAATGTTGAAAGCGCTCGAGGCGGCGCTTGCAGTCAATCCCAGGCACATCCAGAGCCTGCTACTGCTCGCCGACCATCTCATAGACGGCGAGCAATATAACGAGGCGGAGAAGCAGCTTGCGCTGGTTTTGCAGGTGAATCCACATCTGCCAGAGGCGCTGGCCTATCGCGCAGTGCTGGCGAATTTGCGGAACGATCCAGCGGCGGAGAAACAGTTCCGCGCCGCGGCGTTGAAATTCTGGCAGACGAATCCCGAGGTGGATTATCTCATCGGGTACAAGCTCTCGCAAAAATACCGTTTCGCTGAAGGTGCCGCCGCGCAAAGACGCGCGCTCGAATTTGATCCGGATTATCTACCCGCGCGCGAGCAACTGGCGGAAGATTTGTTGCGCCTCGGACAGAGTGACGAAGGCTGGAAGCTCGCCGAAGAAGTTCACAAGCAGGATGGCTACGATGTGGCCGCGTTCAACCTTGTGGCCTTGCACGACCAAATGGAAAAATTTCAGACTCTCACCAACGCTCATTTTGTCGTTCACATGTCGCCACTGGAAGCCGGATTATACGGCGATCTTGTGCTAGCCATGTTGTCGCGAGAGCGGGAAATTATGACTCGCAAATATGGAGTGGAACTCACCCAGCCAACCGTCGTGGATATTTTCCCCGAAGAAAAGGATTTTGGCGTACGGACGTTTGGCATGCCAGACAATCCTGGCTATCTCGGAGTCTGTTTCGGTTCCGTGATCACGGCGAACAGTCCCGCGTCACAGGAACCGAATCCGGCCAATTGGGAAGACGTGCTCTGGCATGAGTTCACTCATGTCATCACCCTCACCGCTTCAAAGAATAAGATGCCGCGCTGGTTCAGCGAAGGTATTTCCGTCTACGAGGAGCGGCAGGCCAATCATGCCTGGGGTGAACGGATGAACCTCGGTTATCGGAACATGATCCTAAACGGAGAGCTGACACCGCTCGGGAAACTGAGCAGCGCGTTTCTCGCGCCGAAAGATTCGCAACATCTACTGTTCGCCTATTATGAGTCGTCCCTCGTGATTGATTTCATCGTGGAACGGTTCGGCCTCGAATCGTTGAAACAAATTCTTACCGACCTTGGCAACGGAGAGAACATAAACATCGCCATCCCCGCGCATACCATGCCGCTGCCGGAAATGGAAAAGCAATTCGCCGCCTATGCGACCGGGCTCGCGAATAATCTTGCGCCGGGAATCAACCTGGACAAGCCGCCGGAACGCGGCTCAGGCATTGATGCCACCCTCTGGGAGGAAACGCATCCTGACAATTATTATTTGCGGCTGCAAAACGCCAAAAAATTGCTGGAAGCCAAAAACTGGACGGACGCAAAGCCGTTGCTCGCATCGCTGGCTACCGCCTATCATGATGAAAAAGGCGCGGAAAATCCGCTATGGCTGCTGGCGGTGGCGGAGCGCCATCTCAACGAGACTAACGCGGAACTAGCGACACTCCAACAATTCGCCCGGCAGGAATCCGACTTCGTGGATTTGTATGTTCGCCTGATTGAGTTGTCCGAAGCTCAACTGGACTGGCCCAAGGTGACAAAATACGCGAACCACCTGCTGGCAATCAATCCTTTGATATCCCCGCCCTATCGTGCGCTGGCCGAGGCCGGTCTTGCTTCGGGCCAATACGACCAGGCCGTCACCGCTTATCGCAAGCTGCTGTTGCTCGACCCGCCGGATCCCGTGGATGTGCATTTTCAACTGGCGCGTCTTTTGCATATGCGAGGAGATTCGGAAGATGAGGCCAGGCGCCAGGTGTTGCAGGCTTTGGAAGATGCACCCCGGTTCCGCGACGCCCAGCGACTGCTTTTGGAGATTGAAGACAAATTGCCGCAACCAACCACGAGTCCGGCAACGTCTAATTTACTTGTGAATCCATAAAAAACGGACTGATGCTTTCGCAGCTGATACTTGATGACACGCTAAACCCAATCCCACCAAACTAAATGAGCCTTCCAATCGGATCCCAGACGCCGCCGCCGCCGGTTTTACCCGCCATGACAGATCGCGAAACGGTCGAGCGCCTCATCGCCGGCCGGGCGCGCATCGAAGCCGAACTGGCGAAAGTCATCGTCGGCCAGAAAGACGTGATTGAGCAGATACTGATTGCGCTTTTTTCCGGCGGACATTGCCTCATCACCGGCGCACCCGGACTGGCTAAAACGCTGCTGGTCAAATCCATCGCGCAGATTTTCCATCTCAAATTTCAGCGCATCCAGTTCACGCCTGACCTCATGCCAGCAGACATCACCGGCACGGAAATTCTCCAGGACACCGGCGAAGGCAGAAAGATGCTTTTCGTTCGCGGCCCGGCCTTTGCAAACATGATTCTCGCGGATGAAATCAACCGCACACCACCCAAGACACAGGCCGCACTGCTCGAAGCAATGCAGGAACACCAGGTCACGGCGTCCGGCGTTCGTCATGTTCTGGAGGAACCCTTCTTCGTGCTGGCAACGCAAAACCCGATTGAGATGGAAGGCACTTATCCGCTGCCGGAAGCGCAACTGGATCGCTTCATGTTCAATGTGGTGATGAATTACCTGCCGGAAGATGAGGAGGTCGCCGTCGTCCAGCAAACCACCTCGCGCCATCCTGCCCCCATTGAGCCGCTGTTCACCGGTGAGGATGTGTTGAAGTTTCAAGAACTCGTGCGACAGGTGCCGATTGCGGAAAATTTAATACGCTACGCGGTGCGCTTGGCGGCCGCGTCCCGACCGCAGCAAACGAATTCGTCGACGTTCGTGAACGATTGGGTAAGCTGGGGCGCTGGCACGCGCGCGGGACAATTTCTCGTCCTCGGCGCAAAGGCCAGAGCGCTGCTGCAAGGCCGCACACATGTGGCGGCCCACGATATTCGTTCGCTGGCAGCGCCGGTGCTGCGCCATCGCATTCTGGTCAATTATCGGGCAGAAGCTGAAGGAACAAGCGCTGAAACAATTATTCTCCGTTTGCTCGAAGCTGTGAAAGAACCCTGAGTTTGAACATGAAATTGTCACTCTTCTAAAATCATGCCCGCCTCGCCGCCAACAATTTCGCCCCCGCTTCGCCGCGGCGAAGGCATGTTGGACCCGAAGGTGTTGATGACCATCCGCAGCTTGGAACTTCGTGTCCGCATCGTCGTTGAAGGATTTTGGAATGGTTTGCATCGCAGTCCGTATCATGGCTTCTCGGTTGAGTTCACGGAATACCGGCAATACTCACCAGGTGACGACACACGTTATCTGGACTGGCGATTGTATGCGCGGTCGGATCGGTACTACCTGAAAAAATTCGAGGACGAAACCAATCTCCGCTGCCACCTGCTCGTGGATCAAAGCGGCTCGATGAATTACGGCCCCGCCAGCTGCACAAAACTGGACTACGCCCGCACGCTGGCGGCCACACTTGCCTGGTTTTTGAACAATCAAGGCGATGCCGTGGGTTGTTTCACTTTTGCCGAGCGCATTCACGAATATTTGCCGCCGCGACACCGGCGAGGGCATTTGCGACAATTGATGCAAACGCTGGAAAGGGAAACCGAAGGGCGAGAAACCAATCTCGTCGAGCCATTGCGCCGCGTGGCTGAACTGGCGCGCAAATGCGGCTTGATCATTTTGATCTCCGATCTGCTGGCGCCAATCGATGAACTGGAACGCAATCTTGGCCTCCTCACTGCCGCCGGGCATGAACTTGTTGTTTTTCAAGTGCTGGATCCGGGCGAAATCGCATTTGATTTTCAAAACGCGATGCTTTTCCGTGATGTTGAAAGCCAGAAGGAAATTTACCTCGATCCCGCTGTCGTGCGATCAGAATATCAGCACCGGCTCGAAGCTCACAGCGAGGGCGTTGAAGGCATCTGCCGCAAACTGGGTTTTGCCTTTCATCGCATCGTGACGAGCCGGCCGATGGATCTGGCCTTGCTCGAATTTCTCCGCGGCCGCAACCGGCGCGATAAACGGATCCAACGCCGGGCCCAGTCCGCTTCGCCGCCATGAGCTTTCTCACGCCATGGTTCCTGCTCGGCACAGCGGCCATCGCCGGGCCGATTTTATTCCATCTCATCCGTCAATCGGTGCGAGAGCGTATATCCTTCAGCTCATTGATGTTCCTGCGCCCGACGACCCGGCGGGTAACGCGTCGCCGGAAACTGGAGCATTTTTTCCTACTGTTGTTGAGATGTCTTTGTGTGTTGTTGCTGGCGACCGGTTTTGCCCGGCCATTTTTCCCCAAGCACAATGCGCTGCCGTCGGCGGAGACCGACGGTCGCCAGTTCGTCCTGCTCGTGGACACCAGCGCCAGCATGAGGCGCGAAGGCGTTTGGGAAAGTGCCTCAGCCATCGCTGGGCGATATTTGCAAAACATGTTGCCCGGCGATCAGCTTGCCGTCCTGGCCTTCGACCGCCAGCCGCGCACGCTGGTCAGCTTTGGGGAATGGTCGTCCTGGGCGGTGGATCAACGCGCGGCCTTGGCACGGGATCGGTTGACCGCGACTTCTCCGGGCTGGATGAGCGCGCAACTCGGACTGGCCTTGACGACGGCGGCGGATCAATTCATGGATGATTCCGCCAATAAAAAGGCCACCAGCCGTCGCGATTTGGTTCTGATAACCGATTTAAAGGAAGGCGCAAAACTGGACGGCTTGCAGGGACACGACTGGCCCGCCGGCGTCAAAGTCACGATTGAGCGCGTCGAGGCAAGGCATCACACCAACGCCGGTTTGGGGATCGCCAGCGAAACCGGCGCGCGCGCCGACGCCATCGGACCGATCATCCGCGTGACCAATGCCCGCGATTCCGGCCAGGAGAGATTCCGCGTGGGCTGGGGCGCGGATAACGGCAGCGGGTTCGTGGGCGAACCGATGGAGATTTACCTGCCACCGGGACAAGTCCGGGATTTTCCCGCGCCGATGATTCCGAAAAACGTGACGACGACGCAGCTTCGATTGACGGGTGATGAAGAGGGTTTTGACAATGTGGCCTATTATGCGGCACCAGAAAAAGAACACATTGCGATCGCCTACTTCGGAGCGGAATCCGCAAACGATCCGGCAAAAATGCGATATTATTTGGAACGGGTTTATGCAGGGACAGCGCGGCGAAACATCGAAATAGTTACGGTGACAAATCAGTCAATGTTGTCTACCGGTTCACTGAATCAAGCCGCGTTCGCCGTCATTCCGGGAACACTCGCCCCGGAGGAAACCGCGGCGGTACGGAACTGGCTGACCGGCGGCAAAACCGCCTTGCTGGTTTTGGCGGATGATCAGACCGCGCCCACTCTCGCGGCGCTGGCCGAACTGCCGACGGCTCAAATGAGCGAGGCCGTTGGAAATTACGCATTATTGGGCGAAATTGATTTCGCGCATCCGTTGTTCGCGCCGTTCGCCGATCCGCGCTTCAGCGATTTTACCCATATTCATTTTTGGAAACACCGGGTCTGGGAGATTCCAGCCATTATGCCAGCCCGAGTGCTCGCAACATTTGATGATGGTTCGCCGGCCCTGGCACAAATCACGGTCGGCCATGGCAATTTGCTCGTGCTTGCGTCCGGCTGGAATCCGGCGGACAGCCAGTTAGCGGTTTCCAGCAAATTTCCGCCCTTGATGCAAACCATGCTCGACTGGAGCGGAGCGGGCGAACCGGAACGCTTTCAATTTCAAACCGGCGATTTGATCCCATCGCCCGCTGAGTCCAGCGGCGAAGCGGTTCAGTGGCAGAAGCCGGATGGAAAAAAGGAAACGCTCGCGGCAGGCACCGCATTCGGCGAAACCGATCTGCCGGGAATTTACCGGGCAACCTTTGGGAGCCGACAGCGGCTTTTTGCGGTGAACCTGCCACTGGACGAAAGCCGCACCGCACCCATGTCCCCGGATGAATTGGCAAGACTCGGCGTACCCTTGCAGACGCAAACGCAAATTACCGCGGCAAAAACCGAGGCGATTCAGGTTCATTTGCAGCAGGCTGAGCTGGAAAACCGGCAAAAAGTCTGGCGCTGGCTGATCGCCGGCGTGCTGGCGGTCATGTTGAGCGAAATTATCCTGGGGGGCTGGCTGGCGCGCCGCTCGAACATAACGGAGGCAGCAACATGATGGAACACCGCCTCCAGAATCAACTCGGCGGAATGGCGTCCCTGCTCCGGCGGACACGGCTGCGGCGACGGCTGGCAATATGCTGGACAGCGACGACAGCAGCCCAGCTTTTGTTGTTTTTGATTCACGGCTTCACGGGCTGGGACACGCGACAGGCGTGGTGGCTGATTTTGGCTGCCGGATTGTTCGCGGCGTTAATCATGCGTCAGCGGGAACAAAGACGTCCGGCTGACATCCGCGCCGTGATAATGACAATTGAGCGGGAACATCCGCAGGTCCGGCATTTGATTTCAACGGCCGTGGAACAGGCACCGGATCCCGCATCGGGACAATTCCGATTTTTGCAAATGCGCGTGATCGAGCAGGTGGTCACGCATCGTGACCGCAGTTTATGGGAAGAAAGTTTCGAACGAAAATTATCGTCCGCCGTAAATGTGCACGTACTCGCAATGGCCGGACTTGTCGTTGCATTGTGCCTCGGGCGCAGCCAAATGTGCTGGGGCACGGCATCGGCATCGCCATTCTCAGCTGAAGGAATCATCGTGACGCCCGGGGATACGGAGGTGGAGCGCGGGACCGGGCTGGTGATCACCGCCCGGTTTGGCCATATGCCACCAGCAGATGCAACGCTGGTGCTGGTTTCGTCTTCGGGCGAAACGCAACGAATCTCGCTGTCACGGAACCTGGCGGATCCGGTGTTCGGCACAAGCTTGCCAGATATTTCCGAGGACGGACTTTACCGCATCGAATATGGAACGAAAACGACCCGTGATTACAAGATCGGCGTTTTCGATTTTCCAGCATTGATGCGCGCTGATGCGTCGTTGAAATATCCCGTTTACACGAGACTGCCCCATCAACTCATTCGCGACACCGTCCGCGTCAGCGCCGTGGAAAGCACACTACTGACTTACACACTGCTGCTAAACAAGCCGGTGGTCAGCGCGCAATTTATCGGCAAAGAGAAAACGCTGTCACTGGCCACACAAACGAATTCAATCGCAATCCTAACTGATTTCAAGCTGACGACCAGCGCCGACTACTCGCTCGAACTGGTTGACGCGGACGGGCGCACGAATAAGGCGCCTGCGGAATTTTCAATCGTGGTGCTGCCGGACCATCCACCGGAAGTGAAAGTCACATTTCCGAGCCGCGACCAAAGGATCTCGAGCCTGGAAGAATTGCAACTGGAAGGCCAGGCGAATGGTGATTTTGGCTTGTTGAAATACGGCTTTGGTTACAGCGTGGGCGGACAGCAACCGCAATTCATCGAATCAGGACAAGCCGCGCCGGCCAATGAGAATCGGCAGTTCACCAACCAGATTGCGATGGAAAGTCTTGGAGTCTCGGCAAATCAAGTGGTGGCTTACTTTGCTTGGGCGGATGATCACGGGCCTGACGGACAAGTACGCCGCACGTTCAGCGATATGTATTTTGCCGAGATTCGTCCGTTTGAAGAGATCTACCGGCAAAGCCACTCGGGCGCGTCCGAAGACGGCAATCAAAACCAAGGGGGAAATCAAAGCACGCGGCTGGCGGAATTGCAAAAGCAAATCGTCATTGCCACGTGGAAACTGCAACAAGAAAGGGCGGGCGCAGCCAGCGCCGGACATCCATGAAAACCCATTATTGCATATTGATAATCTCGGCGGCGACAGCCACTTCGTCGTTGGATGCGCAGGAAGCTCCGTCGCCAAATCGCGCCGATCAACCAACCGCCAATGCCACCGGCGACTACGCGTCCGACCTCGCAGTGGTGAGCGACGCGCAGCAACAGGCATTGGACTTGGCGAAGCAGCAATTGGCGCAAGCCGGAGACACCAGTGACCACGGCGCGCTCGACCTGGCAATCCAGGAAATGGAACGCGCACAAACTATGCTGAAAGACGCAAAAAATTCCCCGGACAAACTGCCCGCCGCCATCGCAGCCGAGCAAGCCGCTTATCAGGCGTTGCTCAAGACCATGCCGCAGGAATATGACATCCAACGTTCGCGGAGCAGCCAGAATGGAAATGGCAATTCCTCCGGCCAGCCGGATCAGCGGCAGATCGAGCAGCTTGAAATGACAGACGAACAGAATCGGTACGAGACCGAACGTCAGGCGGCGGAGCCACAAAGCGCACAGCAGCGCGAGCAGACGCAAACCGTTGACCGTTTGAAAGAACTGGCGCAGCGACAGCAGGATTTGAACGACCGCATGCGCGAGTTGCAGACCGCCCTGCAAGCCGCGCGCACCGACCGCGATCGCAAAGAGATCCAGCAGCAGCTCAAGCGACTGGACGATGAGCAGCGCCAGCAGCTTGCAAACGTGGATGAATTACGCCAGCAACTCGCGCAATCGCCGAACGCCAGTTCAGAATCGGACGCCCGGCAACAATTGGATCAGATCCGGTCGAATATGCAACGTGCTTCCGAGCAACTCCAGAACCAGTCCGCTTCGCAGGCGTTGGCGGCCGGAACCCGGGCGCAGCAGCAATTGGATCAAACCCGCCAGGATATCCAGAAGAAAACCTCCGGCCAGTTTTCCGAGCAGATGCGGCAGTTGCGCAACGAAGCACGCGACATGAAGGCGCAGGAAAACGAAATCGCTCGCGGTCTGGATTCACTCAACAACGGCGGGCAGCCAGCCTTGGATGATTCAGCGCAACGTCAGCAAATCATCCAGCAAATGGCGAAGCAGCAAAGCACGTTAACCAATCTGCTCGCCGGAATGCGTGAAGTGACCCAGCAGGCCGAGTCGACCGAACCGCTGTTGTCGAAGCAATTGTATGACACCCTGCGCCGCGCGGATCAGATGCATACGGACAATCTGCTCGACATGGGGTCGCAATTGACGGACCACGGATTTCTACCACAGGCCAGCCAGGCGGAGAGGGCGGCACACACGAACATCGACGAGTTGGCGAACAGCGTTGAGCGCGCCGCCGACGGAGTGCTGGGTAGCGAAGCCGACGCTTTGCGTTACGCCAAGAAGCAACTGGACGATTTGACGCAACAAATGGAACGCGAAATCGGCGACACCAATTCCGCCACGTTTGCCGCCGGTGACAATGTCGGTGCACCAGATCAGTCCAAACGCCCGGCACCAGCGGAAGGAAATCCCACTGGTGCGCGAGGTACAAATGCCATGGCCGTGACAAACGGAATTTCTTCCAGGAACGAATCGCAATTGGCCGGGGACAATTCACAGCACCAGCAGAGCGACGAAGACAATTCGCCAGGACAGCAAACTGATTCCCACGAACCCGGAGGAAACGGGCAACCGCAAGGCGGACAGAACGGCGATGAGGCAGATCGTCTGCGGCAGATCGCCGAGCAGCTGGGTCGAGGAAAACGTGGTGCAAACGACGGCGGCCCGATCACGGGAAATGATTTTGTGAACTGGTCAGATCAAGCGCGCGATGTGGAAAGTGTGCTCGACCAGCCGGATTTGCGGAACCAGCTGGCCACCGTGCGCGATCGCGTCGCGGCGCTCCGGGGAAGTTACCGTGATCACGGACAGAGACCGGATTTGGCAGAAGTGCGCCGGCAGATTTTGATTCCACTTGAACAAGTCCGCGTCTGGGTGCAGGAAGAATTATCGCGGCAGGAAAACGCCAGCAGCCTGGTGCCTCTCGACCGCGATCCCGTCCCAGAAAATTATTCCGACCTGGTGCGCAAATATTATGAAAAATTGGGGAGCGCGCAATGACGGGATTTGCCACGATCATTTTTTCAGGTGGCAACTGGCTTTTGACCGCCATCGGCGCGATGGTCCTGCTGGCAGCCGCGCTGGTTTGGGCGGGGCATCGGAGCGCGACAGAACGACGGGTGCAGATTGCCTGCGGACTTTTGAAATTCGCGGGCATCAGTGCACTGGCCGTGTCGCTTTTGGAACCGCTCTGGGTGGGACAGCGCGCGAAGCCGGGCGCAAATTTTTTTGCGGTAATCGCCGATGACAGTCAAAGCCTGACGGTGAAGGACAGTGGCGAATCACGGACGCGTGGAGAAATTCTGCGCCAGACGCTAAACGACACGACGAAGGACTGGCAGTCGGTACTGGAGGAAAATTTCCAGGTGCGGCGTTACACCTTCAACACGCGTTTGCAAAACACGCGCGATTTCAGTGAGCTGAAATTTGACGGTCGCGCTTCAGCCCTCGGCAATGCACTAAAAACCGCGGCTGAACGCTGGCGCGGCCAGCCGGTAGCCGGCGTGTTGCTGTTCACGGACGGCAATGCTACGGATATCGGAGCCGATTTGCCTCCGCTCAAAGATTGTCCGCCGGTTTATCCGGTCGTTCTCGGCACAGATGCGGGTCTGACGGACATTTCATTGAACAAAGTCACCGTGAGCCAGACGGCTTTCGAAGACGCCCCGGTCACGGTCCAGGCAGAGGTGGGGGCGAGCGGATTCGCCGGTTCGGAAATTGTCGCGCAGTTGACCGAAGTGGCGGCGGGTTTTTCCGCGGCGACGACGAACGAACCAAATTCGCCCGGCTTGCCCATCGCGGCGGATTCCAGGGTCGTGGCTGAACTGACGCAGCGAGCAGCCGGTGCCGAGGCGGATTTGAATTTTCGTTTTCAAATCCAGCCGGACAAACCTGGCATCCTCTTTTATAAACTGGATGCGCGGGAGCGAAACGAGTTGCAACACCCGGGCGCGCCTTCGCGGGAGGCAACGCTGGTCAACAACCACCAGATGATCGTGGTGGACCGCGGAGAGGAACCGTTCCGGGTCTTATATGTCAGCGGCCGGCCGAACTGGGACTACAAATTCCTGAATCGCGCGATCCAGGAGGATCCGCAGGTGCAGATGGTTTCGTTGCTGCGCATTGCGCGGCGGGAACCGAAGTTTGAATTCCGAGGGCACGACGGCGAAGCCTCCAATCCCTTGTTTCGCGGATTTGGAACCAATACGGACGAGGACGCAAGTTACGACAAGCCGGTCCTGATTCGTTTGAATACGAAGGACGAGTTTGAATTGCGCGGCGGTTTTCCGTCGACGCCGGAAGATTTATTCAAGTATGACGCGGTCATTGTGGGCGATTTGGAGGCGGATTTCTTCACGCATGATCAAATGGCGCTGTTGCAACGGTTTGTTTCCGATCGCGGCGGCAGTTTTCTAATGCTCGGCGGGGCGGAATCCTTTCGCGAAGGGAATTACGCGGGAACGTTGGTCGCCTCAATGCTGCCGGTTTATCTGGACCGAGCGATGGATGCGCAATTGCCCGGCGAAATGAAACTGACGCTCACGCGCGATGGCTGGCTCCAGCCGTGGACGCGTTTGCGCTCGACGGAAGCGGAGGAAAAAAGCCGTCTGGATTCCATGCCGGCGTTTCAAGTGCTCAACCCAGTCAGCGACATCAAGCCGGGCGCGAGTGTGTTGGCCACCGTGTCCGATGCGGATGACCGGGCGTATCCAGCGCTGGTCGTCCAGCGGTTCGGACTTGGCCGCACCGCCGCGCTGATGATCGGGGATTTGTGGCGGTGGGGATTGGGTGACGAAGCGAGGCAAAAGGATCTGGCAAAATCCTGGCGACAGCTTGTTCGCTGGCTGGTCTCGGACGTGCCGCCCCCGATTTCGGTTGCCGCAGAAACTTCCGTCAACGGTGATCCCGCCGAAGTTCGACTAGTCGTCACGGCGCATGACGAAGTATTTGAGCCATTAGACAACGCGACGGTTCAACTCACCGTTCGTCCCGTCGGGTTGGACTCGTCGGAAAATAGAAACATTGTGGATCAATTGACTGGAACAAATTATGTGCAATTGACGGCAGAGCCGTCGGCCACAATTCCAGGGAAGTATGAAGCAACTTACATCGCGCGCGACGCCGGAGCTTATTCCGTCGAGGCGCTGGTCACACAAGCCGATGGAAAAATTGCCGGACAGGCGGCGGCCGGTTGGACTTCTGATCCGGCTGCGGAAGAATTTCGTTCATTAAAACCAAATCGTGCCCTGCTCGAAGCAATTGCCAGGCGCACTGGCGGAGAAGTCTTGAAGCTGGAAGACCTTGAAAAATTTGTCCGGAAACTTCCCGAACGCCGCGCGCCCATCACCGAACCGTGGACTGACCCGTTGTGGCAGAAATCGTATGTGTTTCTGTTTGTGCTGGGTTGCTTTTTGGCAGAGTGGGGAATCCGCCGCTGGAAAGGATTGCCGTGAAATCAAAAGACTTTTTATCCCGACTCGAAGCCTCCGGCTTGATTGGCTTTTCGCTGTGGTTGCTTGTCTTTTCCAATTCAGCACCTGCCCAAACCAACGAACACCGCACGCTCGTCCTGGTCATCGGCGCGGCGGGCGAACCCGAATACGAACAACAATTCTCCGCCTGGGCTGATTTGTGGAAACAGGCCGCAGCAAAAGGTGGACTGCAAACTTCAGTCATCGGCAAAGACACAAACATTCCCAAAAATGATCGGACGCGCTTGCTCACCGTTTTGACAAATGAAGTGACGAAACCGGGCGGGGAATTGTGGATCGTGTTCCTCGGCCACGGCACATTTGACGGACGCTCGGCTAAATTCAATTTGCGCGGCCCGGACATTTCCGCAGACGATTTGGCGTCGGCATTGAAACCATGCAAACGTCCGCTGGCGGTCATTGATTGCTCTTCGGCCAGCGGCCCCTTCATCAATGCCCTGTCCGGGCCTGATCGCGTCATCGTTACTGCGACCAGGAGCGGTGACGAAGTCAACGCGACTCGCTTCGGGGGTTATCTGGCCAAGGCTATCGCTGATCCGGCGGCGGACTTGGACAAGGATGGCCAGACTTCTTTGCTGGAAGCATTCTTGCTCGCTTCCCGCCAGACGCAACAATTTTACAAAGAAGCCGGCCGGCTGGCGACCGAGCACGCCCTGCTGGACGATAATGGCGATGGACTCGGCACTCCGGCTGATTGGTTTCACGGCGTACGCGCCTTCAAGACCGCCGCCGATGGCAAATCCGCGGACGGAGTGGCGGCGCAGCAATTGATGCTGGTCCGCAGCCAAGTCGAGCAGGAATTGTCACCGGAAGTCCGCGCGCGCCGTGACGAGCTGGAAAAGCAATTGAGCGAATTACGCGCACGCAAAACCGACATGAACGAGGACACTTATTACCGCCAGTTGGAACGCATACTGGTTGAAATCGCCAGACTTTATCAACATAAGTAAGGCAGATTCGGCCTGGAATCAGCGATTAGTCAGGCTCATGAATAAAAAGTTCGTGGCTGGCAGGAAGCGGTTTTGCTCGTTGGTGGAGGATTGCGAAAAATAGCGGACGAACTGTGAAGCCTTGAGCTGCCCGATAAACGAGCCGGATTCAGGCGGCGACGGCAGATCCTTCAGGATAATCGACAAATCAGGCTGCACCGGGTTTGGCCGGGTATACCCGTCGGTGAGGGTTTTCAGAAAGTTGACGAGGTCAGCCTCCTCCTGTGGAGTCAACTGGAGGTTGCCCACCTGTCCGTTGGCCGCGACGGTGCCTTCATCGCCAGGACGAGGATGCCTGGCGGTAAACTCCGCGGGAGTCACGCCGGTAATGTTTTGGACGTTGGCGGGAAACTCCATGCTCTCCGGCCGCGAAAAAATTGGCGTGTAGCCAGCGGGCGGACCGACACTCCAATCAAAAGCCTTTTCCTCCCCGACTGAATTGGTAGCAATATTGCGTTTGTTGTAAAAATGCACGACCTCTTCCAAACTTTTAAACACGCCGTTGTGCATATAAGACCGCACGAAATCGGGATACGGACGCTGATCGGTGTTGCGGAGGCTGGGCGCTTTGAACAATCCATCGAATTGGACGACATCGCCGGGTTTGACGTCCATGAACCGCGTGCCGTCGGGCGCGGGGTTCGGGTTGGCACCCAGACCGTAGTCGATAAAAGCCGCGCCGAGTTTGTTGCAGCCTAGCGGGTTGGCATCACCGTTGGTGTTGATGTAAAACGGGTTTCCAGGATTTTTTGGTACGCCGATGTTGGCGTAGCAATACATCGTGAAGGTTTCCCTGCCCTGCACGGCTTGTTTCACGGCGTCGAGCGCGGCATCGGAATGACACTCGGAACAACGTGCTTTGCCGAAAAACAACACGCGGCCATTTTCCTCGGAGGGTGTGAAGGTATAAAGGTGCATGGGCGGCGTGCCATTGGTGGACGCGTCATATTTGGAACTGAACTGGTTGATTTCCGCCGAGGCTTCGTAAAAGGCAATCGCCGCCGTCATCAAATCGTATATTTCCTCGTCAGTGGAATTCTTGAAAATGTCGCGGCCAAAAACATTTTCGAACAACGGAGCGTAAGGTCGGCTCGCAATCTTCCCGGCGAGAGACGGCGCATAGCCACCCGCGTGCGGCGGATAAGGCCCGGTAGATGTATTGGCCATTTCATTTTGATCCAGGAAGGGCATTCTCGCCTGCGTGGCGTTGTCCGGTGTGCGGCCATCCCAGAAAGTTCCGCCCACATAAGTTCCGCCTTCCAGACCTGACCAGAACGGCCCCCTGGGACTGAACGCGGCGTAAGCAATGGGCTGTGGATTGCGTCGACCGAACCGCCCGGGAATCACGCCCGGCTCAGGCCCGGCGACAATGTTCAATGCTGAGCTCGGGCCGGTAAATCCTGTCTGCAGATTGTGGCAGGTGGCGCACGAGTAACCCGCCGGTTTGGAAAGCGTGGAGTCGTAGAAAATGTCCTTGCCGAGCTGCTCACCCATCGAAAGCGGCACGACATTCGGAGGTTGAACCGGCGGCGATAGCGGGATCAAAATGGATCCTGCGGAAATCTTTTCACCCGAAGCCGCGTCCAGGCCAGAAGATAATTCGGTTGCGAACGCGGAGAGAAATACGAACACACCCAATAATGCCAGTGCCTGATTGCAAGACCGCTTCACATGTTTTGTACAAATCAACCGCGAGTTTTCAACCGCTTGCTAGTGCGTCATCGCATAGACCAGAATGTTGATGAACATCGGGTACGCCATCGGCTCGGAAATCGAGTCAAAATAACTTTGGTCTTCCGTTTCGTGTTCCCAGCCGTCGCCGAAATGATTGTTATGGCAGATGATCACCATCATGCGCTGTTTGTCGTCATAAATACCGAAGTAGTGCGGTCCATGACCTTGGCTGCCAAAATCATAGCCCATATCATAGGTCAAGCCGGTGTTGAGAAAGGACCCGACGCTTGGAATTTGCGGCGCTTTCTTGAAATCAAACACCGTGTGAAAAATGCGGTTGTCCAGCGTCAATTCCACCGGCTCGCGATCCGGGAAAATGCGCTTGATTTGCCCATAAAACTGCTGCCATTCAGTGTTGCCCCAAAAATCGTCCGCCATCAGAAAACCGCCGTTGAGCAAATAATTACGCAGCGCGGCAACTTCGTCATCGGTCAAATTCATCCTGCCTGCGGCCGCGACATAGACAAACGGATAGCCCGCCAGGTCTTTTGTTGTTATGTCAATGTAGTTCAAACCGGGGCGGACTTTGAGACTCGTCACCTGGTAAAGACGGTAGGTGAGGCTCAAGTCGGCGTTCGGCGTGTCGTCATTCCACGTCCTTTCGCGGCCAAATCCAAAACCCTGGTCGCCCCCGAATCTCAATCTCGCAAAGGTGAATACATCTTCCTTAAATGCCGGGGCCACGGCTTTTTCCATTTCCTCCTGCTCCTTGATTATTTCCGGATTCCGAAATTGATAAGCCCGACTGAAGCCGCCGCCACCAAAAAATTGCGCATGGGCAGACAGAAACAAAGCCACCACCAGCAGCATAAGGCACAAAGCGAAAGTCTTGAATGAAGTGGTCATTGTTTTGCCATTTCTTAACTACAAATTTTAGGAGCGTTCGCTCACAATTGCAACCGGGTTTGTGTTTCAAAACTTGCTTGAGGCTTTGAAAATGGAATATTAAATTGAACCGACCTTCGGTAGCCGCGAAAGACTATTCGGAAGACGGGGAATTGTGACTTAATTCTCATTACCGGTCGCGCCATTCCTTCCACCACATTGACCCGCCAGCGCCCCCATGGAGGAGCGGCAGGAACCGGTTCAACCGATTTAAACATCAACTATGCTGGGTGCACCGTTCCATGCGATTCGAGTAGATGACGGGTTTGGTTCTATCGAGCCAACCTTGTGTTGCAAAGGGATTCGCTAGGAAAGTCGATTTTGGGCTTGCGTGGATTAGACGCGGGTTGTATCGGTTTCGTTGTATTCGCTAAAAGGCCGGTAAAGCTGATTGGATTATGCAAAGCAGCGCCAAAACCGTTCAGGAATATTTGAAGAAACTGCCCCCGGATCGTCGCGAGGCGATTGACGCGATGCGAGGCGTCATTCTCGCGAATCTGCCCAAGGGGTACGAAGAGTGCCTGAGTTACGGCATGATCGGATACGTGGTGCCTCATAGCATTTATCCCAAGGGTTATCTGTGCAATCCCAAAGTGCCACTGCCGTTCGTGAATTTGGGTTCGCAGAAAAACCACATGGCTATTCATTTGATGTGCTGTTACGTCGATCCGAAGTTGAAGGCGTGGTTCGAGAAAGCATGGAAGGACACGGGCAAGAAGTTCGACATGGGCGGGGGCTGCGTGCGGTTCAAGAAGCTTGCGGATGTGCCTCTGGAAGTGATCGGACAACTGGTCGCGAGCCTGCCGGTGGATGTTTATATCCGCCGGATCGAGAAAGCGTTCGCGGAAATCGCGGAAGAGAGAGCGGCAAAGAAGACTGTAAAGCCTAAGCCTTCAAAGACGAAATCCATCAAGAAGTCAGCAGCGAAATAGGATGAAAAGGCTTTTGGCGGCATTCCCGGGCGCGTTGATGCTTTTGTTTGAAACGCGATTGCGCCTCAGAATTCTTGTCACTTTCTAATTTCTCATTTTTAAAAACTTTCAGAAGGCGGTCATGATCGCTTTTGGAATCCCATGACTTGGACCACGACCATTGCCGTTGAATTTTCCATGGCTGCCCGATAGCCACCTTGATGAAAACATGGTAGATTTGCCGTGTTGTAACGAAACATGGCCACCACAATTCTTGAGTGTGAGAAAGTCCAATTATGACCGATTTCCTTTCGTGGCCGTGACCAACGCCCTCCATCCGTGCGTCACCGGCTGGGATAACATCGCTTCGGAATTGCAGCGGGCAATTGTCAGGGGGCGAGTCGAAAAACCAATTCTCGTAGTGGATTGTTACCCCGGAGTGGACGAATTGGCGGTGTTGCATGGACTAAAATCGCGTCTCACTCCAAAACTCGTCATCCATGCGGCGGAGGCCTACCACTCAACCGAAACAATTGACAAGCTCGTGGCGCCGTTTCTCGGCAGCGATGATTCTGTGTCCGGCCACATGTCCGGTCTGTCTCTCGTGAATTTTTTCAATGCCGAACCGCTCTGGCATTTCCGCCGGACCATTGATGAACTGAAAGAAGGTCTGGTGCTGATTGTCGGTTGCGGCGCGTCGCTGATTGCCTGGGGACACATCCTGGTTTATGCCGACCTCACGCGCCGGACTGCGCAACAGCGTTTACTCCGCAATGAAATCGGGAATTTGGCCGCCGACAACAAAAAGACCGCGGCGAAATTGAAATATAAACGCGCATTCTTCGTCGACTGGCGCGTCGCCGACCGCTGGAAGCGTCCACTCATCACCCGCTGGGATTATGTTCTGGACACAAATAATCCGGCTGAACCCAGGTTGGCGGACGCGGGCGATGTCCGCTCTGGCATGCGCGCAGCCGTAACCGGTCCATTTCGGTTGGTACCCAGCTTCGACCTCGCGCCGTGGGGCGAGCCACGGATGAAAGAAATTCTCGATCCTGATCGCAACGTTCGAGGCTTTGGCTGGTGTTTCGATTGCGTGCCGGAACAGAATTCGCTGCTGTTGGGATTTGGAGATACGCGCTTCGAGATCCCCGCCTTGGATCTCGTGTTTTACCAGCCTCGCGCGTTGCTGGGCGACGCGGTTTACTCGCGGTTTGGCGATGGGTTTCCGGTCCGCTTCAACGTTCTCGACGCCATGGAAGCCGAGAACTATTGGTTTCAAGTTCATCCGCTTGCTGAATATGTTCGGCAGAATTTTGGAGTGCGCTACACGCAGGACGAGAGTTATTACCTGCTTGATGCCGGTACCGGTGCGTGCGTTCATGTCGGATTGCGCGAAGGAATTGACCCGGCCGCCATGCAACGCGACCTCGAAATCGCACAATCGGGCGGAGCGCGCTTCCCGGCGGAAGCATATACGAACCAATTTCCAGCGAAGCGGCACGACCACTTTTTGATTCCAGCCGGCACAGTGCATGGCAGCGGCGCCCGTTCGATGGTGCTCCAAATCGCCGCGACGCCTTATATCTTCACCTTCGAAATGTGGAACTGGAGAAGGCTTAGCTGGAATAGCAAAGCAAAACCCATTCATCTCGCACCTGATCCTGCCAAAGCGCAGCGGGAGGGCGACAAGGCCTGGATGAAGGAAAACCTTGTAAACCGTATCGAACCTCTCCAGAGTGGCGACGGCTGGCGCGAAGAGAAAACCGGTTCGCACGAAGGCAATTTTATCGAAACGCGCCGACACTGGTTCACCAGCAAGGTACTGCACGACACCTACGGCAGCGTGAACGTGGTTAATCTTGTGGCCGGCGACGAAGTTGTGGTAGAAAGTCCGACGGATGCATTTGCTCCGTTCACGGTGCATTATGCGGAGACCTTCATCGTGCCGGCGGCTGTGGGCCAATACACGGTTCGCCCGCACGGCCCCTCCACCGGCCAGGAATGCGTCACGATGAAGGCATATGTACGAACCAGCGGTTGGGCCCAGGCTCTGAAGTGACCGGACAATCTCGCGTGTCGACTTGGAACAGAGTCCGCCGAGAGCAGCGATCCGCCTGAACCGGCGGGGCAAACTCACCAAGAAAACGGAATTGTGCGCCTTTGTTCGTTGCTTTGGAACGCCAGTTCAATGATGCGGATGGTATTCATGGCTTCTTCGGGTTTAACAGCCAGTTCTTCCCGACCCTTGATGACGCCGGCGATATTCTGGTAAAAGGCTTGATAACAGCCCGCCAGAGTTTCCACCTGTCCTTCCAGATGCAAGTCGCCGAGCTGTGTGTTGAGTTTGCCCCACTGGACTTTGGGTTCCTGTCCCCAGCGTGGTTCCGCAGGGGTTAAACCGTGTTTGAGCGCCTCCTCTTGGGGATCGAGCCCGTGCTTGATGAAGGAACCTTCAACGCCATGCAGGATGAACCGCAGGCCGGGCTCCCGCACCAGCATGCCGGCTTTAAGGGTTACTTTTAATTGATCATAGTGGAGGATCAATTCAAAGTTGTCGTCCGCTTTTCCCTGTTCTCTCTGTGTGCGGATGTCCGCCGTGAGCATTTGTGGCAGGCCGAATAAAACCTGTGCCTGATCGATCAGATGCGAGCCAAGGTCAAACAGGATACCGGTCCCTTCACCCGCTGCCTCCCGCCAGGCGCCCGGTCGCAGATAATTCCGAAATCGATCATAATGGGATTCATACTCCACCAACCGCCCCAGGAGCTTTGCCTGCAATAATTTCCTGATCGTCAGAAAATCACCGTCCCAGCGGCGATTTTGATGAACACTAATGATCCGGTTTTGCGCCCGCGCCACGTCGATTAATTGCCGTGCCTGCACGGAAGTCGTCGTAAGGCAATGACCACAAGTTCGATCGCGTCGTCTTCCACAAGGGCGGCTGCGTCGCGAACCACCACGACGCCCGGGCCATAGCTTCTATCCCCGTGCCGGTCTACCACCGTTTTCAGCCGAAGTTCGGGAACAGACCGAATGACCGGAATATGAAAGACGTGAGCGCCGCTGCCCGCCCCGATCAATCCCACGTTGATTTGATTCGACATGCTGCCAGTTGAGCAGTCTGGACGTCTAATTTCAACAGGTTAATCCGCAGCCTGCCGCTGCAGATAAACTTGATTTTTGGTGCGCGCCGGTTCGGGAGAATGAGAAAAGCACGAATAGAACCGCCAGATTTCCGGCAGCAAGTCAAACTGATGACCGCCATCTCACCAGGGGCGGTTGCGGTCGGGACGCCGTTTCCGGTTTCCCTGCGCCAGCGCATTCAGACTTGGATTTGGTGAGCTCTCGGAAGACGCCCCGGCCTGATTTGCCGCCGTATTTATCGCCTTGATTTGGTCGGCAATTACCCCGAGCAACTCTGGCCGTCCCCGCCGGGTCGTTGCCGAACAAGCGAACACCGCCGGTAGCTTTTCGAACCACGCCGAAATGCGATCGGTAAAGGCTGCGATGTTCGTCTGCGCCGTGTCGGCGGATACCTTGTCGGCCTTGGTAAAGACCAGGATGAACGGCACGGCGTGGCGCACGAGCCATTCCACGAACTCCAAATCTATTTCTTGCGGCTCCAAACCGGACTCGATTAACGCAAAGACCAGGCAGAGATTCGGACGATTTTCCAGGTAATCGAACACGGATTGGTTGAAACGGGCGCTGTCCCTTCGCGCAATTTTGGCGAAGCCATATCCCGGCAGATCCACCAGCCGCCAACAATTGTTCATAGTGAAGAAGTTGATGAACTTGGTAAACCCTGGCGTGGGCGAGACGCGGGCCAAACCCTGCTCGCCTGCGAGCAAGTTCAACAGCGAGGACTTGCCGACGTTCGAGCGGCCAATGAAGGCGAACTCCGGCAGCGACTCGTCCGGACACGAATCCAAATCCGGAGCGCTGCAGTCAAAAATGGCGGATGAAATATTCAGGATGGAAAACCCGCGCCTATTCTCGCACAAAACCAGGGGATTGATACCCGTATTGTCAGAAAAGTGGCCGTTCAATCTTGCTCGGTGAAACCGCGATGGGCTCCGCGGTCGTTCTTCTTACGGTCTTTCCAGGCGGTTCTCTTTTCGGCTTCGCGCAGAAAACAGATTTCGACTTGGAGTTTGAGGAAACTTTCATACCGCTCACGCGGCAACGTACCGGCGGCGAGCGCTGAAAGCACCGCACACTCATTCTCCTTCGTATGCGTGCAGTCACGGAAGCGGCAGCCCACAGACAGCGCGTCTATCTCGGGAAATCTTTGCTTCGAGCCTTCACTGGCAATCCAGATGTGAAATTCTCTCATGCCCGGCGTGTCAATGACCACGCCGCCTTGGGGGAGGAAAATCATCTCGCGCCACGAAGTGGTATGCCGGCCTTTGGCGTCATTCACGCGGACTTCCACCGTGGCCTGAATGTCTTCTCCGTAAAGACGGTTGATGAGGCTAGACTTGCCCACACCGGAAGTGCCGATGAACACGGCGGTGTCGCCGGGCTTGATCAGTTGCGCCAATTTGTTCACGCCTCGCCCGGTGAGCGCACAGGCCGCAAGCACTAAAGCGTCGCCGGCCATGCGAGTGGCGTCCGCGAGCCTTGCGTCAAGGTCATCGCACAAATCAATTTTATTGAGCAGAACCACCGGGCGCGCGCCGCTTTCGTGGGCGATCACGAGCATCTGCTCCAGGCGCGCGGCGTCAAAGCTCGCGTCCGCAGCGGTCACCATGAACGCCGTGTCGATATTCGTGGCGAGGATGTGCTCATTGCCGCCACGGCTGGTCATTTTGCGACAGAGTTGGGTGCGTCGCGGAAGAATGGCGTGAATCATGGCCTTCTCCTCATTGGCTACAAGTTTTACGGCGACCCAATCCCCGACCTTGGGAAGTTTTGCATTGGACCCGCGGGCTTCGTGGAGGCAATGACCAGTGACTTGCGCGCGAAGTTCCGCATCCGAGGTCCAGACGCGGAAGAAATGTTTATCCTCCACCGC
>JBEKMT010000090.1:0-19463 GCA_050008355.1 Verrucomicrobiota bacterium
CTTGTATTTGTTTAATGCCAGTGGTGAACAACTTTACGATCAATCGGTGACAAATGCGGTCCAGGCAGTGAGCAACACAGGCCATATTGGTGAGGATGGCAATGACGCCGCCTTCATCGGCACTATTGATGAAGTGGCCGTGTATAACTATTCCTTGAACCAGCAACAGCTCACAAACTTATGGAACGTCGGTGTAAGCGGACAGTTGCCGCCCTCGCCGCCTCTCTCAGTGATGGTGAATATCACCGAGTCTGCCGGCGGCCTCAACGTGAGTTGGAACCCGGTGGTTGGCACATTGTTGCAAGCCAATTCATTGGCCGGGCCGTGGACGGCGGTTACAACCACTTCACCTTACATAATTGCACCCTCGCAAACGCAGTCGTATTATCGGGTGAAGATTCAATGACTTGATTGGTGTGGGCTAGGCGGTTGCGCCAAAGGGCGTAACCGCCCATGTTCGACGAGAAGCGAATCTGGTCCCTATGAAAAAATATAAAGGCAAGCATAAAGCTAGCGGGTTTACATTGATCGAATTGTTGGTGGTTATTGCCATCATCGCGATTTTGGCGGCCATGCTGTTGCCCGCCTTAAACAAGGCAAAAATAAGAGCTCAAGCCATCCAGTGCATGGGCAATAGCAGGCAACTGAATCTGGGCTGGATCATGTACACGGTTGATAATCACGATCTCATTGTTCCGGTCGTCGGAGGGGAAGGCTCGTCTAATAGTTGGGTTGCCGGGAATATGACGTTGCAATCAGATGCAACCAATGTTCTTCTAATTGAGAGGGCCTTGTTATATCCTTATGTGAATAATATACGCGTCTATCATTGTCCGGGTGATGTCTCGGTCCAGGGGACGGCATTGGGCGTCCTCAAGGGGCTTCCCCGCGTCCGGAGCTATTCTTGTAGCCAGACATTTGCCGCCGCTAACTGGCTAAGTGAGTATACCGGGGGAACACCTGCCTGGATGCAGTATTCAAAGCTTACTACTATTCGGGACGCGGCAGACACTTGGGTTTTTATTGATGAAAACCCGCTTACTATTAATGACGGCGCCTTTGCAGTTGCGATGACTCCGCCGGCTAATTTTCCAAATGGTCCCGGTTATAACATAGATCATCCGGCCTCTTACCATTCCCAGGCGAGTGGCATGTCGTTCGCGGACGGTCATTCGGTTGTTCACCATTGGAATTCGACCATATTCTGCGAGCCTTCAATCACCAGCAGCAGCGATCGATCGTTGCTGAGCGATGTGCAGTGGTTTGACTCGGTGACCACAGTTGCACAATGAGTTGGGATGGGCTGCAATCCCTCGTTGGTCGACAATGTGCCCGCGGCACGCTTGCCAGCCGCTGGAATTGTGTTCACAAGTTCCGCGTGGAGTTGTGGCGTTTGCGAGTTGATAACTCTGGAGAATCGTGGAATTAATGGTCCAGCAGTTTTACCAGGTCTAGTCCTGCACCAACCTCTCGCCGGTGTCTGGTTGACCCGCAACATCGCGGGAACCGGGAACTACCGCCAGCGTGACAGTTTTCAAATAGAGTGCCGGCCAGGAATTCTTTCGGGTCACCCCCTCATTTTTTAGCCGGTCTAAAGGCCCTTCATTGGACCTGCAAGGAAGTCATTGCCGGGTTCTTTGTCTTTTCCACCCGGCCGTCCAAATACAGTGCATTCCGGCCAGTCCATAGCCCGTCCGCCGGGTGGAAAGAGTTGGCGTCACCAATCAACGGAGTCGTATATCTTCCGCCAAAGATCACATTCACAATCTCCTGCGTGACTGGCGACCAATCCTCCGGATGGTCATAAGAGGCGTTGTCCAGATAACTGTTCCATGTATAGCTGGAGCCGTCGGCGGCGAATACGGTTTGATCGGCAGGACAACGGAAAACATTCGAATTCTGCAGTTCCGGCTGCAGGGTCGTAACGATGGACACCGCGTTGGTGTCATCCGGCAGCGGTTGATCGGGCAGCATGAGGCAGTTGGGCAGGTGATTGTTGTTCTCCGGCTCATAAATATTTATGGCCACGCCGATTTGATGGAGGTTGCTCAGACAGGCGACCGTATAGGCAGTCCGCTTGGCGCGGCCCAAAAGGGGCAGCAGCAGCCCCGCCAGAATCCCGATAATGGCGATCACCACCAGTAGTTCAATCAGCGAAAAACCGTCGTTCCTGGGTATGGATGCTTTCATTGCTTCAATCCGGCCAGTGTGGTCATTAATTGATTGATGACCGGCGACGTGGAACTTCGGTATTTCGCATCCTGCTTCATGAACTGCGCGGTTCCTGTTTGGAGCGCGGCGCGGCCTTCGCCGCTCTGAAAGTAAGTAGACAAGTCTATTCTCTCTTGCGAGGTCATGGTTTGCCGGTAGTTGGCCAACCAGTTTGCCGTGGCGCGAATATTTGCGCGCCGCTGGTCCGGCGGGGAATGTCTCACGATCAATTGCATCGCCACGATATGGTCCCGATTGAAAAAATCCTCAAACGCCCGCTCGCGATGTGCCGGGTCATCCATGGAGCCGTAAAGGTTTTCCATGTATTTCCGGAACCGCGCATCCGGGTCGGTCACGCCTCGCGCTGAAATGGCCGCCCGAATATCCGGTAGGATCTCTTTCGGAATGTGCGTGCGAACATAATGAATGCCGGCGACAATCGCGAAAATTCCAGCCAGCAGCAGGGCCATCCCGGTGCGCAGCAAGATCTTTCCTCTTCCGCTTTTCATTTATCAACGGGTTGGGCAAACGGCCACCGCCACGTAGGAATCGGCGCATCCATAATACAAAAACCATTTGCCATGGAAGAACACCAGTCCTTCTACAAACGTGGTTCCGGCGGCATACTGGCCTGAGCGTTCAAACGCTGCTTCAGGTTTGTAAAAGGGCTCTTCCGTGCGCGCCAGCAGATGGTTTGGATCGTTGGCATCAAACAGCGCCTGTCCCGCCGCATAGGTGTTCTGCGGCAGGTTCGGATCGCCCCCGGCCGGGTCGTTCTTTCCATTATAGAGCATCACAATCCCGTGATCAGTCAGCAACGGTGGCGGCCCGCTCTCGACGAGAACGCTGTCGAACCTGTTGCCGCGCGTTCTCATTACCGGCCGTCCTGCGTCCCAATGGATCAAATCCTCCGAACTGGCGCAGGATATCGTGCTGTCACCCCAATACATGCGATACTTGCCCGCTATTCTCACCGCCTTCATTCGCCCGTCCACCAGCTGGCAAACAATGGCGCCCGACTTGGAAACCCCCTCCCGGTTCGGAAAAACCGGCCCATATTTCGTCCAATGGATCAAATCGCGCGAGGTTGCCACCGCCAGGCGGGCGGCCTTGTGGTTCCATTGCGTGTACATCACTACAAACGTGCCGTCCTCGGACTCAACGAGCCGTGGATCCTCGCATCCGCCGGTCCATTCGTTGTCTTTTTGCCCGTCATCGGCCGGAAACAAATCAGGCTGCGGGAGGCGACGGAAATGAAGCCCATCGTCGCTCACCGACAGACCCAGGCGCGACGTGTGGGTACCAATGGTGGTGCCTCCAGTGTCGTCCTCAGCGCGATACAGCAGATAAACCTGGCCATCCTTCACCACCGCTGCTGGATTGAATGTGTGGAGGGCTTCCCAGTGAATTGGCGCGCCCCGCATCGGACAGGCGAAGACCGAATTGGTGTCCGGCGAAATGATGGGATTGACCCCGTCTGGTCGCACAAACGGCCCGATTCCCCACGCTGGAACCTGAGCCGCCACCGGCGTGGCCAGGCTGAGGAAAAGGGGGAGCAGGCACAGCGTGTCTTTCATGGGCAACCCTAGGAAACGGCAGGATATTCGTTCCGTCAAGTGCAGAGGAAAATTCTAGGGCAGATGGCACTCGTGACCCTGTGTTTTGGCACTGTCCACCAACGACAGCGTCGCCCGGCTCCGGGCATATTGTGGCGCTGACCCAAACCACGTTGTGCTGACAAATCAAAGTCGGCGTGTCAATCTGACGCCGAAATCAAAAATTCCTGTCCAATGAAAAAAAACACCTCCGGCTTGCTGATCTTGGGTTTCGCCTTGGTTTCAATCTGCGGAGAGGGCCAACCGCTGGTAACGCTGGCCAATCCTCTCCAGGGGACTG
Source organism: Verrucomicrobiota bacterium (assembly GCA_050008355.1). Classification (GTDB taxonomy): domain Bacteria; phylum Verrucomicrobiota; class Verrucomicrobiia; order Limisphaerales; family UBA11358; genus UBA11358. The sequence continues at coordinate 4,108 of JBEKMT010000090.1, forward strand.
ATTCCCGGGATGGATTTTCCCACGGCAATACCTACCCGACGATTGCACTGCCATTTCCGATGAACACCTGGGCACCTTACACCGAGCCCGCGGACAACTCCTTTTTCTATCAATACCGGCACAACCAGATTTTGGGAATTCGCCAGACCCACGAACCGAGTGTGTGGATTCGCGACCACGCCACGTTCGCGCTCATGCCCGTGTCCGGTCCGCTCGTCGTCACGGAAAAGGAGCGCGCCTCGACCTTCCGGCACGAGGAAGAAATCGCCCAGCCCAGCTATTACAAAGTGCGCCTGGACACCTGGCAGGCGACGGCCGAAGTCACTCCCACAGAGCGAGCCGCGCGGTTCCGCTTTACGTTTGAACATCCCGGCGATTCGTACATTGTGCTGGATGTTTTTAAGAGCGATAAATCCGTGTCCGTGGAGGTCATTCCTGCGGAAAACAAAATTATCGGCGTGGCCCGCAATAACAGCGGCGCCGTCCCGGACAATTACGGAAACTATTTCGTGATCGTCTTTGACCGCCCCTTTTCAACCAACGGCGTATGGTCGGACGACGGAATTCAACCGGGTGTGCACCGCCTTGCAGATAAACATGTCGGCGCCTTTCTGAAATTTGACACGTCGGCGAGCAACGTAGTCGAATGCAAGGTTGCCTCCTCCTTTATCAGCCCTGAGCAGGCAGAGAGAAACTTGGCGCAAGAGATTGGCGACGCTGATTTCGACACCATCCGTCACCGCGCCGAGGATGTTTGGAACGCCACCCTGGGCCGGGTGAAAATCGAGGGCGGTTCTGAAGAGCAGCAACGGACGTTTTACAGCGGCCTGTATCGGAGCGTTCTATTTCCCCACCGCGTTTATGAACTGGATGCAGAAAACCGGCCGGTCTACCGCAGCCCGAACGACGGTCGCGTGCATTCCGGCGTCATGTACACCGACTCCGGCTATTGGGATACGTTCCGCGCCGCGCACCCGCTCTATAATCTGCTCTATCCCGAGATCAGTGCTGAGATTCTGCAAAGTGTGATCAACTCTTACAACGAAAGCGGCTGGTTGCCCGCCTGGTCAAGCCCTGGAAACCGCCAGGCCATGATCGGCACCCACGCGTTCTCTCTGCTGGCGGATGGTTGGGCCAAGGGCATCACCAATTTTGATCTGCAAACCGCGGTCGATGCCATGGTTCACGACGCGCATCACGGCGGCTTTTTTGGCATGGGACGGGGTGACGCAGATTACTACGACCGCCTGGGATATGTGCCCTACACCAACGTCTTCGCCGGAACCGCCAGGACCTTGGATTATGCCTATGATGATTTTTGTGCCGCCACGCTGGCGCATGCCGCGGGACGCGAGAAGGAGGAACAGGACTTTTTGCACTCGGCGATGAACTACACGAACGTTTTTGATCCAGGCTCGGGCATGATGCGCGGACGCAACGAGGATGGCACCTGGCATGAGCCTTTTGACCCCATCGAATGGGGAGGACCGTTTACAGAGGGCAATGCGTGGCAATGGAACTGGAGCGTCATGCAGGACATCCCCGGTTTGATCCGGCTCACGGGTGGTGACGCCGCTTTCGCCAAAAAACTCGATATGCTGTTTGCAATGGGTTCGGAAGTGCATGTCGGAACCTATCACTTCATGATCCACGAGATGAATGAAATGGTGGCGCAGAACCTGGGCCAATACGCACACGGCAACGAGCCGGTTCATCATGTGGTTTACCTCTACGATTACGCGGGGCAGCCGTGGAAGACGCAGGCGCGCATCCGCGAGGTGATGGCGCTGCTGTATCAATCGACTCCCGACGGCCTGAGCGGCGACGAGGACACCGGACAGATGTCCGCGTGGTACGTTCTCAGTGCGCTGGGAATTTACCCGGTGTGCCCGGGTTCACCCGACTATCTGTTCGGCAGTCCGGTGTTCGACAAGGCCACCATCGATGTTGGGAATGGCAAAACGTTTACCATCGTCGCCAGGAACAATGGGCCGCAGGAATATTATATTGATGGCGCGACGCTGAATGGCACCCCCTTTGACAAAATCTTCATCACCCATGACCAGATCCTGCGCGGCGGAGAACTCGATTTTCAAATGGCCTCCTTCCCCAACTATCATTGGGCTGTAGGCGAGGAATGCCGGCCGCCATCACCCATGAACGCCTTGCAATAATAGAACGCAGTGCCGGAGTCATAACTGTCAAGAAACCGTTGCCAGATCCCGAAAACCGGGTAGCTGAGCCAAGCGACGCGATTGTAGTAGGTGAGCGTTTCAAGAATTCGGGACCGGGGGAGGGCATGCCATTCGGACCGGAAGGTCGGGCCGTTTTTGAGCGGCGTCCAAAGGCCGGCCAGCTTTTCCCATGTCTTCGCGCCGTGCGCGGGGCGGATCGCGCCTCAGAATTTAAACAGCGCTGCGAGGGCTTGAGCCCTTTAATCTCTGCCAGCAGACCAAGCCACGCTATTTACTAGCAAACGTTTAAATTCCGGCAATTCATGCATCCGCCCGTCATGGCCAAGTGCGATGGCCACAATGCGCGCTCTCGGATGTTTCACAATCCAGATGCTGGGGTAGGTCTGTTGCGTGCCCTTGGCCGGAGAAGTCTGCGCGAGCACTTCGGTTGCTGTACCCGGATCAAGCGCTACGTGATACAACTCATCTGTCACCATAAACTTCGGTGGCAGACCCAGAGTGACCGGGTGTTCCTTGACCACCTTGACCGCAAATTCCCCGATAGGCTCGTGGTCGCGCGAACCGCCTCCCACCAGTTGTTCGTTATATTCGGGCCAGGGCCAATTATACCAGACCGCCGGATGCAATAGCACAAGGCCCTTGCTTGAATCAACAAATGTCATCAACGCCGCGCGAAATTCGGGCGTGTCAAAACCCTTCTGATTCGTGCTTAAAACCAACACATCGGCGTCCGCCAAAGCTTTGGTGGCGGTCGCGGAACTTTCGGTATAGTTCACGGAAAACTTTCCAGTAGCGCGCAACGTCGCTCCATCGACCTCATCAAACCACTTATGGAAGTCATGGGAGGAACCACCACCCACCAGTAGAACTTTCGTCCCACCACCCCATGCTAACGGCGCGGCGCTGTTCGCGAACCGGGGCGCACTTGCCGCCGGGACCGCATTGCTCTCAATAGCGCGCGGGCTCAAGGCAAAACACCACAACGTTAGCATGCACACCAGCCAACGCGCCCGCTGCCAATGCGCGCCGTCCGGTGTGGCGAGGTGGTAGCGTCTGATGGGTATCATCTATTTCGTAGGAGTTTTTGCTGGCAGGGTAAACTTGACGTCATTCACGGTCGCCTCTGGCCATCCGTCGGCATCCCACTGGAGCGGCATTATCGCCAGGGTCGCTTTGCCATCCATGCGGATGTCACCCTCAAAATCTGATGTGAACCACTCCCTGCCTTCAGCATGCAAAGTCCCCGCGTGTCCGGGCCCGAACAGCGGGCCGTTGGTGGTTGGCAGGAATTCACTGCCGCCGGCTTTAAGCATATCCGAACCGACCTTGTCCAAGTAGGGACCAGTGATTGTCTTGCTCCGCCCGATGCGGATGTTGTAGGAACTGTTGGTGCCCAGACAACATGAGCCCCAATCCACAAACAGATAGTAATAGTCGTCATGCTTGCACAGATACGAAGCCTCGATTGAGTCATTGTAAGCCAGGGAAAACACTTTCGAATCCGCCGTGATGCGCTTTCCAGTCCGGGGATCCAGCTGAATCAATTTGATGCCACTCCAATAAGAGCCAAACGTGAGCCAGAGGCTACCGTCGCTGTCGTGAAAAATGCACGGGTCAATGGCATTGTAGCCGTCACCCTCCTGCGTCCGCACCACGAATCCTTGGTCAGTCCAATGATAGGCCGGATCATTCGGGTCCAACGTGGGATTGGTGGCCAGGCCGATGGCTGATGTCATTTTCCCCATCGACGATACTGCATAATAAAGTAGATAATTGTTGCCTAACTTGGTGATGTCGGGAGCCCAGTAGGACATGTGGCGGTTTTCCGGAACGATCTCCGCAATCCATTTTGGTGCCGTTTTGAAAACCGCCGGACCTCGTTGCCACGTCACCAGATCTTTCGAATGATACGACGGCACGCCCTCGCCGGTATAAAAGACCCAGTATTCATCTTTGCATTGTATGATGCTGGAAGGATCCCGGGTGGTGATGCCGCGGCTCGCCGATTGATCCAAGGGCAAGACGGTCATGGATTTTTCGATATTCAGTTCGGCGGACTCCGATTGCGCGAGCAGTGCGGTAGAGAAAGCCGTCGTTCCAATGAACATCGCCGTCACGAATATGCACGGACTGAGAAGGTGACTCGGTTTGGGATTCATTCCCGCCAGTTTATTATGAATTCCATCGGAATTCAAGGCGGCGGCAATCAGCCACGATCGCCGGACCGTGTTGCGTCTGCTTGCTCCCAAGGCGTTGCCCAGTTACCACCAATAGTCTAGCGCCAGCTTGCTGGGAAACATTCCGATGGAAAGTTGCGCGTGGACGAATCGAGAAAATGCCTGATTGTCCGTTGAATCATGTGAAAACCGCCATAAACTTGAGCTCTTTGGCAGTTTAGCGTATTCGTTTTATATGTTCATTGTTCACGTTCATGCTCATGTCAAACCGGAATCCGTCGAGTCCTTCAAAAAAGCCACGCTGGCGAATGCGCAGTCGAGCTTGAAAGAGCCGGGCGTGGTTCGATTCGACCTCGTCCAGCAGCAGGAGGATCCCGCGCAGTTCGTCCTGGTGGAGGTCTATCGCGATGCGGCTGCTGTCGCGGCGCACAAGGAAACACTCCATTATCCGGTCTGGCGCGACGCAGTGGCCTCGATGATGGCTGAGCCGCGGCATAGCGTAAAATTCAATAATGTATTTCCCGAAGATGAAGGCTGGTAAACGGCAACGCGAAGGCTGCTTGAAACAAACTAAAGCCTGAAACCCATCCCGAGCCTATGAAATTTGAATTTGTCACCGCGACGCGAATTATTTTTGGTCCGGGCACGTTGCGAGAAATCGGCACGCTGGCCGGCGAATCCGGCAAACGCGTCTTGGTGGTGACGGGCCGGGCTGCTTCTCGTGCGGAGAAAATGGTGGCGTCGCTTCGTGACGCCGGTATCCGGACAACGACCTTTTCCGTCGTCGGCGAACCCGACATTTTCACGGTCCAAAGCGGTGTAGCGGTTGGGAAAAAGGAGCATTGCGAATGTGTCATCGGATTCGGCGGGGGCAGCGCGCTGGACACAGCCAAAGCCATCGCCGCAATGCTGGCGAACGACGGAGCTTTGCTCGATTACCTTGAGATCATCGGGCGTGGTAAACCGTTGACAAAACCATCCGCACCATTTATCGCCATTCCGACGACCGCAGGAACCGGGGCGGAGGTCACGCGCAACGCCGTGCTGGCTTCTCCCGAACACGGTTTGAAAGTCAGCCTGCGCAGCCCGTTAATGCTCGCCAAAATTGCTCTCGTCGATCCTGAACTTACCTGTGATTTGCCGCCGGCTGTCACGGCGCGCACGGGGCTGGACGCCCTGACGCAACTCATCGAGCCGTTCGTCTGTTTACGCGCCAATCCGATGACCGATAGTTTGTGCGCCGAAGGACTCCGCCGCGCAGCGCGGTCGTTACAGATTGCATTTCATGACGGTCAAAACAAATTAGCCAGGGAGGATATGGCGCTGGCAAGCTTGTTTGGCGGCCTGGCGCTGGCGAACGCCGGTCTCGGCGCCGTACATGGCTTCGCTGGTCCCATCGGTGGGATGTTTTCCGGCGCGCCTCACGGCGCGATTTGCGCCGCACTCCTGCCACACGTGATGGCGGCAAATATCCGTGCCCTTCGCCGGCGTGACGAGCAAAGTCCGGCGCTGAAAGGTTATGAGCGAATCGCGCGCATTTGCACTGGGGACGAACATGGGTCGGCCGACGCGGGCGTGGATTGGGTTCGCAAATTGATTAACGAGCTCCACATTCCGCGACTCGGATCTTACGGCGTCAAATCGGAACACGTTGACAAACTGGTTGCGAAGGCAACTCAGGCAAGCAGCATGAAGGCAAATCCAATTACGTTGACGCCGGAAGAACTAGCTGATGCGCTGCAGCAGGCCGTGTAAGAGGAAAGCACTGTATCACCGCTCTTCACGGCTGCAATCGGTCTAATGGTTTCAACGACTCTCCGGGCGGGGGTGCTTTTGCCGTTTGCCGGGGGCTCAAACCGTCGCGAGCTGATGAGTCCCCTTGAATTTCTATCAACCCTCACCGGCGTTTCTTAAGTTTTGCCAGGCGCTGAGAAGGGTGATGGCGGATTCGGGCTTGCAGTGAAAAGCGATCGGGTTTTTCGCGTGGCTGCGGCGTGAACCGTGCTATTATATGTTACATGAGCCATTCATGCCGGTCATGGCGACCCGCTGTATTCATTTTACTCACCTTCGCCCTGTTGAACAGCGGCAAGGCGACGGTGATTAATGTCACCACCAACGATAATTATACCAAGATTGAAGCCGCCCGGGCAGGCGATGAAGTGATCATCGCACCCGGGACCTATGCGTTTCGAGTGTATCTCACCGCGCAGGCCAGCGTGACCAATCCGATTGACATCCATGCCCTGGATCCCGCGCACCAGCCGGTGTGGGATTTTGGCACGAACAATGTAGAAGATGCACCGGGCAGTTATTCGGCGGGTGACCGGGGGCGGGGCGGATGGCAATTCAGTGGAGCGGCGAATTACAACGTATCCGGCATCATCTTTCGGCATTGCCGGACGGCCACGGATAATTCAGCAGGCATTCGATATTACAACAGCACCACAAATCTTTACATCAAGGATTGCGTGTTTGACCACAATGACAACGGTCTCACGGGTGGCACCCAGGACAGCGAGGCCACCCTGGAATATTGCGAGTTCACCGGCAATGGCAACACCAATGCCTCTTCAACCGCACCCAGCCACAACATTTACGTATATGGCGGGTGGTTGACGCTCCGTTACTGTTACATTCATGACCCGGTGCAAGCCCAGAATTTTCATATCCGTTGCCGCTACGCGACGCTCGAGTACAATTGGATTGCGCGTGCCAAATCGTACGAGGGCGACCTGATGACCGATGATGATTTCAGTGGATCCGGCCCGTTCAGCCAGACACTGATCCTGCGGGGAAATGTCATTGTCCAAAATAGCGCACCGGAAAATGATTCGCAGATAGTCGCCATCTACAACGATGCGGGGCTGACAAACCTCACCTTGAATGTGGAGGCGATTTACAACACGTTTGCGGGCAACGGCGGGTCGGCCGCCTTCGTGCACGTTTCCAATGCGGACGGAACCAGCATGAACGCGGGGCTCTACGACAACATCATTTTCGGCACTACCCTGCCCTTCCTGGTGGAATCGCCTGCCACCGGCTTGGTGAGGGGGTTCAACAATTGGTTGCAGACTGGAATTGCTTCCACACCATTAACGGGCACCGTTCAGAGCGCCACGCCCGGGTTCCGCAATGCGGCAGCGCAGGACTATACCATCACGAACTCCAGCGCGTGTATTGGTGCCGCCAATGCAGCGGTTTATGGGCTGCCGGGGCGGGAATATTACTTAAACGAGACCACCAATCGACAGTGGAGGATTCGAAAAGCCGCCCGGGACGTAGGCGCCTTTGAGAGCACTTCCACCAACGGGCCGGTGGGCCCTTATGACCCGGAACCACGTCCAGCCTTAAATGTGGCGCCAGCAACCGGCCAAGCCGGCGTCACCATTTCCTGGCCCTTGTTTGCTCAGGACTTCCTACTGCAACAATCTCAGTTGAGCGGGTTGCCCTTGAGGTGGATTTCTGCCCAGACAACTCAGGCCACCAATGCCGCGAATATTGTCGCCTCCACGCCGACGGCGGCAGGAGCAAGCTTGTTTCGACTTGGAAAATAAGTCTGCGCCTGAGAAGACTATCGTGCAAAGCTGGACGATATTGAAGAGAGTTGGTATTAACGCCGCCGCTTGAGCTAATGCCCGTGACCACAAGATGTTTGGATCAGTCGCCAAAAGTCCACGGCGGGTCAGCCAAGAAAAACCTCCGTTCTGCGCGCTGGCTCAATTGTCAGCCATGCTGCTTATGGATTCTCCATCACCACCCGGATCCGCAGAGTTTTCAATGGATATAACCGATCAAAAAATGGGCACGGTAGGGGTCTACCGCCGCGTGCGATATTTACAAAGCACACGACATACGGGCGATGAAGACATGGCCGCGCTAACTGGTCGGTAGCCACCAAAGTTAACCAAGCGTGGAAAGAGTGGCGGGTTCAGGCCCAGGCCGCAAGAATCGCTTCAGCCTTGACGACCTGTTCAGGTGAACCCGTAAAGTTGAATCGGTATTTCCCGGACCTGCGGGTGACCAGCACTTGGACCGAATCCAGCCCGTCGGCAATCAACCGGAAGCGGAGTTGTTTGTTGATTTCCCTGAAAGAGTGTTGTTGAAGGCTATTGCTCATATTCAAGCTTCTACGCACGGTGACCACATAGCAACGTAAAACGGCGGATATTTTCTGTGAGTCCCAAATCTCGATGCTTCACGCCGCAATGACGTTGGTCCAGCAGATTCTTCCCGCGGCGAGCAGGTCATCATTTTCGGCGCCTTCCAAGACCCGCTGGATGCCCTGAACTCGCGTCTGCGCCAGTCCGACGTAAGCAAGTAGTCGTAGACGGATGCCCAGAAACGCCGGGCCGAAGCCATAAAACAATTCGAGCAAGGCGAAAGGCCTTATAAGAAGATTGAAAACATAGAGCAACGAGCAAAGAGACTTAAGCGGTTGAGAGCTGCAAAGGTTCCTGAAGATCACGAATTGATATCCGATTCCGACTGTCAGTTCCCTTCGATAATGCCGCCGTCCATCTTCACTGGTATTCATGGTGCCTTTCTTTACACCAAAATTCCCAACCGCCAAACCGAAGAAAGGTCATTTTAGGACAGGAGCTGGTGTTCTGATTCGGACTACGCTTCTTCAAGTTGCGCTGACGCGCAAATCCCACTCAATCCGCAATTTGTTTCTGGCCTAAAACGCACATTTTCGGCCTTCCTCAACCTTAATATCCTTCGTGATCCAAAATTTCCACTTCGTCAACCTCCAGCACGAACCATGGTATATACCATGTAAATTGGAAAATGTGAAGAACCGACGAACTCGGAGCGCCGGAGACCGGAGGACTAAAAGCCGCTCCGCGAATTTTGAACGCTTCCTGCACGCTTTGGCATCCTTGCGCCAGGCGGCCCTCCGGCGACTTTCTGGTTACGCCTCAAAATGCCTTCAAGCTTAATTGAGCAACGACTAAAGCTTTCTCACACAACGAAAACCGGCGGCGTCGCCCACAGTGTTTGGAAATACACTGCCGCGATAGGCACAGCGCGCTTTATCGGCGGTGTCAAACCAGCTACCACCGCGCAATACCCGCACATAATCCATCGGGTCGTCTTCAGTAGGCCCGGTGGGATTCGTGGTCGTCGGCTGCCCATATGGAATTGCATACTGGTCCCAACACCACTCAAACACGTTGCCCTCCATGTCATGCAGCCCATAGCCGTTCTTAGGAAAATATCCCACCGGACTCGTGTAGGGATAATCCGGACCGTCTCCTCCAGAAAATACAGGATCATAATCAATCAGCGTGGAGTTGTCATAGGTGAATCCATTTGCAGATAGCGACCGGGGATCACCGTAATAATTCGCCTGGCTCCACGAAATCGTGTTTCCAAGCGGAAACCTCTCCCCGCCCGAGCCTCCCCGTGCCGCCATCTCCCACTCCGCCTCCGTGGGCAGCCGGTAACCATTCGCCTCCCAATTTGCATATACCGCAGTGTCATAGTCTCCGCTGGTGAAGACTTCGGTAAGACCTGAATCCGCGTAATACACCGGTGTCAACCCAGCTTGCTGCGACCGTGCGTTGCTCCACTTCAAACAGTCATACCAGTCTACATCCTCAATGGGGTAATTGGCCGCCTTCGCCCCACCCGCGTTCGCAAATGTGTAACCTTGGCTAATGGCGTACGCATAAACCTCAGCCCACTGGTTGGAACTCACCAGATTCGTATCCATGAAGAAGCCTGAAACAAAAACGTTTGTCGGAATGGCATCGAACTCGCCATCCAAATTATCACCCATTGTGAATGAGCCTCCTGGAATGAGCGCCATCCCAGCGGGCAGGTTCAACGCAATATGGTTGGTGTTGACGCTGCGGGTAACGCTGAGCTGGACATATTTCTGCCACGGTCTGCCAACGCCGAGGGCGCTGACGGTTTGAATGCTGTAGTTGTTGCCGGTCTCTGCATTGCTCCAAATCAGCGTACCATCCGCATCATAGGCAATGATAATTGTCGCCGCCGGGCCAGAAATACGAAAAAACTGCGCCCCATGCACGGCATCTTGGCGAATGCTGGCCAGTAATGTCAGCGCGACGAATAACGATGTCAGTCTGCTTCTCATACGCCTAACATTTAATTGGTTCGTTTTGCATTTCTTGGCCTATGTTACTACCAACACTCTTATGATCTGCTCTTTGCAATCGAATCCAACACGAATATCGTTGCCCGTGAGCACATACCGCCCATTAACCTGCAAAACTAAGCACCATGCTGAGAGGTGCAATTCATTCCGAAAAGATTCAACTGCGCTTCATCAATTGGCCAGTCGCCCACAATCAGTGCAGCTTCTTTTATTAATTATTTTGCCGCGACCGCATTTTTGCAAGTCTATTTTGATTTATGTTGGGCGTCTCTCAACATCGGGGTTTTTCAATGTTTCACTTCGGTTTGGAAAAGCACCGCCGGCAGGTGGCAGCCCGGGACAAGGCCTTTGCACCCCTGCAGGCGGGCACGATTTCTGCAAATGTCTGCCGATGCAGGAGCCAACAAATGAAAACGAAGAGCAATCGAAGCACGACAAGCCAAATTACTTTGTGGAGGATTAGGTACTTTTCGTATACCAACATTTCTCCGAGTGGGGCGGGTGAAAGGAATTCAATCTTCACCACAAAATTCAGAAGACGCGCAGAATAAATTACTTGCAACGAACGCACAAGCGGGATGTATACAAGGACACAAAGGAGCAGCCGTCTTCGATTTGAACGAATAGCGGGGGGGGTAAACTGCAAGAGCGTTTCTGACTGGCCGGCAAGCTTGATCTCGGAGCAGGAAAACGGGTTTTAGGTACTGGAAATTCAAGATGGTGCTCACTTCTGCTCAATTGAGTCAGTCAAGGCGATTAGCCGGGTGCGCCGTGTCTGGGCTGAGAAGAGAAATTAAGCTGTAGCGCTTTGTCGGTTGGCCGCTCAGCGGAAAACTGAAACTCTTTCGTCAATGTTCCATTTGCGGGTTGACTGTCCGGGATTAATACTTGTTAGGCAGCAATTTCTGCACATCCATTCATCTAACTGACTAGCCACCGAAACCCGCACGACCACCTAAAAAACCAAAAAGGAATAAGCACCCAGAAATACCGCCAATGAAGGTTCCGAAAAGTGCCAGCGGAAAGGATTTTGATTTCATCCGACGTCCAAACAAACTCACGACCCCCAATATAAAACCAACAAGTTCGCAAATCATCCCGTTAAAAACAAAAACTGCCTGCATATCCATTGACCATCTATCGGCATGACCCAGAAAGGCTACGATGACTGGCGGGGCAGTTAGAAAAAAGCTGACGTTTGCAACCTTATCAAAGACAGTTCTGCTGGTGGCTGCCGGTTTCATAAGCGTGAACGCTGCCTCACTCTAACGACCGCCGGATCGTTTATTGAAACTGGCCTTCCCCCCACCCCAATGCAAGAGTTTCAATGAATTCATAACCAACACCTTGGCCATTCGCGCACTCACTATCGGATCGTTTATCAAACCAGGTTCGTCCCAAGACACGAAAAATACAAGCTCTTTATACATGACACCAAGCTCCCAAAATCCTTCATCGCTGGATCGTTTATTGAAGTCGCGCCTTGGCCAAGCGTCGCCCCCTGCTTGTCCCTGACGATGTCCTCCATGACAAACCGCCAAACCACTGGCACTGATGTCAGCAGGAGCCACGAAGGCAAGTGTTACGACAATGTCCTGGCCGAGTCATTCTTTGCCACGCTCAAAACGGAGTGTTTCGCAGACCAATTACCGGCTTTCCTTCAACGGGCGAGAATCAGGATCTTTGATTACGTTGAAACTGTTCATAAACCCGAGCGGTTGCAAAGCGCTTTGGGTTACCAATCCCCGTGGACTTTGAACATCAATTCCATCAAAACAAACTCCATCAACCTATCGAGAGTCCTCGCCACTTTTTCGAAGAATGATCAATAATGAAATGACCGCCATTAGTGATGGCCGAGATGGTTCAATTGGTTTCGAACTACAGGTTGGTTTGGTGAAACGTGACCAGCACAGAATAGTCGTCCGCGTGCTTTTGTGTCGAATCAATTCCGTTGGGGTTGGAGCCGGCATTACAGATGAAGTAGTTCACACCGGAAATACCGATGCCACCTTTTGGCGTGTCGTCGCCAGCCATGCCGTTGCCGATTGGCCTTGCAAACTTATCTGAGCCCACGCTGTTGGTGTAAAAATTGAGCAGCCAACCTTCGTCTCCCTGAGCAGCAGTGCTTCAGTCGATCAGGTCGGCGGCATTGTAATAAACATTTGTGCCGATGGTGTCGCCAAAGATAAGGATTCGATTAGTCCCGCTTAAAAAGGACGAGCTGATGTCCGTCCCTTCAATGTTGAAACGGGAAATAGTTTGGCTGGCAGTGTTCGAACGAGGAGCCCAATCCACGTCACCAATAACTTGTTCCAGCTTGATCGAGGAATTGGTGACCCAAACAAGCGCAGGAGAAATTTGCGCCACAACCGAATGGCCGGTCAAGGCCATATGGCAAAGGCTGGTTTCAAGGAGATGCGACCACGCGATAGAACCGATCTGCCCCTGAGAAAGTGTCGCTCATTGCCGCTGTGCTGTTGGTCGCGAAAACCGTAGTTCCCAGATTGTTCCAGACCGCTTTGGTCAGATTCGTGCAGAATTGGATTTGATACGATTGGTTGGTAAGGCTGTTCCAAACCAATTCTACCGTCCCGTTCGTGGCCCGGATGCCGCGGAAAGTCAACGGCGGCGAGAGCACGTTGACTGGCACAGGCCAGGATTGCCCGGCGCTATTGTTGGCGTCGCCTGAATAAACCGCCGCCAGCCAGTGGGTGCCCGCATTCGTGACGTCGACAAAAGATTGCACCTGGCAGTAGCCGTTCGAACCCCCGGAGAGCGCTGCGGTGGCCAAATAATTTGTATCGCTGTAAAAATCAATTCTTCCTGTGGGCAGGTTGGAATAAAGATTGTCTACTGACGCTCCGATGCCCACTATGCCGCCTTCAAATATCCTTGCCGCGGGCGCGACATGAACTCGCGCGCTGAAAGAATGAAATTGCTCGTAATTTAAGAAGTGAGGCACAGTGGCGTTGAGATAAGTGCTATTCATCAGATTGCTGAACTCGGTCAACCCGTTGGTCGCGCCGGAAATTGTCAGGCTCCAGTCATCGTTGCCGCTCGCATCAAAATACATAAATCCTAGCAACTGCGGAAAATTGGTCTGCAACGAACCCGCCGCCGAGTCAAAGAAGGTGATTTGATGCGCCTCATTAGTGAAGTAGGCGCCGGTCTCGCCGATGAGCAGCGGCTTCGCGTGCGCGGTCATGTTGGTGTAGCCATAGCTCGGTTCATAAATATAAGTGTCGGCAAAGGTGTCGTCCTGCCGGTTGTAGGCATCGATACCGATCCAATCCACAAAGGTGTCACCTGGATAAAATCCGTCCGTGTAGCCGCCGGCGGATTGGCCTGGCGCGGAATCGTTGCCTGCGCCGGGATTCCACAGCCAGATCACGTTGGCCGCTCCATTCGCGTCGAAAATTTTCCGGATTTGCCGCCAAGCCTTTACAAAGTTGGTTTGCGCCGCAGCCACTTGGGCGGACGTCGGATTGCTGCCATTCGTCGGGTAGCCGAGATAGACCCACGCCTTCCCGTTTGTTCCGGCCAGATTCATCTCCCATGCCCAACGCAGCAGGATCGGACCTTGAAAGGCGGCCATCGCGATGGCCGCGTTGGTGATCGCGGAATCATTGGCTCCCGAAAGGATGTCGGTGAGATTCGTCGCGTCCCAGGACACAACCGGAATGCGGTTGTTGGCCGCGTCGTCAGTTATGGGTTGCGTTTGCGTAAATGTCGAGGCATTGGAAAACGCGCTGTCGGCCCAGTTGTAATAGTGCATGCTCAATGCGAACGTCCGGCCACAGGCGATTTCCAAGGCGTCAATGTTGTTCGGCCCCGTGGAGGGCTTGGCCCGCGCTCCGCCGAGGATCGAACCTTGCGGCGGCAGCAGGGTCGTTTCCACGCCGATGTTTTCAAAGGCGGGCACGCAACCGCTGCTCGTGGCCGCCAGACTGTACAGTCCCTCCTGAATTAATGCCGCCGAGGAAAAGTTGAAAGCCGCCGCGCCGTTGGTCACATTGTTGGTCTCCGCCAGCGAAAAATTTCCTGGCCCGGCGACGCTTAAAATGATTGGCCCGGCCAAATTGGTCACCAGGCTTCCGTTGGTGTTCAGCATGACGATTTTCACCATGCCAATGCTGCCGCCGAGCAGTTGCGTGGAAGGAACGGGATTGGCAAATGTGAGTTGTTGCGCGTGACTCCCCGCCTGCGCTTGAAAAACGAAGAGCAAGGTTAAAGTCCGCACCCACCAGGATAAAATCAAATTCACATTGGTCTTCACGCGTCCGAAATACTTGACTGTCGAGTTCATTGCGACGTTCGCAAGCGGTAATATCTCTCTCGAACTCCAGCCCAAGCTTCTTCGCGTACTGCAGGTGCAGGAATTTGAGCAAATGGGTAGAGCCGTCGGCACAGGAGCGGGCCGCCTTGGCACTTTGCTTCCAAAAGTACTGGGCGCTTCTCCGGCGGTTTCGCGATGAGAGCTCATGGCTGCTTGCTTTCCGATATCGTTTTGGCGTCGAATTCCTGCCAAAATTCAGCCGCTGTTTTGTCAGGAAGGTAACCGTCCTGCCCATAACCGATGCGTTCCAACCCGGTCAGTGCCCGAAGGAAATCGAAGTTCTTCGCCTGCTGCGGCAAAGTGAGAAATTTGAGCGTGGTGACACGCGCGAGCGGCGAGAAGTCGATGACCTCACTGCAAGTAAGGAACGAAAGTTCAACCAGCGGCATTCCGCGCAAAGGCGATAGGTCAGAGACTTTGGTTCCGCCTAAATTCAATGTATCAATCGGCATACCTTGGAGCGGGCTGAGGTCGGTGACCTTGGTATCAAATAACCAGAGCTGCTTAAGGAGCATGCC
>JBEKMT010000091.1:0-19447 GCA_050008355.1 Verrucomicrobiota bacterium
GCGCGTAATTCAAGCGCAACATTGAACACCTCAATTTCGCGTTCGGATGGCTGAGGCATAGGCAAATTCAATCATTCACCTTGCAGTGCGAAATAAAAAGATTAAACGGACAAAGAAAATTCGTCTTTCGACGCACTTGGAATTCACTAAGGAGCAGTTTGCGACGACCGGAGCGTCGCAATGTGTGCAACTCACGGCGGTTAAGTTTGACCATTGACCAACTGACTCAATCTGCCTTCGCGACACGACAGACAGCGTCTTAAACTCCCCGTTTTCAACCTGAGTCCACCTACACCTGCCCGGCTTCGCCAGACGCCCCACCATGGAGTTTGATTGCCCCTACGAGACCGGTTGGACATGGTTATTGAATTTTTCCGCGATCGCGCCTTGCGGCGAAACGAAGCTGGCACACTGTGCTCGCCTGACCGGTCGCGTGAGAACAGAAGCGTTTGGGTCCTCAAGCCATCAGCCAGAGTGGAGGAGTCCCTGCATTTGGGAGAAAAAATGATTTATCGCCCAGAAAGGCAACGAAATGTCCGCACTGCCCGAGAAATACCGGTATGGATTGAAAAAAGGACTTGCAAACCCGTGGAGCAGGAAGAAACTCAAAAAAGGTCTACGCTGGTCGTGGGCAAGAAACCAAGAGGGAAATCCGAAATGAATGACGCGAATCCCGCCCAAAAACTTGCAACGCACCCAGGCCCCAATTGGCTGCCAGCGTTGTTCCTGCTGGTCAGCTGGCTGTGGCTGTCCACGCCCGCTCTGGCGCAATTCACATACGCGACCAATAACGGCACCCTCACCATCACCGGCTACACGGGCTCCGGTGGGTCGTTAATCATCCCGTCCTCGACCAATGGCCTGCAAATTACAGACCTTGGTGATTATGCTTTTGCATTTACCGCTGTAACCAGCGTAAACATTCCCGGCAGCGTTACCAACATAGGAAATTTTACGTTCGCCTATTGTCTCAACTTAACCAATGTCACGATACCCAGTAGCGTCCACAATCTAGGAATAGCGGCATTTAATGACTGCACGAGCCTGACTGGCGTTGCCGTCCCCAACGGCGTCACAAGTATCGGGAAAACTGCCTTCTACGACTGTATCAGTTTAACCAGCCTGTCACTTGGCGACACCGTCACCAACATCGATCTGTTTGCGTTCTATGATTGCACCAGCCTGACCAGCGTCACAATTCCCAGCAGTCTGACCAATATTGGAGATTATATTTTTGAAGGTTGCAGCGCTTTGACCAATGTCACTATTTCAAGCGGCGTGAACAGCATCGGAGACGCAGTCTTTTCCGGCTGCAGCAGTCTGACTGATATTTCCATTCCCAATAGTGTTATGTATATTGGAAACAGCACATTCTCGGGCTGCGGCAGTTTAACCCATTTCATTATTCCCGACACGATTGTTTCCCTCGGCGATACTGCTTTCAGCGACTGCACAAACCTGACCAGTATTACGATTGGCGCCGGGGTCACCAACATCGGTGTAGTGGAATTCGCTGACTGCGATGATTTGACCAACATCATGGTGAGTGCATTGAATTCTTCGTATTCAAGTTCAAGAGGAATTCTTTTTGACAAAAATCAAGATACGCTTATCGAATATCCCGACGGCCTCGCTGGCTCTTATACCATCCCGAATAGCGTCACCAGTGTCGCCGACAACGCGTTCGCCGGTTGCGTCAGTCTTTCCGGCGTCGTGATTCCCAATAATGTCACTAGCCTCGGTGATAGTGCTTTCTTCAATTGTATTGGCCTTGCCGGGATCACGATTGGCGACGGTGTTTCCACCATCGGGACAGACACATTTTATGGATGCAGTAACCTGGCGAATGTTTTGATCGGTAATGGTGTCACCAGTATCGGCGATGGGGCGTTTACATCCTGCATTCGGCTGACCAGCATGATTATACCGGATAATGTGGTGAACCTTGGCAATGCGGTGTTCGACGGTTGCAGCCGCCTGACCAATGTCTTAATTGGGAGTGGTGTCAGTAGCTTTGGCGGGAATGAATTTGCCTTCTGTAATGAACTGACAGCAATTACGGTGAGCGCCTCAAATCCATTTTACTCCAGTGTCGGCGGGGTTTTATTTAATGACGACTTGACTTCCCTGATCGAATATCCGGCAGGTCTGACCAATGCATACGTCATTCCCGATGGGGTTACCAGCATCGGTGTGAGCGCTTTTGAAGATTGTTTTGGGTTAACCCGGATAACTGTTCCAGCCAGTGTTACCGATATTGGAGATGAAGCATTTCTCGGTTGCAGCAGCCTGTCGGGGCTTTATTTTCAGGGCAACGCCCCCAACCTCGACGGTGTGAACGTGTTCTATGACGTGGATAGCCAAGCCGTCGTTTATTACGTGTCCGGAACCGCGAACTGGAGTGCAACTTACGGAGGGTTGCCCACGGTAATGCTCAATCCGCCGTCACCGATTTCAAATATTCTCGTGCAAAATGATCAGTTTGGGTTCACTTTCACCGGCGCCAACGGTCAGACCATCATATTTGAAACCTGTACCAACCTCGCGAATCCAAACTGGCAGCCGTTGCAAACAAATGTACTGAATGGCACTATGTTTGTTTTCACCGACTCACACTGGAGAAATTATCCACGTCGATTTTATCGCGTGATTTCATCACCATAACTTGCTGACTGTAGGTACTTGCACGCGGGCTCGTTCGTCCTTCGCGTGACATTTTAAACGTTGCAAGTTAATGACAAAATCAAAAAATGCGGCTCAAGGCTGGTCTGAAGCGATCGGCGGGGTTGTGCCTGAGACGCTGCAACGAATGTTGACTGGCAATGACCTGATCAAGGAGACCATTCATTGTCAGGAGCTCATCTTTCTGCTGCATCTGAAGCGTGCGGAGGAGATCTCTCTGACCAGCTCCGAAGTCTTGCCAACTCCCCGTCGATGTTCCCAGCCATTGATTTTGACAAGGCCGTTGTCTGGTGCCAGGCCAGAACCGGCAAGGAACTCGCCCCAAGCCAGCGCGAGGCGCTCAAGCTGGCCCTGTCGAGCCGGGTGCTGGTCATCACCGGCGGCCCCGACGTAAGTAAGACGACCTTGGACGCCTGCTTGATGATCTCGGTGGCGTCGGCCTCCGTCAGCGCGCAGTGCACCATCAATGCCGCGGTCGCCGCGACCTTGCTCATCTTGGACGCGGGTGAATTTTTCTGGTCCGCACGGAGCCGGACGAAGATTTCGTCTTTGATCTTTTCGACGGCGCCTTTGACGAAGCCCTGCTTGTAAATAAAATTGTTGATCGCGTGCAGGTCGCCGAACTCGATGGATTCATCGGGCCGGACGAGATAACGATCGTGATCCGAGTTGGACGGCGCGGGTTCTTTATCGAATTTGATTTCGATCCAGACGCAGTGTTTACCGAACACTTTTTCGATCGGATCGTAGCCGTCGTAATCCGGATTGAGCGTGATGACGGTCGGTGTGCCGTCGGTGCAATGCTTCACGAGCTCGACGTCTTTCAATCCGAGCTCTTTGTCGCTGACCTTGGAAACGTACCACGCATCGGAGATCGTTTTCGTTTTCGCATTGTACATGCGATACATCTTGTTCGCGGTGGGAGTGGCGGCGCCGACTTCCGACGGATCGATTTCTTTTTCGTAATGACCCAGCACGCGCCACGTCCGGGCGGTCGGGAGCAGATCGATGAAGCGCGATTTGTGGTCGTCGGTGTCGATGACGATGAACGGCAGAACCGTGCGCAAACCATTGCCAGCATTGGTCGTTTCGTAGGGCTGACCGGTAAACGAGCCGCCGAATTCAGTGGCGTCGTCCGACGGGTTCAGCTGTTTCTTCGCGCTGAGCAGGTCGCGGTGGTACGAGCAAATCATGCGGCGCGAGGAGCCGTCGGCAACCAGCACATGATAAATGCCGGGCGACGTGACGGATTGCAGCTCGCGCTCGTTCGCCTCGTACACGAGATCATTCATCGCCTCTTTCGGGCGGCTGTCCTCGAACATGTAGCCCTTGGTGAGATCGGCGGCGGAGGCCGACTTGACGTTGGCGTTCTTCATCAAATCCTGGTGCAGCGTCAGCACAGCCGGGCGCGGCGCTTCTTCTTTATACGGTTTCAAGTCGGGCATATAATTTTCGGGTTCGGACATCGTGAACAGCGCGTTCGCGAAGTCAGGGTCGTTTTGGGCGGCGCTGGCGATCTTCTTCATGGCACCGAAGCCGCCGTCATTGGTGATGAATTTTCGGAGGATGCTGTCGGTGGGCAGACCGGTGAGGGACGCCGCCTTCTCCTTCATTTCCTCCCACGCCACGCTCGCGTACTTGCGGGCCATCATCGTGTCCGGGGGACTGACGATCGCCTGCAGGTTCATCTGGCGACGGGTGTTGATGCGCTCCGAGATCGGGACGCCCTTGCCCTCGGAGGTTTCGGACAGCGAAATCAGATATTCCACCCAGCTCTCCGTGGCCGGGACGAAGGACTTGGTCGTGTGACGGTAAAAGAGGTCGGTGCCTTTGATGTTGCCGTTGATGAAAAAGACCGGCGCGTAATAAAGGTCCTTGTTCACCCGAAACACGAAGATACCGACGAGACGGGTGTTGTCGTTGTTGCGATGGACGATCTCGAAGCCAATGCGGTACGGCGCGCGCATGATCGGCGCGGCCTTGGCCTGGACCGACATGTAAGCCTGGTCCATGAATGCCTGCTCGATCTCGGCGACGGACTGGGACTGTACTAACGCGACCGGTCGTGTCGATTTAGCTGGAGGCTGAACGCGAAGATGTTCCGCTGAGCGTAGCGAAGCGGGACGTCAATCGAGAGAAGCCGCCAGTCAAATCGGCACGAAAGGACGCACTGAACTTTGATTGCTTTTCGTGATCGGGTTGCTTCTTGACGAGTGCACGGACATTTGCTGGATGATCAACGAAGCCCGTTACGGTACTATATCTACGCTCAGAAACTCCTGGATCAGGATCCCCAGTCGATCTTTGCATTGTTGCATCGCCAAACGTCTCGGAGTGGCCAATTTTGATTCGACCCGGGCTGGCTTGTTCTGACGTGACCGATGGTCACCCCTAAGCATGTTACAAAATAAATTGTCTCAACTGTTCGCAAGTTGCCCACTTGTTGCTATCGTTGTTATCGTCCCGGTCTCAATCGCAACGACGGGGTTCTTCTGGTCAGGGCGATTAATCCCATTGGCGCCGCAGATAAAAACATGTGAATCTGAATCAAAATCAACAAATGAAATTGAATCAATTGTGGGCTTTCGGACTGGCAATGGTCTTGGCTTTTCTCACTTTTCCCATTTTGGCGCAAGCATCGTCTGGCGTGCCGTCGCTCGATGAGATGGCCGGGGACTGGCTGCCGATGCAGAACGTGGCCAATCCTCCGGACGTGAATAATTTTCACGACATGCTGTTGGTCAACCGCGACCTCACTTCCTTTTTTTGTTATCCCGAAGATTGGTTGTGGAGCGGCAAGCCGCGTTTTGGTTATCCGCCAATCACGCTGACTATTGCGGGCAGGGAATATCCGGCCACGGAATGTCGCTGGTATCCGTATCGCGCTTTGCGACGGAACACCAATTGCTCGGGTTTCGCGGTGGAGACTGACACGCGGATGATCAACGAACAGCGCGCCGTGATGGTCCGCTTGCAAATCGCTAATCCGCTGGCAACGAGAACCAACGTGAAACTCGAGGTGTCAGTCTCAGGTTTACTCCAGCCGGACGCAATTTCCGTTCTCAACACGAATCAGCGTGCTGACTTCGTAACGGTGTTACGTCCCGCGACGAAACCCGACTCGGTCACCAACGACAATGGCGTCGTAAGCTGGATTTGGAATGTCACCATTCCTGGACGAGGCAAACAGGTGATTGAGTTTATCGCGGGCGATGGACACGAAACGAATGCTCAGAAAGTATCCAATGACGTGGCGAAATGGAGCGCGAATTTCTCCGAGGAATTCGAAGGCTTTAAAAAATGCTGGGAGCGGCGCTGGGCGGATGCGTTCACTCCGGGCAATCAGCATTTTTCCGGCAGCCTGCCAGCGCTTATCACGGACAACCCCGCTCTGAAGCGTAATTATTACATGGGGATCATCACGATGCTGGAACTGGAGCGCACACAGTTTCCGGTGCATCCGCGGTCGTTCATCACCAGCGGCGAGCGAGCGCCGGGAACGCAGTTTTATTGGGACGCGTCTATGCAGAGTACGGTGTGGGCATTGCTTGAACCTGCCGGCATGAAAGCCACCTTGCGCCGCTGGCTGGTGCAAAATCCGCGCAGCGGGCAGGTCATTTATCTCACCGACACCAACGGCTTCGATACCAATGTCTACAACCGCATCACCGGCTATGCTTTCAACGCCTGCAACATCTTCAAAACGACGTTGGATTATTTTCGGGTCACTGGCGACCTGGCTTTTCTTGATGAAAAACTGGAGAACAGCAAGACGGTGTTACAGCTCATGGACGAAATGGCCACGGATTGGAAAACGCTCGCCCACCCCGACAGTCCGCTGGCGGACTACGGAGAAAACCAGAACCTGCTTGAATGTGCTCCAGCCTATGTCGGTCGCGTTCCTTCCTGCAACGCGCAGAATGTATGGATGATGCGCCAGGACGCCGCCCTTCAGGAGCTCAAAGGCAATGTTGCCCGCGCCCAGGAGCTTCGCGCCGACGCGGAGAAACTCTTACCCGCCGTGCTGTCGCTTTACAAGCCCGGCGATGGCGTTTGGTATGGTTTACACGACGACGGCAATCGTGTCGAACTGCGGCATTGCGTTGATTACATTTATGTCGGCAATGCGCTGGCAAACGACCTTACGCCTGATATGCGCCGCCAAATGACCGACTTCGTCAAACGCGAGTTGCTCATGCGCGACTGGATGCGCGCGATGAGCCTGAAAGACGCCGCCGCCGCCGTTTCCGACCGTCCTGACCACGGACCGCTGGGTGCGTATGACGGTTGGCCAGCACTGACGGTTGGCACGATGTGGAGACTGGGATTCCCGAAGGATGCATTTGATTTTTACTGTCGCACAGCAGAGGTTACGAAGGAAGGGCCATTCGCCCAAGCGCGGGAATTTTACGGGCCGCATCGGGACCAACATGATGCACCGGTACGAATTGCCGAGCGCGACGGCTGCATGAAAGAATGCATCAGCGGTGCTGCCTTTGCAGACGTTGTCGTCAGCACTTTTTTCGGTTTTGCGCCGTCGCTGGATGGAAAAAGTCTTCTGTTCGACCCGCAATCGCCACGTCCGTTTACTGGCAAATTGTTGAATCTGTCCACACGCGGCAAAATGTTCACCATCTCCGCCGGAAGATCAGGTGTTGATTGCGCCTTAGAATAACCGCAGGCCGTGAAAAATCCATCTTGGCGCCGACAAAATCCTCGGCCGATGACATCGCAACCACAGAAGCCGCCATTGACAGTCTGGACAGCGATGTCGTTCTCGTTGGCCATCCGTATGGGGCGTCCTGATTGCCGAGGGAGGAGCCCATCCCCACCCTGGCCGCGCATTTTCTCGCCGCGTCAGCCCGCAAACTCGGCTTGAAACTGCCGCGCTTCACCCCTGGGCAAATCGTAAAGCTACAATCTTACGATTGGCCGGGCAACGTTCGTGAATTGCACAATGTCCTCCAACACGCCGCCAAGCAGAAATGGAGCAGCGGGAACGTGGAAATGTTTTGGCTGTCTTGCAAATATTCCAGTGGAAAATAAAAGGAGCGGACGGCGCAGCGGAACTTCTAGGCATAAAGCCGACCACCTTGCTTTCGCGGATGAAAAAAATGGCGTTGAAGCGAACGTCGTGATCTCACCTTTCGGAAATGGGCTGCTTGGATGCTCCGCTACCGGAGGGTCTTTGCGTGGGTGGCTTGACCCTTGGGAACCAGGGCCAGGCGTTCTCCGGCCGTGGTTGACAATATCAGCAACCTGCCCGAAACGGCCTCCGCGGCCTGGCCGTTGCGGTAAACAGTTAGGTCTCCCGCCGGCCAGGGGTTCTGCATGATGCACTGACCGCCTCTTTCGGATAGGATTTCAACGAATTCGATCTGGTCATCCTGCATGGACGCGCTGATGAGAAAAGCGCCGCGCGCGGCGAGCGTGAACTGGGCGTCCCAACCTTTCGGCCAAGCCGGGAACACAGTGTTGACCGGCTCTTTTTCGGCGGACGGAGGAACGCTTTGGAGCAGGGCGTTTTGCAGCCCGTGGGAAGCGTTGCCAAGTTGCTCAAACTCGATGGCTCCGGGCCCTTCGCCCTCGATCATGCGATTTCGAAACTGGCTCCGGCCGCCGCGGGCGACGGGAGCTTTGGTTTCGGGGGTGGAATGCATCTGGCCGGGCACGACCGTCTTGATAAGCTCGCCCATGCCGAGGTTGGCGGCGATGACGGGCTCTCGGGAAAGGATGCCAAGGTTTCCTCCGTCGCCCCCCTTGCGGCTGCCGAGTCCGGTGTAAGAGGCCTTCAGGCTGTTGAACAACGCGGTATCGTCCGAGACCGGGGTGCAAATATCATAGTATTCGCCGGGTTGGGGCGCCGGGGGAACGGGCTGGAGGTTGTCCGATATTTCCTTCCACTGGGGACGGAGGTCGGCATCCACGTTCAGGATTTCCGAGGCGCGGATGGCGATGGGGAAGATGACGCGCATGGCCAGCAGTTCCTCCGGCGTATCCGATCTGCCCCAGGGCTGTTCTTCCAGATTATTGACATGACGAATGTGATATTTGCCATCGTCGGCTTTATAGAGGTTGGGAAAGTTTCGGTAAAACTCGGCGGTGCCCCGGATCACCGGGTAGCCGTTCGTGCGCAGCCACTCCTGGTCGGGCCAATAGGTGTAATGGAGCCAATAGAGGTTGGCGATCTTGGCGGTCGTGGACAGGACGTGGGAAGTCCAGGCGAAGGGGCCCTGTTGGGTGGCGGTATAACGGTAATTCCAGCGGCTGTTCAGGCCGTTCTTGCTGAGAGCATAAGCGTCAAATTCCTTTGAGCGTTCGCTCCAGGGCTTTCGCACCAGATACAAATCACGCATCTCGGCGGCGACATTTTCCGGCAAATCTTCCAAGCCGTTGAACCACGTTGTCTCGGGGATCCAAATGCCTTGGCTACCCCATTGCTGCTGTGCCGCGCGGGCGTAAGTGTCCAGATAGCGACTGTAGGTGTTAAACACGCAGGTCATCAATTCAG
Source organism: Verrucomicrobiota bacterium (assembly GCA_050008355.1). GTDB lineage: Bacteria > Verrucomicrobiota > Verrucomicrobiia > Limisphaerales > UBA11358 > UBA11358. The sequence goes on from JBEKMT010000091.1 coordinate 9,194, forward strand.
GCCGGTTGGCGGGAGTGAAACCGTCGAAGAGGCAACCCTGGTTGTGCCACCAGTACATCGAGCCCCACTCGCGCAAATCGCCGTCGGTGCCCCAGAGAACGCCGCAGAAACGCGGCATGTAGGTGGCGCGGGAGCAGGAGCCCATGAGGTAAAGGAAATAGGTGTAATACTTCTCGACGTTGTCCGCCACCCCGTCGGCGCTGTGCAGATGAATGAAGCCTTTGGCCCAGAAAATGCCCCACCACGTGCGGTTGTCCTGGAGCAGGTCGTTAAAAGACTTGCCTTGCGCGGCCTCCAATTGCTTCAGAGCCAGGTCGCCGACGTTTTCACTGCGGTCGTAACTGACCGCGGCGGCGGTGAGGATCAACATCTTCCCCTGGCGCGGTTCGGCGGACAAACGAACGGTCAGTTCGTTGTAATACGACGCCTTGGATTCACGCCCCACCACGGAAATGGCCACGGCCGAGGCGCTGTAAAAGTTGCCTTCGGTGAATTCCTGCGTCAGCAGGATTTTCCCGTCACGGATGTCCAGGCGCGAGATGGCCACGTGATCGCCGGACCTGATTTGCGCGCCGTGGGGTCCGAGGGGCGAGGGGCTTGGTTTGACCGAGAAATTCTGCGCATAGCGCAGCATCCGAAGGTCAATATTGATGGCTCCAGGTTGGCTGCGCTGGTCGTCCACTTCGGTGGCGATGACGTCGCCATCCGTCCAAGCCAGGCTTCGCGTCTTGATGCCGTCGCCGTCGGCGGATTCCAACCCTGCATAGACTGACAAGTGCTGGCTGAATTTCCCGCCGGTGAAGACATCATCGCCGAAGTCCACCAGGTTGATATCAACGTACCCGCAGCCCGCGGAATAGTCGGTGTGGCCTTGCGGAGAAGCCAGCGTGTTATTGCCGAAGCAGAAAAGATCGTCGTCATTGATTTGATAATGGAGGGCGGCGGGAGTGGTCCAAACCAGCGTGCCCATGCGGCCATTGCCAATGGGCAGACCGTCGTGTCTGCTCGGCGCGGGGGTATCGAAAGAGAGGTCGGCATGTGCGACCAGGCTGGGGTAGTCGTATTTGAGCAAACTGTCGGCGGGTTGCGCGATGACCGTGCCAAGCACCAGCAACGAAAGACCCAGGACTGAGGGTTTTGTTTTCATAAGGTTAATACGGTGGCCTTTCGGCAGGAGCATTTGTAGAATTACGGGTTAATCACCGTTTGCGGTCTGCGGCAACATGGGAGAGTTGTTGAAACGGATTTGCAAAGTATTCCCTCGGGTAATGTTTTTATCTAGCCCGGGGTCGACAGCGTTAAGTGCCGCCAACTGGCTCAACAATTACGTCTTCGGCCCTCGATTTCGGCGTTACCTGCAGATTCGTAATCTTGCCGTTTTCGACGTGGCCTTCCACCGTCGTTTGATAGGGCGCATGGAGTTTGAAATCGGCCGTCCAATCAGTCGGCCAGGCGGGCAACAACAGGATGCGCTTGCCGTCGCATTGCATCAACATCAACTGTAGCGTGATCATGCCCGAGCCGCCGCACTCAGGATCCCAAAACCAACGAAACCGCTGGTTCCCGTAGGCGGTAACCTCACTCACCACGACCTTCTGGGCCTCCTCCGTGATGCCCAGAACTGCGGCCTGCGTGCCATCCTGCCCCCAGGCTCTTTCCATTGGAAATCGCCGCGCGTTAAAAGTGTTCCGAGCCAGTTGGAGATCAGGTTTGCCCACGCCATAAAGTCGGTAGGGATAGGCCACATAGAGTTCAGGATTTTCGCTGTTGTGGGTTCCGCCGTACTTTTCCGCAGGCAGTATCGTGGGCCGGCCATCGGCATCACCTCCGCCATCGGGCGGCAATTTGCCGTGCGCGGTTTTACCAATAGCAATCGGGGGCAAGTCGTTGAGCGTCTTGGCCCAAAGATTTCGTTGCTTTGACGCTGTGAATTGTTCAGGCAAAGCCAACAGCCGCGGAATGACACTTTTCAGTCCGGCAATATCAGGTGTGGGATTGACTGCGTCCACTTCATACGTTTCCAGTGATTGAGTTGGCGCCATGTGAATCTTGCCATCCAGATCGCGCGGCCAGTGGTTCGCATAGAAGGTGATAATGACGTCAGCCAACGGAACCAGTTCCCTGACATAGCGCGCATCCTGGGTGTCGTCGTAGACATCGAGTATTTGCGAGATGATTTCGAGTGTGCCCTGAATATGATAGCGCACCCATGGGCTCTCTAATTCCACAGTGGGATTATTGAAACCGAAATCATGAAGGTTGGGTAAGCCCCAGAAATACATCGTTTCGGGAAAGTACGCCCCATCATGGTGGTAGTAAGTCCATGTCCGGGCCTTCTCCAACGGCAGTGCTTTCAAATACATATCAAACCAAGGCTCAAGCAAGTCATAGTCCCCTGCAGCAATCAATGGGTAGTAAATAAGGCGGGTGTCCTGATTCCAAATACACGCGCCCCAAGCCCGGTAATCGGGGTCATGGTTTGCCCCGGTCGGAACCGTGCCCGGCGGCAGATCATGTCCCACCGTAAATGCCGTCTCGTTAAATTTGATCGGCTGCGCGCCACGACCGGCGCAGGCAGTAACGAAGCGCTGAATGGCATAGCCCTGGGTAACCTTTTCCGCATCCGATGCGCCAGTCACGTTAATCCAACTACGATTCCAAAATTCTTTCCACCAATTCTCATGCGCCGTCCGGGCTTTGCTTATTTCAATCGCATCAATCTTTTTGATTCTCTCATCCAAATCAGCCCGCCACGCCTCGGGCGATTCCGTTTGCTCAGTGAGCGCATAAATGTCAAGCTGTAGTGAGCTTGAAGCCTTCAACGATTTTAAGGTCTGATTATCGCTGCTGACCAGATTGTCCCCGTTCATCGTGAGGCCGAAGCAGCGATGCATTAGTGGATCCGGATACTCAGGCAACAATGATTCCAAGTGTTCTTTTTCAAAGACCAGCGGGTAAATGCTATGCGTATTAAAGTGGCACGAGGACACCCGGTTGTCCTTTGACTGGAAAATGGTATCCGGATAAAATGTTAAACCGTCAGGGTAACCTCCCCATTCAAAAAATCCCAATCCGGTTCTATCAACAGCTTGCTCATCGAGACTATATTCCTTCGTCCTCCAGACTTCAGATGTGGCCTTCACCTGGACGGGAGCTCCGGTTTGGACTTGCACGTGTAAAACCGGGTGATTTGCATCCACCCATATGCGAACGGAATTGCTCCCTGCCCGGAGTTCCACATCACCGGATTCCAATTTCAAAGTCTGAGTAAATGCGGCTGAATTTGTAAACGGATTGGGATCAAGATTGAGGCGTACCCGACCCAGCTTAAGCATTTGTCCATTTTCACTCCAAGCATCTGATTTCGCAATCAGCAATACAATATCCCCGTCTTGTTCGGTCCAAACATTCGCCGCCAAATCGCCGTTGCCGATCGGCATCGAATCGTTTTCATTTGTCCCGAGCGTCATCCAAGTCACGTCACTACCGGCAATGAACGGATTGTCGTCGCTTGAAGCGGCCTTCGCAATGGCAGTAAGTGAGAGGAGGATAAGGACAATGGGAAAGGAACTCATTCTCAAACTCTGCCACTTCGGGCACCCAAATTTTATCCCCGCTTTTGGGGATGCCTCTGGAATTGCAAAACCGGCCCGGAAAATAGGAGGCGCCGAGGTCGCATCTAATCTGACATTTCCCGTTTGGATTCTGCCCCGCGACCAAGTGTGCCTATTTCCCATCGTGATTGTCTTACCTCGACACAGGTTCGCAGGCCATTTTTCCAGTCCGCCCTCGATTTTCTCGAGCGCAGGAGTTCCCTTTACATTGGCTACTTTACACACGCTTAGCTTGAGTCCTATACTCACGTCACTATGAGCGATCAATTATCATCATTCACCACTGCACAACTACGCCACGCGGTTAATCTTAAGGAAAAGATCGAGGCGTTGAACATGGAACTTGGCTCCATTTTAGGCACGTCTGCTCCGGTATCTATCCAGAAACCGAAGAAAGGCAAGATGAGCGCGGCTGGCCGAGCGAGGATCGCGGCGGCGCAGAGAGCACGCTGGGCGAAGGTCAAAGGAGCTAAGCTATCCACGAAGCCTGCCGCGAAAACGCCGACCAAAAGGAGCGGGCTAAGCGCGGCGGCAAGAGCCAAGCTCTCGGCAATAGCGAAAGCACGTTGGGCTAAAGCCAAACGCACTGGGAAGACATCGCTTTAGTCTGCCAGTTGAAACCCATCCACCCCGGATCGATCCGGCATAAAAGCCTCACGGCGCTTCATACATCAGTCGCGCCTCGTAATCGTAAACCGGCACCCCGACAATGCAGTTATTGCCGAAGACGGGATCGTTGTCGAAATGAAGATCGCTGCGGGTGTTGTACTGACGCGAGGTGGACACCGGCAAAATCACCGTGAGCCGAAGCGACGCAAGATTTTGACCGGCCGCTCAAGGAGCATTGGCATAATTTGCCGACTGGATAAATTTTATGAAAGCGTCTTTTTGCTGTGCGACGATTGTTTCGTCCCCCATCAGTTTATAAAACCACGTCTGGCCGTTCTGCGGCACGACCGCGCCGACGAGTCGCGTGGGCTTGCCTGTTTTGGCATCTGTGCCGTTAAAATCCACGAGTTGAATTTTACCATTTCGAGAATCAATCGTAGTCGCCAGCATGGATAAATCCGCTTCCGCAATTTGCGGCAAACCAAGTTGACCGCGCCAGCGATTTGCGTTTGCCAGCCAACCACCGCCGTCGCCACCCATTTGCGCCACGTTCACGTCTGCGTTTGCTCCGTTTGTACCGGTGATCGAAAATTCGGCAAAAAGAAATTGCGATGGCGGTAACCTCTGCCAGTCAGATGGAACTGTCCAGATTGAATTGGCATTTTCGTTTTGAGTTGCAAGAACGCCAGCAATTTCCGCCGCAGTACTTCCCACAAACGAAATCGATTTCAAAAACTTCAGAAAAATCCCTTTTTGCGAAGTTACAAACTCATCTCCGCCAGTCATTTTGAAAAACCAGCTCATCGTGCCGCGAGTCAATTCCGCGACTAAAATCCGCTGGCGGGACTGTCCGATCATTGGTTGCTCGCTCACGAAGTTGAATAGCCGGCCTTCCTCCGTGCCAACGGCAACCGGCTCGGCCTGCTTGACGGCGGCGGGGTCAGTTGTGGCCGGCAATTGTACCTGCGAACGCCACATATTGATCAGGTCCAAATCCTGCCCGACGATGGGCAGCGGGATGACCGATACATCTGCTGATTCCCCATTCGGGCCGAGCGCGGTTAAACTGGCGACGCGCATTTCGGTCGGCAGTTTTTCCTGCCAACCTTCGGGCAATTGATAGTTGACTTGTGGTAATGTGGCGGGTTGCTGTGGCATGCCCATGCCCGAGGAAGTCGTTTCAGGTTGGACAGGCGCAGATTGCATCTGCGGAGATTCATTCTGTTCGATGCGATAGACTTTGACCTCGTCGCGTTTGCAGCCCACGAAGGCCGAAATCAAAATGACGGGTGCCACGCTGTGCATCCTTTGAACCCATTTATTCCACCACATAATTGTTTTTCAAAGTGAACCCGTATGGCACATGGCACAAGCTGGATCTGTATAGACCGAGTCAATGTGGAAAAAATCATCGCCAGCCGCATTGAGTTGTTGCAATTGCTTGCCGCTGCCCTGCGTCAAAATAATATGACACAAGTTGCAATCGGAGGAAATGACCTGCTTTCCATCATCCGTTTTGTGATTTCCGTCGTGGCAACGGAAGCAACCGGCAGAGATTTTGTGGCCGATGTTGTCCGGGTGAACGCGCCAGTCGGTCTTCATTTCGGGAAAGAAATTGTTCTCATAAATCTGTTGCGCTTCGGTAACCAGCCCGTCTATGCCAGCCGTTTTGGGGTAAATGGCGCGCAGGCTGGATGAGATTTCGCGCACGGCCTGCCCGGTCGTCTGATATGGAGCGATGAGCGTTGCAACAATATTAGACCTCAACCACGGCACCGAGTGATCCAGCAAGCCGGCGTGGATGGCGGCATCCACGGCGTCATCAGGCGAAAGAAATTGGTGCGATGGCCGGGTATGACAGTCAATGCAGTCCATGCTGAAGATGTTGTATTTCGATGGATCACCATGAAAACTGTCCTCCTTGAATATTGTGACTTTTCCGGTGCCAATGTTGGTCACGCTTACCCATGGTATATTCTGCCGCTGTCGGTCGGTGGCAATGTATTGAACCTTGAATTTTTCGCTGACGTGCCAGTGAATGCCAGACATGGAACCGCCGAGTTGTTCCCCGCCAACTTTCAGCAACAGTCGCACGGCAAAGGGAGTGTTCGTTTGGTCGGAGAGATAGTGGTAATCCGTGCGGTCCACGTCACCAATAAACTTTTCAGGCCAGTGGCACCGTTCACAGGTCGCCAGCGCCGGACGCAGATTTTCAATTGGCGTCTCGATGGGTCTGGGAATCTTGTCCATCACCACATCGTAAAGCTGTCGAACGCCGTTGAGTTTCGACCTCACATACCATTCAGCCCCGGAGCCGACATGGCACTCAACGCAGGCGACACGAGCGTGAGGCGAGCTTAGATACGCCGTGTATTCAGGTCTCATGGGCACATGACACGCCGTGCCGCAAAACTGGATCGAGTCGGTGTATTCGTAGGTTTGATAACTCCCAATTGTGGAGCACAGAAGAAACCCAAGCGCCCCGGCGATGAACGCCCCGAGCAATTTGCGGTCGCGTGGACGGGTCAAGTTGACCGCCATTGCTCCGTTGCCTGTTTTCTGCCGACGTTGTATCCACAAACCGGTAATCATCAGCGCGACTCCGAGAAAGAAAAAGAGCGGCGCCAGGATATAGACCAGAATCCCCATGTAAGGATTGCTGTGGGCAAGAAAGAAATCGCTGGCGAACAGGAACAAGACCGCGAAAACGCTGCCGGTCGCGATAACTGCTCCGGCCAGACTCAGCCAGTTGCGAATCCAGCCGGGGCGTGGAGGCGGTATTGGATCTTCGTTTTCTTGCATGGAGCATTGGTGTGCCGTCTCAAAAAACGGCTCGGATGCTAGTTTCTCGGCCCTTGGTTTTCAACCTTCAAGTTTCTCCCGGCATCAGGCTGAAATTCATCGGCAAGGCCCCAAGTCCGTCGTTCCCAATCCGCAGTTTGACGGATCTCAAATGCTTTTTACTTCGCCGGCTTGAACGACCGGACTTGCGCAACCAGTTCCTTGATTTGGTCGTCACTGAATTTGTCACCGACCGCCTTCATTTTTACCGTGCCATTATCTGTGACACCTTCCTTGATGGTCTTCGTGGCCTCCGCGTCCGTAAAGGAGGCCTGAACTTTTAGGTCAGTCAAGTCCTTCATTTGCAACCTGCGGCCCATCATGGTTTGTCCCGTGCCATCCTTTCCATGACAGGAGGCGCAATTCATGCGCCACAGTTGGGTGGTATCGTCGGCTGCGGCGGACCAGCAGAGCGCGCCCGTAAAGAGAGCGGCCACAACCATTGTTTTTGCGAGTGTTTGTGTTTTCATTTTCATAATAGTGAAGAATCACCGGATTGAGTTTGTTGATCTAACGGCTCATGGAAATCATTTAGAAGCGGTATTGCATGTTCACATAGACGAGTTGTGCATTATAATTGTCCATTCCCCCGGAGGTCTCGTCATGATTGTGGAAAAAACCATATTTTAGGCTGAGTTGAAGCGCCTTGGAGATCCGGCGGGTAATGGTGGCAGTGATGCTCTGCTGTTCATCGCCCGCGCCATACGGTTGGCTGTAAGCCGAATTGTTCACGTAATTATCCGCGTCGTAGTAGGAATATTGTAACTGGAGATCAGTCTTGTCATCGAGTGCATAACCTGCGGTGGCGTTAACCGTCCAATAATCACTCGCGCTGTTCAGCACCAGATTGTTGATGCCCGGCGAACTGGCCACCGGCGTGTCCAGATTATTGAGCACGTAGCTGCCACCTGCCTGGATGTAAAGACGGGATACTGGCGTCCAGCTGATGCTTTCGCTGATAATGTGGCTGGTGAGGCTAGCGCTCTGGACTTCTCCTGCCTGAGTGCCGCCGTCGGGAATGGAAGTGGTGTCCACCGTTGAATACTGAAAATCATAGCGCGTGACCAACGACAATGTATTCAAGAGATGCCACATGGCACGGATGTTCATGTCATTCACCGTGAAATCCTCATTTTGCAAATAGCCCGGATACGACGTCGGCGTGGCGGTCAGATTATTTTCATAATCGTAATTATGAACCTGGTAATAATACTGTGCACTGAAGTTTAGCCGGTAAAGTGGATACCAGTTGGCGCCGACGGTGTATTTCTGGCCGAGCATGTTCCAATCCTGGTTTAGGAGCGGAGTAATTATAGCCGTGGTTTCATTCCAAATTTCATTGCCGTTGTCTTCCTCCCATTCGCCGCTGGCGTAGAGCGACCAATTGAGAAAACCGGTGTAGCGGACTTCCAGGCTTTCCGCCACTTGCAGATACCAATTGCTATCGGCGGAGGTTGTCGGAGTCGAAGCCACAGCTCCACCGGTTGCTGCAACATTATTCATGTCCGCGTTATCTGAAAGGTCGCCGCCCTGGTATTCCACACGCAACGAAGGTACAACCACCAGGTTGGTAATGGGCGTCACCATCAAGCTGGTGTTGGCAACATAATCGTCCGTAATTCCGCCGCCCGTAAGGTCGGCAAAACCTGAATCGTGGGCCTGGCTATTGGGATAAGTGCTTGAAAATGCCGAGCCGTAACTTGGGCCGTAAATCCGGCTGCCTGACAAGGCAGAGTCTATCGTGGTTACCGAGCCGCCCATTGAGAACATGACCATGTCATTGAACCGGGTTTCCGTGAAACCGTGGCCATTGAATACATCGTCCTGCTCGTCATTATTTTGCGTCACAAAACGATTGGCAGTGGGCGTGGCGGGATCAAGATTGATGTTGAGGGAATCATCGCTTCGATCAATCTCGTAGCGCAGTCCCAATCCCGCGTCCGTGTTTCCGATTTTATCTTTTGCATCGGCGGTGATGATGTCACGCGTCTCGTCAATGTCTTGAAAGGTGGGAACGATTTTTACATCGGGCGGCGACCCCAAGGCGCCGGTGTCATTATCCCCCCACGAGGTTGAATCCATTTGTCCCTGCCGATAATCATGTTCGTAACGAAACGTCAACGATGGCTTGTCTGGAAGAGTCAGCCCGGCTTCAAACCATGCGCTGCCGCGGTCGATATGGAGGTTGTTGTCATATAAGGAAAAAAATTGGTCGTCCAAGGGGGAAAATCCGCCGTTTCCGTCATACCACGTCCGAAACTGTGTGAAACCCGCGCGCAGAAACCCCAGATCCGGATCGGACAACTCCAGGCGGACAGCATAATCGTCGTTGCCGGCCAGGGCGTGCCCATCTGCAGTGAACAGTCCTTGCTTGCCTGCGAACTCCTGCAAATGGAAGTCCTGCACCCCAGCATATGGTCCCGCTGTGGTATGTTCCTCATGCTCAAACTGCGCCTTGTCCCCGTTCACAATGGTGCTGCCACCACCAACAGTGAGCCAATTGTTGTAATCCGTGGGAGCTGTCTCCAGGCTCAGATCCGGAGTGATTGTCCCTTGCGCAATGGCGGAAACACTACCCAGCAGAGAAATCACCAGGATGAAACTGGCGCTTATCACTTGATATCGGCACTTATCGCAACTTTCCATGGAAGCTTTCATAAGTTTTTCTGGGTTTTTATTTTTCGCGAATCAGTAGCGCAAAAGATCGCTGACCTGCGAACCGTGAATAGCCTCATGGCATCCCGCGCTCCAGCAGGTTCCGCGACTCAAGAACGAGGTGTGATTCACATTGCCGATATAAATTGCACCGGCGGTGGTCTGCTCCTGGAAATGGCACCGCAAACAGAGTGTCGCATTGCGCGCAACGAGCAATCGGGCGTTCACACTCCCGTGTGGATCGTGGCAGGTCACGCACCCTTCGTGCATCGCTTCATGCTCGAATACAAACGGACCGGCTTGCGCCGCGTGGCATTTGGTGCAGATCTCATTGAGCGACGTGAGTTCCGTGCCACCGCCTGGAATTACCGAACCTTTGTGCGGGTCGTGGCAGTCTCCGCAACTCATGTGGCCTTCGACAACGGGATGGTGCGACGGCAGATTGAACTCAGCCTGCTTGTCCACATGGCATTGGAAACAAACTTGAGGTGATTTGCCGGGATTAATGATAGTATTTGCTGCGCCTCCGGATTCA
>JBEKMT010000092.1:0-24754 GCA_050008355.1 Verrucomicrobiota bacterium
GCGAACGTTGCCCTGGCACGCCCAGCTCGACACACTGCCTGGTGTGGGGCGGATTCTGGGGATGACCAGCGCGCTGGAGGTGGGAGAGATTGGACGGTTCGCCGGTCCGGGCCAGTTCGCCAGTTATTGCCGGGTGGTGGACTCGCGGCGGACGAGCAATGACAAGACCAAAGGGTGGAACAACCGGAAATGTGGCAACAAATATCTGGCCTGGGCGTTTGTGGAGGCGGCGAATTTTGCCAAGCGCTATGACGATCGAAGCCGGCGCTGGTTTGACCGGAAAGCCGCCCGGACGTGCGGGGAGCTGGCGACGAAGGCGCTGGCCTGTAAACTGGCCAAGTCGGCGTGGCCTGTGATGAGTGAGAAGGTGGCGTACGATGCGGAGCGAGTATTTGGGAGAGTCGCCGAGAGCCAGGGAAAGGGGTTGGTGCAAGCCCTACAGAACTGATTGGAGTCGGCGGCTTTCCTCTGAACGAAGCATCGGCCAAGGTTTTTAAGGGTGATTCGAGCGTGCCGCGAGTCAAAAAGGGGTTGGACGTCAGGATGAAGTTGACGAACCACAGTTCTTTTGCAACTGAATGAACGCGGCCCGGTACTGAAAGTTTTCTGGTCCTGCTTGTGGCGGGATGGGCGCAGGGAAGCTTTTTAAAAATGCCCCAAGTGCTAGAACCGGATGGGTGACTGAACGAATCCCAGGTAAAGGGAGGCTTCGGAATCAGCGAAGAAGATTCAGGATCGAATTGATTTAAGGCGATGCGCCGTTGGCATGGCTAGCCCGAGAATGAAAAAGCGGGGACGGACGACTTTTATTTATTGACCGCGCGCCCTTCTAATGGGCGACCCCTTTAGGAAAACAATCCTGACAGTCATCATTCGTCTTGCCGACTGCAGCGGAATACCAGAATGTAACGACCAAAGCACAAACTCGAATCATGGCAGCCAGATTCCATCGTATTGAAAACAAGAGTTCTGTCCCTATCGGCGCCGGTTTTTGCGCTGTGCTCCGATTTCTATTGCGCGGCCGGGTTACTTTGTTTGGACTTTTGGTTTGTGCATTTGCCGCGGGACCGGTTGATCAAACCGTTGCGGAGCCTTCACAATATTATATTCATCACTGGTTGCGCGAGGACGGTTTGCCGCAAAACACCGTGACTGCAGTGCTGCAAACAAGGGATGGCTATATCTGGATTGGGTCCTACAACGGATTGTCTTGTTTCGACGGCGATCATTTCACTGTTTTTGAAGCTGGCAGCACTCCGGGTTTGGCGAGCAGCCGAGTCACCAGTTTATTTGAAGACGATAAAGGCGTACTCTGGATCGGCCATGAAGGTGGAAAGTTGACCCGTTACCAGGCGGGTAAATTTGAAAGTTGCCCTCTCACGCCGGCCCGTCGTCGAGGAAATATCATCGGCATTGTCTCTGATGGATACGGTGATATCTGGCTCCAAAACGATGAGGGCCGGTTGTCGCGTGAGCGTGATGGTTTGGTTCTGACTCCCGAGCCGGGAGTCTATGGCGGTATTTGTCAACTGGCCCGCAACAAGCAGGGCACCATCTGGGTGGGACGAAATGGGCGTATCTCCGTGCTGGATCACGACCGGCTCACACCGCTCCCGATTGCGGACGGGAATACCAACACTTCCTTCATAGGGATCGGTGCCGCCCGGGACGGTGGTCTATGGCTGGTGACAACGAACCAGCTGCGGGAATGGAAAGATGGAAATTGGACCAAAGATCGGGGAGTGCCGCCCTTTCAAGGGGCGCCGATGCTCAAGTTGCTGGAAAACCGCGATGGAACGTTGATCGGAGCATCCTCAGATCACGGTTTCGCGCTTGTCCGGCCCGATCGAACCGTCTCAAAATTCAGTCGCGCCACGGTTTTTACTTCCGATTGGGTCATTGCACTTTGCGTTGACCGAGAGGGAGGGGTGTGGGTGGGCACCGGTGGCGCCGGTCTGGCACTGGTGCGTGAATGTAACGTCCAAACGCTTGCACCTCCCGACGCCTGGCAGGGACGTGCAGTATTATCGGTGTGTGCTGATCATGAAGGCGCCTTGTGGGTCGGCACAGAAGGCGTGGGTTTGTATCGTTTTCAAAATCATATTTGGACAAATTTTGGGTATCCAAGCGGCGTGCAGAATCCGTATGTATGGTCGATTGCCGAGGACAACAGCGGCAATCTGTGGGCTGGAACCTGGAACGCCGGCTTGTTTGTGCGGCACGGTCAACACTTTGATCCTGCGCCGGGATTGGAGCGGATTGCCGGAGCGATGCCGGCACTACTGCCGGCGCGGGCGGGTGGATTATGGATCGGTACGGCTGACGGGTTATTGCGTTACAATTCATCAGGCAAATATTCATGGTTAGGCAGACAAGAAGGTTCCACCAATAATGATGTTCGCTGTATCATTGAAACCCATGACGGCACGATCTGGTTTGGCACGACCGGGGAAGGATTGTTTCGGGTGCAGGACGGGGTGTTGAAATCCTTCCGCAAAGCTGACGGATTGCCGACCGATTTTATTCAATGCCTGCGTGAGGACGAAAATGGCGCGATCTGGGTTGGCACCTTCGGCGGCGGCGTATGCCGGATCAAAGGCGGCCATTTTGCGACTATCGGCAAAGCTCAGGGTCTGGCCGACAATGTCATATGCGACATCGAAGACGACGAGCATGGCCATTTCTGGATGAGCAGTTACGATGGCATCATCAGGGTCAACAAGGACGCCCTCAATCAATGTGCTGACGGCCTGACAAACTCCCTTGTTTGCGGCACCTATGGCATAAGCGATGGCATGCCCACACTTGAATGTTCCTGTGGTTTGCAACCGGCGGGATGCAAGATGGCTGATGGCCGAATGCTATTTGCCACCAGCCGGGGCCTGGTGATCGTCGATCCGCTCGCCGTCAAAAACAATCCGCTGCCTCCGCCCGTGGTGATAGAAAAGCTGGTGATAGATGGCGAAGAGGTGGCAGCCGGCCCGGATTTCGTGGACCGCGTGAATGTTCCTCCGGGCCGACATCGGGTAGAAATTCAATATGCCGGGCTGAGCTTTGCCGCGCCGGAGAAAGTTCGCTTCCACTACCGGCTCACCGGGCTCGATTCCGATTGGATTGACGCCGGAACCAAGCGCGCAGCGGAATATGATTATATTCCGCCCGGTGATTACACGTTCCAAGTGATTGCCTGCAACAACGACGGCGTGTGGAACGAGAAAGGTGCAGCGCTCGCATTCGTGATGCTGCCATACTTTTGGCAGACGGCATGGTTTCGAGTGATGTCATTGGTGGCGCTGGTATTGGTGACCGGCGGGGGAGCATGGTATGGCACTCGCCGCCGCATGCGCGCCAAACTTGAGCGTATCGAGCGCCAGCGGGCACTGGAACGGGAGCGCACGCGCATCGCCAAGGACATTCATGACGACCTCGGTGCCAGCCTGACCCGAATCAATCTGTTGAGCCAGACGGTGAGGCGGGATCTCATCCATGACCAGAGGTCTTCAAGAAATCTTGACCAAATTTGCACCACCGCGCGGCAATTGACGCGGGCAATGGACGAAATTGTCTGGGCAGTCGATCCGCAGCATGACACCTTGGACAGCCTGGCAAGTTATCTTGGCAAGCTCATCCATGAATTACTGGCCGATTCAGACATTCGCTGTCGCCTGGATTTTCCTGTGCATTTGCCGGCCTGGCCGGTTAATGCCGAGGTTCGGCATAATCTGTTTCTGGCTTGCAAAGAATGCCTCCACAACGTTCTTAAGCATTCCGGGGCCACCGAAGTGCAGGTCTCTTTCACTCTCGCACCGGAGGCCTTCGCTGTGACGATCGTCGACAATGGTTGTGGATTTGAGCTGGTGACCAAGGAAGGCCAACCGCGCTCGCATCACAACGGGTTGGTCAACATGAGGCAGCGGTTGCAGGAAATCAATGGACGTTGCGAAATTCAAAGCCAATCAGGGCAGGGCACGAAGGTAACATTTTTTCTGAGCGCAAAGGAGACCGTGAAATAAAAACTCCCAAATAATGCCACTCTTTCCACTGTAGGGAGAATTCGGGACAATGATTCACTACACAACCCGATTACAATTTGTACGAAACTTGATTTAATTTACGTGACCCAATTGCTGGAAAAAAGTTCACCGCTGCGTGTCTCCATTGTTGAAGACGATCAGCCAGCCCGCGAGATTCTGGCAGGCTGGCTGGCCCGCGCCGAAGGTTTTGAATTTGTCAGCCAGTTCAGCAATGCGGAAGATGGGCTGGTGGAATTGCCCCGGCAAAAGCCCGATGTGGTTTTGATGGACATCAAGCTGCCGGGCATGAGCGGCGTGGAATGCGTTCGGCTGCTTAAGCCGGCGTTATTGAAAACGCAATTCGTGATGCACACCGTTTACGAGGATTCCAACCATATCTTCAATGCGTTGCAGGCTGGAGCAACCGGATATCTGCTAAAGCAATCCGCGCACGATGAACTGCTGGCCGCGCTCAAGTACGTGCACACCGGAGGTTCGCCCATGACGAGCTATATCGCCCGCCGCGTGGCACAATGTTTTCCAAGCGCCCCAAGCAGGACGCAGGAGGACAATGACCTTTCACCTCGCGAACGTGAAGTCATCGGCATGTTGGCGCGAGGATTTCTTTACAAAGAGATCGCCGAAGCGTTGAACATCAGCATTCGTACTGTGGATACTTACATCCGACGAATATATGAAAAGCTTCACGTTCGCTCGCGTGCCCAGGCGGTGGCCAAATATGTCAGCTTTCCGTTCAATGATCCCAGTTCCATAAACCCCCGCTAATGTCTGGCGGCATGCCAGCGCCAGATTCGGACCCGGGCCGGTAGTCGCGCTTTAGCGAAAACATTTTATCGCGATTAGGTACTAAAGCAGTCAACGCCCGCGCTTTTTTCGGAACTCATCCAATCGACGGTAATGGCGGAGAAACAGACAAAAGAGGGTTGATTTCTTTCCTATTCAGACGGGAACTCCTTTCGCCAGAGGATCAAGGCGGCGCGCGCGCGGACTAATTCGGGACGTGCTAGAAGCTTCGTCAGTGATTTACGCGACAATACACGGTCATCCATAGTTGCTACCTTCTTTTTTAGATCACATTCGCTTTTGCCTGACCGGTAATCTGGCACGTTGGCTTTACGGACTGCGTGCCGGGTTTCCGCCAAGTCAGTGCAATGCATACCCCAAAAATTAATGATACTTCAGGCCATAACAGGGTCGGCGGCTGACGTGGATATCCGCGCTGCTTTCCAGATGTTCCGCATCCAGTTTGCATTTAGTCAACCAACATAAAACCCATTAGTTCCGAAACAACAAGCCCTAAGCAATTATGAAAAAACACCTGATACTGGCCTTGGCCGCTGCAGTTGCTGTTGCATTCAGCGGTACGAGTCGTGCGCAAACCTTGATCGATCTCACAAGTGTTGGCACAAGTGGAAGCTTGTCCAGTTACTATAACCCAGGGCCGAACGATATATACATGACCGACGGTCAAACTTTCGAAACCGGCAGTTACGCCCATGGTTACCAATTGGATGCGGTTTATGCCCTCACCGGCGGAAACGGCGGCGACGCCTGTTGGAGCACACCCCAAACCTGGTATCTTCGTATTTATTCGATTGCAGGGACAACCAACGCGACTTTATTGGCAACATACGCTGCACATAACTTTACCTTCAATCAGGACGACTGGCTGGAATGGACGAATCTTGGCGCAGGTCTTGAGCCCAACACCTGGTACGCATACACAATTCAAAATGGGGGAGACGGGTGGGAACTGATGGATGGTGAGGACGCCGGTAACCTTGGCGGGGGACTTTACACAAATGGGTCAGCTCTGTTAATTCCCTCAGGCGGTGGTGAACTGACGCCGGCCAACAATTATCCGACGACTGCCGGTTGGGAAGCCGATTTTGATGTCGTGCTTTCACAGATCACGGGAATTATTGTGGATCCCCCAACCATAGCCACGGCGGGCAATATTTATCCGGAACCGGAGAATGCCTTTAGCAGCAACACCGTGGTAACCATTAATTCAGGGGCAATTCTGGGGGTCGGACCATTCACCTATCAATGGCAAACGGACGGCGGCAGTGGCGGTTCATTGACAAATATTGCCGGTGCCGCAAGTACAAACTTCGTTTTCACAGCCTCGAACATTGGAACGTATCAATATGATTTGGTGGTAAATAATGGCTCGGTTAGCGTCACCAGCTCAGTCGTAAGTTTGGCTGTCGCTCTGCCAACGGTCGCGGCTGCACTGGCTGATGAAGGCACGAACTACGCTGCTGCACCCTATTATCCCACCATCAGCCAGCTTACGGGCGGCGGTACGGGTGATACCCTGAATTATTACGACAATAACCCGTCGCACGCAGGTCAGACTTTTACGACTGGTACCAATTCCGAGGGTTACATTCTTGATTCCGTGCAAATTCAAACGGATCCCAATTCGAATGAATCGGGTATTGGCACGGCGCAACCCTACTACCTCTACATTTACTCGGTTAACACGAATACATCCAAAGCCACGTTGATTCAGGCTTACACCAACGCGGCCTTCACTCTTAATTTAGGCGACTGGCTGGAATGGAGCGGTTTGAGCGTTCAGTTGGCTCCAAACAGTGTTTATGCCTACGCTTTTGCCAACAATGAATCGTACAGCTATTTCGGACTTGGCTCGAGCGCGACCCCTGATTATTCGGGCGGCGAACTCTGCCTGATTTCTCCCGTGGACGGCACGGTTATCTTTGACCCCACAACCAATAATTCCGGGGTGTTTTACCTTGATTTTGTGGCTGTTGGACAGCCGATTCTATATCCCGGCGCGCCGCCGATACTTGCAACCCCCGCGGGCGGATTCGTCGGAACAAACTTCACCCTGACTGAGGAAGGCACAGGTTTGGCGCCGTTGACTTATTATTGGTTTACTGATGGCGGTAGTGGCGGGGCACTGACCAATGTTTCCGGGGTCAATGGATCAAACCTCGTTTTAAATACTGCCGGCTGGAGTCCGGGAATTTACAGTTACCAAGTAATCGTCTCCAATGCTTTGGCCACGGCTACGAGCGGAGTGGTTGCCGTGCCGGTGACACTGCCACTTGCAGCACAAACCAACGCTGATTTGACGGACATCGGACTGGCTGCACCCATTCCTGGATCCAATGACATCTTTCAAACCGTTGAATTTAGCGGCCCTGGCGGGCCACCGGGATTAAACTATTACTTTGATAACGCCAATCCTCCCGGACAAACCTTTGTCACGGGTACGAATGCTTCGGGTTACACACTTACCTCAGTGGCCATCGAGCTGGCTGGCGATGACGCTTATGTCACGCCTG
The DNA here is from genome assembly GCA_050008355.1 of Verrucomicrobiota bacterium. Classification (GTDB taxonomy): domain Bacteria; phylum Verrucomicrobiota; class Verrucomicrobiia; order Limisphaerales; family UBA11358; genus UBA11358. The sequence continues at coordinate 7,352 of JBEKMT010000092.1, forward strand.
ACTTCCCAACGAATGGGCAAGGCTATGTGGTAAACATATACCAGGTTTATCCTGATCAAAGCGGCCAATATGCTGCATTGTATGCGAATTATGATTCGCAAACCAACTTCATCATCAGCCGGGGCATAGATGCCGGACCGGAAAACGACCAGGATTGGCTGAAATTAATCGGGCTTTCACTGCATTTACAACCCAACACGCTTTATGCTTACAGCTTTGCGAAGGCACCGGGCGCAGCCGGTTACGAAAATCTGGCCAGTGTTCAGGGCAGCCCATATGCCGGCGGGCAGCCGGGAGGTCAAGCGGCGTTAATTCCGAAGCCCGGCGGTCAGATCCAATACAGCACAGCCGCTGGCTGGAACGCCACCTTCGACTTAGGCTTAAACCTGGCTGCTCCCAGTGTCAGCCTAGGCCTGGAAAAAACTGCGGGCGGTCAGTTCCAGTTGAACTGGACGCAAGGGACATTAATCGAAGCCACCAGCCTGCAAGGTCCATGGACAACTGTGACGACTACTTCTCCTTACAGCGTGACTCCGAGCGGACCGCAAATGTTTTATCGGGTCAAGGTGCAATAATGAGGCTGGGAATTGGTGTGTCCATTCCGGGCACACCAATTTCCCACTAAGGATTTGGTCCAACATGGCTGGCTTAATTTGAATGCAATTGCGCTGAACGTGAGGTGGTTGTGAAAGGAAACGTAGACATATGTTTCAGCCAACAAAATTGAAATTTATTATTCATTATGGGTGACTCAAATTGTGAACCGGTGACTCGTCTGGTACAGGTTCGAAAAACACGTTCGGTTGGATTTACACTGATTGAACTATTGGTCGTTATTGCCATCATCGCCATTCTGGCCGCGATGCTGCTGCCTGCGCTGTCCGCCGCCAAGCGCAAGGCGCAAGACACTCAATGCATAGGTAATGTCAAACAAATGACGGTGGCGGCCTTTATGTACGAAAACGACTACGGCCCAATGGATTATGCGTCAACCACCCTTTGGGTCGCCGCACTCGTTCCGTATCAGGGAAATAATGTTCACATTGCGTATTGTCCACTGGCAACCACAAATAACGTGCCGGCGCTCACCATCAGGCAAAATACAACCTTTGGCGGGAACGCCATTACCCCCTGGGGATTTGACAACGGAGGAACCATTAGACCAATCAACAATGGGGCAAGCTACACTCTTAATGGCTGGCTTTACCAAAATGAGCCCGTTGCCGTGGGTTATATCAATACCCAAACATCGGTGGGGCAAAAAGGATTATTTAATAAGTTGGACAATGTCAAACATGCCGCCCAGACCCCAATGTTTACTGACGGCGTCTGGCCGGATTTCTGGCCCAACAGCGGCACCGCAACAGCCGCGGGAGATACCACAGGTAATCCACTGAATACATTCACGGGCAACAACGACGGCACGGTCGGGCAAATGATTGGCCGGATTTTGATTGCCCGTCACGGTTACAAGTACCCGGGTGGTGCGCCGACTATTAATGTCACTGCCGGAACGGTGCTGCCGGGCGGAGTCAACGCCGGCATGTGTGACGGTCACGTGGAGTATTCCAAGCTTAATAATCTTTGGAATTATTACTGGCATGCCCTTTCCGTGCCCCAGCCTATGCCCTGAGCCGGCATGAGTGTCCTGGCATCATTCGAAAGCCAGTAACCTCTTTCTGACGCGAATCTTTAGGAAAGCTACGAGGTATGTTAAGCTCTGTTGTTGAAGCCGTCTGTGGCAGGCAGGAGGCAATCGATTCACGACGCAGCCAGGAAATTCGCAGGTTATCGACCCGCCGGGCTTTTTGTTCGCTTGATTCACAATTATTTGTAATTTCAGTTGATGAGGGTTTCGTCGTTAGTCTTTCTGACATGACCCGATGGCTGATCTCGACTATTTTCTAGTCTCCATGACACGTTTCAAATATCGTCTAATTGATTTTTCACGGTGCACGAGGGAGTCCCTCAGCGGGTTCAACTGTCAGTCCATCGCTCTGGCAGCTTGCCTGATTTGCTGCCTATTCTCCGGCCTTCTGGCGCCGGTGTTTGCTGATCAAACCGTCATCCTGAATGGCGACGCCGGTGGCAAGCGCTTTGACGGTATTGGTGCCGTGAGCGGTGGCGGAGCCACCTCGGTATTGCTCAAGGACTATCCCGAGCCGCAGCGCAGCCAGGTGTTGGACCTCTTGTTTCGACCCAAATTTGGCGCATCGATGAGTGCCCTCTTGGTCGAAGTTCCGGGTGACGGCAATTCAACCCAGGGCGCAGAGCCAAGCCACATGCACACCCGGGATGATCTCAACTATCATCGCGGTTACGAATGGTGGTTGATGCGGGAAGCCAAAAGGCGAAATCCTGACCTAACGCTTGATGCTTGCGCCTGGGGCTGTCCCGGTTGGGTGGGTGAGGGAAATTTCTGGTCGCAGGATATGTGTGACTATTATGTAAAATGGATTCAGGGCTTAAAATCCGCCTATGGTTTAGATCTTACCGCAATTGGTTGCCGCAATGAGAAGGGTGTCAACGAGGATTTTGCGAAACGGTTCCGCGCAACACTGGATGCCAATGGACTGGGAGGAGTAAAACTCCACGGTTTTGATAATTGGGAGACCAACAAATTTGATTGGACGATGGACATGAAAACCGATCCGGATTTGCGAAAGTCGGTGGATATTCTTAGCAATCACACCATGGCGGACATGCCGACGCCACCGGCTGTTCGGCAACTGGCGGAGTCACTTAACAAACCGATTTGGAACAGCGAGGAACACGTTTATAAGCGGGGCTTTGACTGCGAGATAAGCCTGGTGAAGGCGTTTAACGACAACTACATCAACAGTGGCGTGACGAAGATCGTAAATTGGTATCTGGTCGGTTCCGTTTATCCGATGGAAGCTTATTCTGAAGAGCCTGCCGCCATGATTGCAAACTCACCCTGGAGCGGAGCGTACCATATCCGCGAAGTATTGTGGGGCTATGCACACTATGGACAATTCTCGAAAGTTGGTTGGCAGTACCTCAATGGCGGCTGTGGAAGACTGGAGGGTGGCGGCAGCTTTGTGACCTTGAAATCACCTGGCAAAGATTACAGCGTGATTCTCGAAACCAAGGGAGCTGAAACGGCGCAAATCGTCACCTTCAACGTCAGCGGCGGCTTGTCGAATGGGCGGCTGTGCGTATGGCGCAGCGATGCGACTGCCCAGTTTATTCGATTGGCCGATATCCAGCTCAACCACAGCAGCTTCAAGGTCGCGCTGGAAGGCAACGCCATTTATTCCATCTCAACGACTGGCGGTCAGCAAAAAGGCTCTTTCTCCGATATTCCCGCTGAGAAGGCCTTTCCCTTGCCTTATTACGAAACTTTTGATGAATATGCCCGTCCCGAGCAGTGGGGCTATTTGCCGCACTATACCGCGGATATCGCTGGTGGTTTTGAGATTTCAGAACGCCCGGACGGACTTGGCAAGTGCCTGCGGCAGGTCGTCGTCGAAAAGCCCCAAAGCTGGGCTCCGGAATGGATGCCGTACACGATCATTGGGGATGAACACTGGCAGGACTACGAGGTAAGCGCCGATATTGATTTGGAAAATGGAGGATGGGCAGGAGTCATGGGGCGGGTTAATAATGTCGGCAGCGGCTATGGCTGCGTTCCGAAGGGATATTATTTGCGGCTGGGCACAAATGGGGTTTGTACATTGTATGCCACCACCCAGGCGAAGCATGAAAGCGACGGCACACCGTTGGCCGCCGGAAACGCCACGAATATGCTCGTCCACCCGTGGCACAACGTTAAACTGCAATTCAGCGGTGAAATCATCACCGGCTTCGTGGATGGTGCACGTATTTTATCCGTAACCAATACCCTCTATTCACAAGGCATGGCAGGCTTGGTCACGCGCGAAGGAAAAACCAGAAGTACTGCATGCTTCGACAATCTGAGGATTTATCCCGTTGGTGTCTCGGCAACCGTACCGACTTCGTTCAGCAGGCGCCAATTGCCGATTTATGATTAGGTCGATTTATCCGGTTTGGGTTTCGAACGGCGACAAGGAAATATCCAAGCTTGCCCCGAGCAGACTTCTGATTTGAAGCACAATCCGAACAGAATGACTGGAGTACGTATCATAATCATCTTGTATTGTATTGACGCTGCAATATCCCTCGTCCAATTGGCGAAGGGAACCCAACTCATTTTGGTCAATGGGATCGGCCTGGCAGCCGATTTGGTCGCGATCGCGGGGCTCTGGCCCTTGAAAAAATGGGGAGCCGCTTTTACGATAATTGCATCCGGGAAAGGGATGGGGCAGAGCATTTTAACCCTTCAACTTACTTACCTGAATATTCACAAACAAGATTTGTCTTCCTACTATTCACTAAATGGGGTTTGGCTTCCGTTTCTGACGATTGGTACGGACATCTTTATTGTAGTTTACCTTTTCAGGGGAATATTCAGAGGCCAGTTCGAATAAAGTCGAATAAAGATTTGTTTCATTTGGTTGAAAGAGTTTGTTGTCTGGGTCATGAAACCGGATTTGGGTAGAGCACTTCGGGGTAGCCGCTTTTCAACCACCCTGGGACATAGTCGATGCCGGCCCGTTGGATGCGCGTTTTGGCTTCACTTCCAGGTTTGGGCGCGGCAAATAGGCCCCGCAGGATTCGCGCACCACCAGCCGGGGAGCCAGGGCAATGCTTTGTACGGGCAGCGCCGGGTCGGCCAGTCGCTTGATCATGGTTTGAAACGCGATCACGGCGATATCCCGACATGGCTGATGGATCGTCGTGAGCGGAACGGAGACCAGTGTGGCATAACGGACATCGTCAAATCCAACCACTCGCACATCGTGCGGGGCGCGGACTCCCTGAGACTCCATGGAGCGCAATAGCACGGCAGCGGTGTCATCATTGGCGCAGATGAAGGCATCGGCCTGCCGGCCGGCCACCAGCGAGCGGACAAATTTTAAATCCGCGGGATCGCCCAGACGAATCCAGCCCGGATCAGGCTCGATGCGATTCCGCACGAGTGCCTCCCGAATGCCGGCGATGCGTGCGTCCACTGTGGAGGCGGAAAACGGTCGCACGACGAAGAAGAGTTTCCGGCAGCCCAGTTTAATGAGGTGCTCCGCCAGCATGTAACCGCCGGCCATGTTATCAATGCCCACCAGGTCAAAATCACTGCGTTTGGGAAAGTCCAGCAAGTCCCGGTCGATGAGGACCACCGGGATTCCGGCGTCGCGCAGGGATTCCGCCAGCCGAGTGTTGGCCTCCTCCTGACCGGATTGCAATTCGGCCGGGGCGAAAAAGACACCACTGATTTTTCGTTCGATGAATTGTTTGCAAATATCTTCCGCGTGTTTGAGGCTGTCGTCGGTGTCCACGCGCGGATTGGTTGAACCACCCCAAAGCAGGCCATATTCGTTCACCCGCGCGAGGCTGGCAATTTCACCGCAGATGATTTGAAAGATTTCCGTGTTTGAAAGCCCGGGTACCAGCAGACCCAGAATGCGTGAGGCGGTGAGCCTTTGCTGATTTGAGCGCACGTAGGTGCCCGAACCGGCTCTTCGTTCGATCAAATCTTTCGCTTCCAAGTCCCGCAAGGCGCGCGCGACTGTTGGGCGGGAAACCCCGAATTGCTTGACGAGTTGAATTTCGCTGGGCAGTCGAGCCCCGTCGGCATATTTGCCTGAGGCAATTTCGGTTTCGAGATGACTGCTGATCTTATGGTGTTTAGGCTTTTGATCCATATGCGGTCGATTGTTATGACTGCCAGATGTTACAGCTTTAGAAGTAGTAATATCAGCAATCTTCAATCCTGTCTAGTCCTCAATTGAAATTGCACGCAACCATAGTTTAGATTTGGGTCCATCAACCACATTAATGGCGCAAGCACTGGCCATATTTAATGAACCAACCATGGATATGAAAAAAATTCTGACCTTCAGCTCGTTATTTGTTGCGACACTTTTTGTCGGTGGCGGTTGCGATAAGAATGCTGACGTAATCGTTGTTCCCAATGGCCCCAGGCACGTTATTGCCGTCATCCCCAAATTGACAAATACGGTTTATTGGCAATCCGTCCTCGCGGGCGCGCAGGAAGCGGGCAAGGATTACGGTTACGAAATCATTTGGAACGGGCCGGATCGGGAAACCAATAGCGCCGCCCAGATCCAAATCGTGGATCAAGATATTTCTAGCAATGTAGAGGGGATCGTGATTGCGCCGGTGGATCGCCAGAATCTCGTTCCCTCAGTTGATAAACTGAATGATATGAAGATTCCGTGTGTGATCATTGATTCGGGCCTGGACTCGGTTCATTTCCTCAGTTTCGCCGCCACTGACAATTACCAAGGCGGCGTGCTGGCGGCTGAGCGCATGGGGCAAGTTCTTGGCGGAAAAGGCAATATTCTGATTGTCCGACACATCGCCGGTTCTCACGCAGCGTCCGAACGTGTGAAAGGTTTTACGGACACAATCGCGAAAGAATTCCCGGGCATCACGATTGCGGATTCTGAGTCGGGTCAAGATGCGGCGGATATTGCCAAGAAAACGACCGAAGACATGCTCCAGCGCCATCCTGATGTCCAGGGGCTTTTCGCCTGCAACGTTGACATGTCCGTGGGTGCTTTGCAGGCATTGCGAGAAATGAAACGCAATGATGTAAAAATGGTGGCCTTTGATCCCGACAAATCGCTCATCGATGGTTTGCGATCCGGGGAGGTTTCGGCGATTGTGGTGCAGGATCCGTACAAAATTGGCTATGAGGGGGTTAAAGTGCTGGCTTTGTTTAATAAGGGACAATCCAGCCCCCGATTGATCGACACCGGGGTTGAGGTGGTGACCGGCGATAACCTCACCGATCCGAAGACCATGCGGCTGCTTGGAGAGCAGCAATGAGCACCATTGACGCTAAAACCGCTCAGGGAACGGAGTGCGATTGAGCAGGTTTTTCAAGAAATTGAATACCACTTTGGACGCAGGTCGAAGCGAGCGTTTGTGGGCGAATCGCGAATTATTTTCCCCGCACTACGACCGGACAACGAGCCTGAAATAATTCATAAGTTCTTGAGCTTTTTGGCGGCTAGATAGCCGGGTGCGAGATGGTTAGAGATCAGGCGTAAACTATACGTGGTCAAGATGTTTTCGGAGATGACATCGCGTGACTTTGATCGGGAGTGGCTGGATTGGATATTACAGCATTGGAAGTGGTAATATCAACAAATTTGATTCTTGTCTAGTCTGGATTTGCAATCCATGCCGGCAACGATTAAAAAAGTAGCATTCCCAGCAAATGAAGCGATTGGCCTGTTGACAGAGAAGAACTGCCGCGCGGGCGTTTAGGAATGGTTTGACGAGTTAGGGCGCATTCCTCGAGTTGGGTCGAGCTGAAAAATCGGTAAATAAAAAACCAAAATAAAAACACAGTCATGAAAATTAAATTGAAAGAAATCAAGGTTGCTGCCATGGCTGCTGCTTTCATCCTCGGGGGGATGGCAGTAGTTCAGGCCGACGAAGAAGATACGAACGCGACCACCATCGCTTATTGGAAATTGAGTCCGGTGGGCAATGTTGCGTTAAGTCCCAGTGGTTTGGGTTTCTTTGATTTGGCAACCGACACCGGACAAGGAATAGCTCTCCCGGGTACCGGGCTTGCTCCGGCGACCGTTCAGGACCTTTGGTTTCAGGGGCCATTGGCCGCGGCTCCAACTATCTCGACGGATGTGCCGCCGGCCTCAATGTTCAATCTGAATGGTTATTTCAAGCCGGGTGCGGGCTCATGGGATGTCGGCGCTGATGAATACTCCGGACCCGGTGGCAGTCTCACTTGTGATAACGTCACTTATGGTAACGCATTCAACGGCCCGAATTTTACGATGGAGTGCTTTTTCAAGTCCGATACCACCAATGATCCCACGACCGGACTAACTACCCAGTCAATCATTTTTGATCATCACCAATCGGCATATTGTTTTGTATACTTGAATGATCCCACTGGTGTGAGCACGAACGATCAAATTGGCAGCATAAGGTTTTGGAGTTGGAACGTGGCGGTGTTCGGCATTGATTGCCGCATCACTGCCGCCCAAAACCACGGTCACCGCCTGGATGACGGCCAATGGCACTACGTGGCTGCTCGTTTTAACGAGGCGACTGAAACCATGGATTTGCTGGTTGTAAACGAAGACGGCACCAGCGCGGAAACACAAACTTATATTACGGTGCCGCTCAACCCGGGTGGTTCGGGCAGTCAGGGGCCCTTGTTCATTGGCTGCGATGAGAACGAGAACATCCCGTTCAATGGTCAAATTAACCAGCTCCGTTACTCCGACGTTGCCCTGCCGGCAGATCAGTTGCTGGCTGACGCCACCACATGCAACGTGCCTGTCTTTACTAATTCAGCCAGTACGAACACAGTTGCCGTGGGCACTCCGCTCAACATTTCGCCCGCTGCGTGGCCGGTCCAAGTTCAAGGCGGCCCCCTGCAATTCCAGTGGCAGTTGAATGGTGCCAATGTTGCCGGCCAGACGAATATCAGCCTCAATCTGACTCCGGTGGTGTCTGCTGATGCCGGCACCTATCAGTTGGTGGCCACGACACCTTGCGGTGGCATTTCATCCACCAGCGCACCGTTTGTGGTTAATGTCTCGCAGGCGATCCCCCTGGCCCGGTGGAGCTTTAATTTTGTGGAAGACGTTACTTACCCACAAGCCACGGTTGATGATGTGATTCCCGGGGAAAGCTACGACTTGATCACCTTCAACAATGCTCCAAACCCGAGTGGCATCGGAGGAAACGGAGGTATATCGTTGACCAACGAAGTCCCGCCGAACTCAATGTTCATCAATGGTAACAGCGGAAGCACGAACTCATTTGACCCTTCATTCATTAATGGTGTGGACGGAGTGGTGTTTTACCCTGCGGGACCGGACGTGTTCGACTTCCAAGGATCTTTCTCGCTGGAGCTGTTTTTCTCCACCTATGGCGACCAGAGCGCGAATGGTGCGATGGAACTGATCTGTCAAGGGAGCGATGGCGGCAATACCGTCCGGTACAGTGTGGTGGCAAATCAGGCGGCACCAGGTGCAATTAGTTTCCACCTGAATAACTACTCAGTACCTCCGGCCGGTCCGGCATTTGAAGACACCAACGCCGGAATCCAGACGGTCACCTTGAGCAATGCGAACTACGCCGACGGCAATTGGCATTATCTGCTGGCTCAATATGATGCCATTGGCAACAAACTCACTTTGAATATTGCCAATGCGGACGGTTCCGGCACCAACGCCACCTTGGCATTGCCGGCCGGGTACGGTCCATTACCCAGCACGTTCGAAGGCAACCTGTTCGTCGGGCGGTATCGCTATCCCATATCAGACGGCACCCAGACCGATCCCCGGACTATGATTGGCGCCATTGATGACGTGCAAGTCAGCTCGGGGTTGATCACGCCGGGCAGCGGCCAACTGGGTAAGCTCGCAGGTGTGGTAGTGCCACAAATCAGCGGTATTTCCGGCGCCGTCTCGGTCAGTGGTACCACGCTGACAATCAAGTTCACCGGCAGCCCCTCGGATCCTGCCTCGGCATTCACGCTGGTGGGTTCGTCAACGGTTAATGGAACCTATTCGGCTGTATCTGCCAATATTACCTCCCAGGGCGGAGGTAGTTTCCAGGCGACGGTCACTCCGAGTGGTTCGGCGGCGTTCTACCGGATCAAACGTTAGTTTAGCATGACGGTGGCGGCCGGCCTGCAGCTCTCAGACTGCAGGCCGGCTTTACCAAACAAAAAAATATTAGATAGGGAAAAATTATGAAACCAAACAACTCAAAAGTTTATACTTCCTGCCAGCGCGCTTTCACTCTGATTGAGTTGCTGGTCGTGATCGCCATCATCGCCATTTTGGCGGCCATGTTGTTGCCGGCGCTGGCATCAGCCAAATCGAAGGCGGTGCGAATCAGTTGTCTGAGTAATTTCAGGCAAATAACGTTGTTCACCCAGATGTATACTGACGACAACAATGACAAGTTTCCAACCGCTTTGGGCACGACTTATGGTGATTGGGATACGGCTGACGAATTAAGCAATTGGTGGGGCACGGCGATTTGCGGGTATAGCACGAATTATTACAAATCATTTCATGACCCGGCGGTCAATAGTCCGATCACTGAAAACGGGACGACCTGGTCCTGGGCCTTCAATTTCAACCTGGTCGGCTACGGGTACAATTCATTCTTTTTGAGTTGCACACCCAATGCCCCGTCAACCTTTGCGGACGCTGGATTTAAGTTTGAGAGTTTCGCCAACTGCAAGCGCGGCGCGATCCTTCACCCGACGGATTGTCTGGTTTTTGGGGACAAGCAGCCCAAGTCGGACTTGAGTGCCAGTGGCAGCTTGTGGTGGCCTCACGCCAGCATGGTAGCGCCCAGTGACACGCAGGCTTATGAAGGGATTGACACGATTCGCCACAATGGCGGGAAATTTCCAGGGATTGGCAATGTCGGGTTTTCGGACGGCCACGCGGAGTCAAGGAGAGACGCGAATATTAATCCGCCCCAGGACCCGGAGTCCGGTTCCACCAAGTCGTTGATCAATTCCCAGTATTGGGATCCGAAACAAGCTGCCGGGCAACGATAAGAGCGGAAATGCCACCGACCGCGTATTGTGCCAAAAACAATTGATAAAAGCGGCAACCATGACGCGAGCATTTAGTTCGACATGGTTGCGCGGCCGGCAAGTCATCTTGCCGGTTTGCGGATCAAATCTGGGGGTTCATCACCGGACGAACCACAATAGGCTGCAATTTAAACCGTGGTTCGGCAGAAACTAACAATATGAATGGTCGCATCCTTCTCTGGTCGATTACCTCCGCCCTCGCAGGTTTTCTTTTCGGGTTTGACACCGTGGTTATCTCCGGTGCGGAACAAAAAATACAAGCTCTGTGGGCCCTGAGTGCGGGCATACATGGGATTGCAATGGCTTCCGCGCTCTACGGCACCGTGATTGGCTCGCTGATCGGTGGCTGGCCGACGGATCGTCTGGGGCGCAGAAAAACGCTTTTGATCATCGGCGTGCTTTATCTGGTTGGCGCCATCGGGTCCGGCCTTGCAAACAACGTGTTTGTTTTTATTTTCGCGCGTGTGATTGGCGGCCTCGGCATTGGCATGTCCACGGTTGTGGCCCCGTTGTATATCTCGGAAATTGCCCCACCGGCCCATCGTGGCCGGTTGACCGGCATGTATCAGTTCAACATCGTCTTCGGGATTCTTATCGCCTACTTGTCCAACTGGCTGCTGGCCGGAATTGGCGAAAATGCCTGGCGCTGGATGTTGGGGGTGGCGGCATTTCCATCAGTGATCTATGTCGCGCTATGTTTTGGGCTTCCGGAAAGTCCACGCTGGTTGCTGGGCAAGCGTAATGACCGTGAGGCTGGACTGAAAGTACTTCGCCTCATCGAACCGCAGGCGACGAGCTCCCAAATTGAAGCCGAGGCGGACGCCATTATGGCAGCTTCTTCGGAACAGGTTTCTGCCGGCAAGTTTTGGACGTTCCGGCTGCGCATTCCGATTTTGCTCGCCTTCCTCATCGCTTTTTTCAACCAATTGTCCGGTATCAACGCGATACTCTATTTTGCACCGCGCATTTTCGAGATGACGGGTTTGGGCGCGAAGGCGGCTTTCCTACAATCGGTGGGCATTGGCGTGACCAATCTTATTTTTACCTTTGTCGGTCTTCGCCTCATTGACCGTCTGGGCCGGCGTACGTTGCTGTTCATCGGTTCGTTTGGCTATATCGGCTCGCTTGGCCTGACCGCGTGGGCATTTTTCACGCAGCATTACAGCATTGTGCCGGCATGCATCTTTGCGTTCATCGCCGCCCACGCCATTGGCCAGGGAGCGGTCATCTGGGTGTTCATCTCGGAAATTTTTCCCAACCGGCATCGTGCGGAGGGGCAGTCCCTGGGCAGTTCGACGCATTGGATTTTCGCTGCATTGTTGACCACCTTTTTCCCGAAAATGGTGTCGGTTTTGCCGGCAGGTTATGTGTTTCTGTTCTTCTGCGGAATGATGGTGCTGCAACTGGTCTGGGTGAAAACCATGGTGCCAGAGACGAAGGGGGTACCGCTCGAACAGATGCAGAAGAAATTGGGCATTGAATTGGCTGACGACGACGTGGTGCCGGTATTGAATAAAATGGCGAGCGGGGTCGATGCCAGTTAGTGGAGAATATGAGCTTCAAAATTCTAGGAATCGGCGAGGTGCTTTGGGACTTGCTTCCTTCCGGTCCGCAACTGGGCGGTGCGCCGGCCAACTTCGCCTATCACACCCATGCGCTGGGAGCGAAAGCAGCCGTCGTTACGCGAGTGGGCCGGGATTTGTTTGGAGATATGATTCAACAACGCCTTGCGCAACAGGGTATCGCGGATGGCACGGTGCAGGTGGATGAGGAGGCCCCGACTGGAACCGTGACCGTTTCCCTTTCCGGCAAGGGCATTCCGCACTTCACCATCCATGAGCAGGTGGCATGGGATCGTCTGGCAATCACCCAAAAGGCGGTGAGCGAAGTGAGCGAAGCGGATGCGATTTGTTTCGGAACCCTGGCACAGCGGAGCGAGCCTTCACGGACCACTATTCAAACACTGGTGGCGGCCGCATCGCTGGACGCGCTACGGGTGTTCGACATCAATTTGCGCCAGAACTATTTTTCTGAAAAAGTGATCAAAGCCTCTCTGGCGCTCGCGAACGTCCTTAAGTTGAACGATGCTGAACTGCCGATCCTGGCCGGTTTGTTGAACTTGAGCGGATCGGTCCGAGACCAAATCGAACAACTCGCGCGGAAATTTGAGCTGCAACTCGTTGCCTTGACGCGCGGTCCGGGCGGCAGTCTGTTGTATCAAAACGGAGAATGGTCGGATTGTCCCTCGATTCCCATCACCATCGTGGACACGGTGGGAGCCGGCGATGCGTTTACGGCGGCGTTGGTCATGGGACTGCTGCAGAAGAAGAAGCTCGACGAGGTCAATGCATTGGCCGATGAGGTGGCCCGTTATGTTTGCTCCTGCGATGGGGCCACGCCCCCGCTGCCCAAGGCGATTTGCGACCACTTTGCCACCAAACCCCCGGACAAAAAAGATCCGTCCGAATTGATCGGTGTGCTGCCAAAATAAACTTTAAATGAAACCGGAAACCATCATCAAATTGACGGAAAACCGCGTGGGCCGGATGCTATTGCATTTGAAATGTCTGGCCCACGACCACAAGTGGTCGTGGCATTTTGCCGGCCTGCGACGGCAACTGTGCCGGCGTTTTAAGTCGTTCGTCTTCTTGATTGCGGGTCTGGTGCTGACAATGGATTCCGTGGCTGCGAATGATCCGGGCCGTTATCAGGAACCGTTCCGGCCGCAGTTCCATTTCACACCGGAGAAAAACTGGATGAACGATCCGAACGGCCTGGTTTATTATGATGGAGAATATCATTTATTTTACCAATACAATCCGTTCGGCAATACGTGGGGGCACATGAGCTGGGGACATGCGGTGAGTCCGGACATGGTCCATTGGAAGCATCTGCCGCTGGCGCTGCCCGAAGCGGATGGGGTGATGATTTTTTCAGGCAGCGCGGTGATGGACTTGAACAATACCAGCGGTTTTGGACAAGACGGAAAGCCGCCAATGGTTGCTATCTACACGGGTTTTCGTCCAGCGGATGGCCTGCAGTTCGAGTGCATCGCTTACAGCAACGACAAAGGCCGCACGTGGACAAAATATTCCGGCAATCCGGTCATCAACATCAACTCAAAGGATTTTCGTGATCCCAAAGTGCAATGGTATGAGCCGACTAAAAGTTGGCTTATGACCGTTTCCTTGTCGGCCCAACACAAGGTTCGATTCTACGGTTCGCCGAACCTCAAAGACTGGACGCTGTTGAGTGAATTCGGCCCAGCCGGCGGAACAGCTGGTGTTTGGGAATGTCCCGATCTTTTCCCGTTGACGGTGGAAGGCACCGATGAAAAGCGCTGGGTACTGGCAGTGAACATGAATCCGGGCAGCATTGCCGGCGGATCGGGGGGACAATACTTTGTCGGCCAGTTTGATGGCACGCGGTTCACGGCAGATGCCGATTCACTCATGCCGCCGACCCCGGCATTTGCGCCGGAGGGTCAAGTGATCGCTGACTTTGAGGGCAAGGATTACGGCGACTGGAAGACTACGGGCGATGCCTTTGGGCCCGGTCCGGCGCAGGGTGTGCTTGGGGATCAAAATCCGGTTGAGGGCTATCTGGGTCACGGTCTGGTCAACAGTTATTACCATGGCGACGCGACCACCGGCACCTTGACCTCGCCGGAAATCGACATAACGCATTCGTATCTGAATTTCCTCATGGGTGGCGGCTCGCAACCGGCAACCCGCATGGATTTGTTGGTGGATGGCAAAGTCGTCCGCACCGCTTCCGGTGACGACGCAGAGCGTCTCACTTGGAAATCCTGGGATGTCCATGAATACCAGAATCAAAAGGCGATTTTGCAAATTGTGGACAGTGCCACGGGAGGCTGGGGCCACATCAACGTCGATCAAATTATGCTGGCATATGCGCCGGCCCATCCCGCTTCCGAATCGGCCCAGTGGTTCGATTATGGCCCGGATTATTATGCGGCAGTTTCGTGGAGCAATGTTCCAAAATCCGACGGCCGCCGCTTGTGGCTCGGCTGGATGAGTAATTGGGAATACGGCGGGGATGTGCCGACTTCACCCTGGCGAAGCGTGATGTCTATTCCGCGTGAAGTTGGTCTGCGGCAGACCGCCGATGGTATCCGGCTGGTACAGAAGCCTGTCCCGGAACTGCAGTCTTTGCGTGAACAACACTTTCAATTCAATGGCGGTGACATGGCCGAAGCCAACGACTGGCTTGCCAATAATCAGATCCAAGGCAACCAGCTTGAGTTCGGGATTGATCTCGCGCCGCAGTCTGGAGGGGTGGAAGGCATCAAAGTTTTGAAGGGGGCTCGGGAGGAGACCGTGATCGGAGTGGATCGGGATCGCGGAACAGTTTTTGTGGATCGCACCCGCTCCGGGAACGTGGATTTTAATCCAAAGTTTGCCGGGGTTTACTCCGCCCCATTGCTGGATCATCATGGCGAGGTTAACCTCCACGTTTACGTGGACGCCTGCTCTGTGGAGGTTTTCGTGAACGATGGCGAAAAGGTCTTCACAGTGTTGACCTATCCCTCCGCCAATAGTCGCGGGGTGGAATTCTTCGGGACGGATGGCGGTGAGAAGATTAGTGGAGCAAACGTGTGGAGGCTGAAATCGATTTGGAAATAAAGCCGGCAGAACATCTTGCGGGGTCAAAGCAATATTGTCGAACGATTACGAAATCGATTGGCATGTTGATCCTCTTTTCGTTTGGCCTGGTGGTTACTTGCAACCTGGTTTTTGCCCAGGACATAGTCCTATCTGATTTTGAGGAGACGAATTATGTCTGGCTGCCGGGTGGCATCTGGACGGCAACCGGCAGCTGCTTTGGCACCGGCCCGGCGCGAGGTACACTACCCAATCAACAGTCGGTGACTGGCTATCTGGGAAATGGATTGGTCAACACTTATTTGAATGGGGACGGCAGCACTGGCACCCTGACTTCGCCATTGTTCACCATTCAGCGTAATTACATCAAATTTCTTATCGGCGCGGGAAATCACCGGAGCCAAACCTGCATTGATTTGATGATTGGCGGTCAAATTGTTCGTTCCGCCGTCGGCATGGGCGATCGGGAAAACCTGGATTGGTTGCAATGGAATGTAAGCTCCTTTGAAGGTCAAACCGCCCAAATTCAAATCGTGGATTCCTACACGGGCGGCTGGGGACATATTAATGTGGATCAGATCACGGAAACGGATCAATCGCTCGCTGGTGTGTTTGTTTCGCGCCAACCATACCTGAATATTCCGGTTCAACTCAGTGCGACAAATCACCTGGTCGAATTGATTACGAATGGGATCGTCGCGCGAGAATTCAACATTGGTCTGGCGTCGAGCAACGCCATTCCAGATTTTTACACCTTTACGGACCTGACCCCGTTCCAAGGGCAAGAAGTGCTGGTGCGAGTGGATTCACAACTGGCCACCACCAACCAATTGGCCAGTTATTTCATTCAGACCAATATCATCATCACCAGCACCCCGATTTATCAGGAATCACTCCGTCCGCTTTATCATTATACAGCGCGTCGGGGCTGGAATAATGATGCCAATGGAATGGTGTACGCGAACGGAGAGTATCACTTTTGTTATCAGCACAATCCTTACGGATGTGTCTGGGGAAACATGCACTGGGGCAGCGCGGTCAGCATGGATTTGGTCCACTGGACGGAGCTTTCCGAAGCGTTATATCCTGATTATCTCGGCACGGAGTATTCTGGTTCGGCAATTGCGGACTGGAACAATTCTGCCGGGTTTGGGACCAATGCGCTGGTCGCATTTTTCTGCTCGGCCGGTGGTGAAAATCGCATGTCCACGGGGCAGCCCTATACGCAATGCATGGCATATAGCCTAGATGAGGGTCAGACTTGGGCTAAATACACAAACAATCCGGTGATTCCGAATGTGGAGGGTGAAAATCGTGATCCAAAAGTCATCTGGTATGCGCCAGGCAACAAGTGGGTCATTGCGCTATATTTGAACAATAACGATTTTGGCTTCTTCTCCTCAACAAATCTCATTAACTGGACCCAGACTTCCACCTTCACCTTTACCGGTGCGGTTGAATGTCCGGAACTGTTTCCGCTGCCGGTCAATGGCGATACAAATAATCTGGATTGGATATTTTGGGCCGGTGGTGGGCAATATTATGTGGGTCAGTTTGATGGCAATTCTTTTACTGCGCAGTCTGGCCCATTTAAGATCAATGCGGGCAACAGTTTCTATGCTGCGCAAACGTTCAACGATATACCGGCGTCGGACGGACGGCGCGTCATGATTGGTTGGGCGAACGGTGGCGACTACCCCAATATGCCATTTAATGGCGGGATGACCTTTCCGGTGCAACTGACATTGTTGACGACGGGTTCGACACCGTTGATCTACGTGAATCCGGTGAACGAGCTGGCGTTGCTGCGCACGAGCACAAATGCATGGATGACGCAGACATTGACCAATGGCGTGGATGCGCTATCCGGCACAACCGGTGAAGCGTGCGAACTGGACGCCCGGATCGCAATGGGCACAGCCACGAGGGTGACCTTCACGTTGCGCGGGATCCAAGTGACGTACAATGCTCAAAGCCAGCAAATAGCGTGTGAGGGGATCACCAATAGTCTGAGCCCGGTGAACGGGGTGATCACGCTGCAAATGCTGGTGGATCGCGGGACGTTGGAGATTTACGCGAATAATGGATTGGTGTACATGCCCATGAGTG
>JBEKMT010000093.1:0-19255 GCA_050008355.1 Verrucomicrobiota bacterium
GTCGACGGTTTCCGTTGCGATGCGGCTTACCTGATTCCCACGGATTTTTGGGAACAGGCGCGCGCAGAAATTACGCGCATCAAGCCGGACATCATCATGCTGGCCGAGGCCAGCAAACCGGAGCTCTTGACGAACGCATTCGATATCGATTACTCGTGGCCGATGCTGGCTACGATGAATAATGTGTTGATGCATGATGCCCCGGCTTACGAAATCCGCCGGACCTGGGAGGAAAGCCTGCGCCAGTTTCCGCAGGGATCGTTGCACATGCGGGTCACCGATGACCACGATGAGGCCCGGGCCATTGCCCGCTATGGAATCAATGGCGCCGTGGCGGCGTCCGCGCTGATGTTCACGCTGGACGGTGTACCGCTCATTTACAATGGCATGGAGGTGGGCGATGCCACTGAATCCGGTGATCCCGCACTTTTCGACAAGCTCAATATCTTCTGGCATCCGAAAGATCGTCCCCCGCTAACTGACATTTATCATGACCTGATCCAGTTGCGAAAGACCTACCCCGCGTTCACCAGCGGACAACTGGTCTGGCTGCCGAATTCCGACCAGTCCAAAATTGTTTCCTTTTTACGCCGCGATGACAAAGACGAGTTTGTGGTGGTGATCAATTTTTCCAATCGACCCCTGACTGGTGCGTTAAAGGTTGATGATGCGCCGGAATTCAAAGCCGTGTCGATTCCCACCATGTCCGATCCCCCGGCGGACAGCCTGGCGCACTTTCAACTTGATGGCTTCAGCTGGCGGATTTATCACCGGACCGGGACGAAGGATATCGCGCGGCATTAACCTGCGACCCTGCACCCGAGAATTGTGGAAATCCCCGCTCGCCACACGGGATGAACCTGCGTAAACTCCGGTCATGTTGTTATCATCCAAACCCGAAGTCATTTTCACCCATGAAAGCGATTTGGATGGTCTGGTTGCCGGAATGTTGCTGCAGAAGCTGGCGAAGAAAAGATTCAACAAGACGGTCACCCTGGAGGCGTATCATTACAATTATTGGAAACAGCGCGAGTTGCGCGAGCGGGCGGCGTGGGTGGCGGATTTTGCCTTCGAAGCGCGCATGGACAAGCCGGAGTGGCTGGTTGTCGACCATCACATCACTGAAACCCCGCCGAAAAATGCGGCCCTGATTCACGACGTCAATAAATCCGCGGGCCTGCTCTGTTACGAACTTTGCAAGGAGAACGGCATTGAGTCCCCGGCGCTTGACCGGCTGGTGCATTTGAACAATGTCGCGGACTTGTTTCTTGAGAATGACCCGGATTTCGTCATCGCGACCGATTACGCAAATCTTGTAAAAATTTATCAATTCTGGAATTTGCACACGCTGATCGGCGGCGAATTGGAAAATCTCCTCGATCATACGCTGCTCGAAGTCATGGCGGTGAAACGGCGTGTCGAGGATCCGCTGGGTTTCGAATGGAGCCGGAACAACATCGCGGAAATTTCACCGACCGTCGGCCTGGTAGATACCATCGTCGGCAACACGAATATCATCGTCCACCAGTTGCTCGAAAGAAAGGCGACCAAATATGACGTGCTGATCACGTTGTTTAAACGGGCCAACAATCTGGTCATCGCCAGTTTTCGCAGCCGCAACGGTGAAGCGGTCAAAGTCGCGGAAAAATTCCAGGGCGGCGGCCATCCCAATGCTGCCGGCGCATTGATGCCTAAATCCATCCGCAACATTCCCGACGCGGTGGATTATCTGCGCCAGATTCTGGCACCCAAAGCCAATGTCAACGTGCCATTCAACGACATGGAAAGTCTCTTCGCGAGTATCGAAGTCAAAAACAAGTAACCAGGAACCACGCCGGGAGGCGTGCTCAGGCCGCCGGTTTCTTACGGAACACGAATCGTGCTATGATCCAGTCGAGCGAAAATTTGCCCGGGCCAAAGACCAGAACGATGATGGCGGCGAACATGAACTCGAAAGGTGCGGCGGTGACAAATTTGTCCGGGTCGGAAAAAATCGCATGCAGCGCGTCGGACTCCGCGGTGGCGTAGGCAACACTCATGGTGATGATCAGCGGAATGGTCAGCACGCGCGAACCGAGGCCAAGCAGCAGGCACAATCCTCCGAAACATTCCGTCGATCCGGCCATGACTGCGTTCAGATGCGGATGCGGAATCTGCAGACTCTGGAAAAAACCCGTGGTCCGATCAAGGTTCATCAACTTGCCCTTGCCGGTTTGAAAAAACTGCCAACCCCAGTAGAGCCGAATCGCCAGCAGCAACGGCGATTGCAGGCAACTGATCGCCTTGACCCAGAGGTTGTAGATATTGATGAACAACGTAGTTTTGTTTGTGGCCATATGTTCAACTTTTCAGTCCACAGAACCAACCGAGCGAGGACCAGTTGGCAAACCATTTGCCGACAGTGTCGCCAAGTTCGCCGGGAATCTTTAATCCGGCCAGTCGGGCGCAAGCCCCGGCCAGGCTCGCGCCATCTCGCAGTGCCGACAAAAGCCGGAATTGTGCAGGATCCAGTGGTTTGTAATAAATGCCTTCCTGATAACGATGTACGGCAAGGAAATTAACCCGGCGTTGGAGCCGGTGGGTTACGCGCGTTTTTTCGCGGCGTTGGTTTTGCTCCATGGCGTTGCTGGCTTCACTGCGCAAACCGGAGTTCTTTTTGAGTTCAATCAAAAAATCGTCCACTTCATTTTCCAATTTCAATAGCGTCAGGTGCGGTTGCAATTGGAGCTTGATCCGGGCGGGGTCCAGGCCGGCAAGGTCTCTGGTCTTGAGCGACGGTCGCGCTTCGTTGTCGAAGGCCTCGATGTGCGCCCATTCCAGGCAAGCCAGGTCCAGGGCAAGCTTGTTTTTCGGCGACGTCCAGCGCGGTTCTTCGCGCAGAAATTTCACCAGGCGTGACCCGAGATTACGCAAGGTGTAAGACCGCGACGGGTAACGGGCGAGATAGGCGTCGGCCATGCGCTCAAATTTTTTGTCGCCGAGGACCGCGCGCAGGCCGGGGTAATCCTGGTAAAAGCAATCGCGAATGCGCAGCCAGTACTGCCGGTTGTAAATTTCCAATCGTTCGAAAGAAGTGAGCCGGTCGTTCGGCTTGATGAAACTCTCGGCAATAACCCTCGTCGGGCGCCCATCGCTCCACTTTTTCTGCATCACGTCGCCCCGACCAAGCGGGCGCATGACTGCGCTCGCCATGAGCCGCTGTAACTCATGAAATTCGCGCCGGGTCTGGCGTTCAGGTTTGAGCGGATTCTTTTTCAACGCGATGAAGAAATTTATTGGCTTTGAGAGCTTCACCATGCACTTCATTGAAAGACGGAATCCGGTCATCCCATTCCAGCAGCGTGGCGGTGCGACCGGCGCGTTGAATCGCGCGTTCATACAATTTCCAGACCGGGTCGATGACCGGATGATCGTGAGTATCCAGGATGTACTTCTGGAACTTGGTGTGGCCGGCAATGTGGATCTGGGCAACGCGATGTGCCGGGATACCGTTCACGTAGTCAAGCGGGTTGAAACCATGATTGCGGGAAGAAACGTAGATGTTGTTCACGTCGAGCAGGATTCCGCAATCGGCACGCTCAACGACTTCATTGAGGAATTCCCATTCGGCCATTTCCGAAACATGAAATTCGGCGTAACTGCTGACATTTTCGACGCAGATGGGCACTTCCAGGAAATCGCGCGCCTCGCGGATACGTTCCGCGGTAACCTTGGCTGCGGCAAAGGTGTAAGGCATCGGCAGCAGATCGTGCGTGTAACGACCGTCCACACTGCCCCAGCAAAGGTGGTCAGAAAGCCAGGGCGTCTTGGTGCGCTTGACGAGGCGTTTGATTTTTTTGAGGTGTTCGCGGTTCAGTTTTTGCGAGGAGCCGAAGTACATCGAAACACCGTGTTGCACGACGCGGTACTGTTCGAGAATCTGATCCAGGACCTTTAGCGGACGACCGCCGTCACACATGAAATTTTCCGAAATGATCTCAAACCAATCCACCGTCGGCTTTTTCGACAAAATGTGGTCGTAATGAGGCACGCGCAAACCAATGCCGATGCCGTAATCGGTAAAGCCGTTAAAGGAATTGGCGGGCATCGGTTCTTATCGGTTAGCTCGGGGAGGAACCGTCCGGGATTCCGCCCTCCAAGCTTGATGATATGACGAAGCAAAAAGCAAGCCGATCCGCGACTTAGACGTTGGTCTTGCAGCCGCCTTTGCCGGAACAACTATTCTTGCCTTTGCATCCGTTGTCGCCGGTCTTGCAGCCGCCCTGCCCCTTGCAAGTATTTTTACCCTTGCAATCATGCTTGCCGGTGTCGGCGGCGGTCGCGTTGGTTCCGGGCGCGTTGGCCATGGTGGTATCGGAGGATTTGGCGCAGCCGCTGGAAGTCATGCAACCAGCCAGAATTCCGGTCATTGCCGCCGCCACGAGGACAGTCCGTTGAGTTCTATTCATAATTTAATGATTCTTTTGGTTTTGGAATTTGAAAAACCGGCGGTTCCTGTGATCCCTGCCACCAGTCTCCAGCAATTAGAGGAAGCTTGGGACGTTTTATTCCGGGAAATTTTCGGAACCCGGATTTTATCACTTTGCCGTCCGGTTTAATTCAGTTTTCCAATCGCACAATATTCACTAAATTACCGCCAATGCAATGGTTTCAATCGCTTGACACCGCGCTGTTTCATTTCGTTAACGGCAAACTTGGCAATCCAGTTTT
Source organism: Verrucomicrobiota bacterium (assembly GCA_050008355.1). Lineage (GTDB taxonomy): Bacteria > Verrucomicrobiota > Verrucomicrobiia > Limisphaerales > UBA11358 > UBA11358. The sequence continues at coordinate 4,711 of JBEKMT010000093.1, forward strand.
TGATTGGCTGATGCCGATTTTTAGCGGTGGCCATGGCGCGATGCGATGGTTTTCGATCGCGGCTGTCGTGTTGTTCGTCGCCACCATGGTTTGCGGCGGAGTCCGTGGGCGGATTTGTGCGTTATTGGTTTTAATTGCCGTGGCTGCCGGAGATCCGTTGGTTGTGGGTACAATCAAAAATGCCGTCGCACGTCCGCGCCCATGCATGGTGCTCTCCGATGTGGTGGAACGTTTGGGCTGCTCGGCTTCCGGCAGCATGCCCTCGGCCCACGCAGCCAACTGGTTTGCAGCGGCGATGGTGATGTTCCTGTTTTATCGTCGCAGTGCCTGGTTCATGTTTCCCATGGCAGCAGCAGTGGCCTTTTCACGCGTCTATTGCGGGGTGCACTATCCTGGTGACGTGACGGCAGGCGCAATTCTTGGCGCCGGGTACGCCATCGCACTGGTGGTTCTAACCCAATCAGCGTGGAACTTTGCGGGAAAGAGATATTTTCCGCGCTGGCACGAACGGCTGCCATCCCTCGTGAATCCGGAAACGGGTCGCCTTCAGCGTGGAGCAGGAGGCACGGAAATCAGAGGTCAGGCACCGGAAACCGAATGGCTGCGCCTCGGCTATCTCCTGATTATCTTCGGATTGGTAGCGCGATGGATCTACCTCGGCAGCGGGCTCATTGGTTTGAGCGAAGACGAGGCGTACCAATGGCTCTGGTCGAAACACCTGGCTCTCTCGTATTTCAGCAAGCCGCTGGGAATTGCCTTTATCCAACGCGCGGGCACGCTCATCGGCGGCGATACGGATCTGGGAGTGCGCTTCTTTTCACCCGTTTTCGCCGCCGTCCTGAGTTTAATCGTGCTGCGCTTTCTCGCCCGCGAAACCGGCGCGCGCACTGCCTTTTGGATGCTGATGGTCACGCTGGCCACGCCGTTGCTGGTTGTCGGCTCGCTCCTGATGACCATTGACCCGCCGCTGGTGCTTTGTTGGATGTGGGCGGTGGTCGCCGGATGGCGGGCAGTGCAGCCGGAAGGCAAAACCCGCGATTGGCTGGTCGTCGGCCTCGCGATGGGGCTGGGTTTTCTCTGCAAACCAACCGAGGGCTACCAGATTGTTTGCTGGGCAATCTTTTTTGCCCTCCTGCCTGCGGCCAGGATTCACCTGCGCAAACCCGGCCCGTGGCTCGCTCTCCTCGTTTTCGCCCTCTGCACGCTGCCCTTCATCATCTGGAATGCGCAGCATGGCTGGATCAACATCCATCACATCGGCGCCAACGCCGGCATGAACCATAAGTGGCATCCGAGCCTGAATTATTTCATCGACTTTATCGGGTCGGAATCTGGCTTGTTGAATCCTGTTTTTTCCGTTGCCGCCGTGTGGGCAGCGTTTGCGTTTTGGAAGCGGCGCCAGGAAAAGCCCCTTTGGCTATTCCTCTTTTGCATGAGCGTTCCAGTTTTGCTCGGTCATTTGCTTTGGTCATTCCATTCGCGGATTCTACCGAACTGGATCGCGCCTGCCGTGCCTCCCCTGTTCTGCCTCATGGCGCTCTTCTGGCACGAATACCAGCGCGCGGCGAAAAGGCTGCTCGTTACCGGACTGGTACTTGGCATCTTTATCTCGGCGTTCATGTATGACAGCGACCTGGCAGGGAAAATCGTTGCCAAGTTGCCGGGTGACGTGGATCCGTCTCATCGCGTTCGCGGCTGGCGTGAAGCGGCCCGTCTGGTTGAAAGCGAACACGAACAATTTGATGCCAATGCGTTTATCATCGCCGACCGGTACGGCACCGCTGGACTTTATTCCTTTTACTCCGCGCCCGCTCGTGCCGCCGCCGTCACGGAGCAACCACTGGTGTATTGCGTGGATGCCGATCAACCCATCAACCAGTTTTATTTCTGGCCGGAATATCATTATCTCGAAACCCGGCGGGGGCAAAATGCCATCTATGTCCAGCAGCTTGAACCTTACAAGCTCGAACACGGCTGGGTTTGGAAATGGCTTAACCACGAGGATTTTTTTTACCGGGATATACCTCCCCTGCAGCCCGCACCGCCAAGCATCACCGCGCACTTTGAGACCGTCACCAATCTCGGCATGTTCGAGATCAAATTACGTGACGGACGCCCTTTCCACCGCGTGCAAATTTTTGGCTGCTATCACCTGAAATAAATGGCCGTGGATCAAATACCGCGGGAGGCGACTCCCGGTCGCTCGCCATCGGGTCAAACTGGAATCATCCTGCCAGCCAGCGAGTACGATCTCGCCGCGACGCTGGATTCCGGCCAGGTCTTTCGTTGGCGGCGTAATGGCGATGATTGGCACGGCGTGGTCGGCCAACGTTTTGTCCTCCTCAAACAGGTTGAAACAGGAATCCAGGCCATGACGGTGGCTCCAGTTCAAAATTGGAACTGGCTGCACGACTTTCTGCAGGTGGAAACCGATCTGGCCGCGGTGTTAAAAACGTTTCCCGCCGACGGGCCCATGACGGCGGCGGTATCCAGTTGCCGCGGACTGCGTTTGTTGCGGCAAGACCCCTGGGAATGCCTCGCCTCGTTTATTCTTTCCTCGACGAAACAAATCGTGCAAATCCGGCAGATCGTCGCTTTGCTCTGCGAAAGATTTGGCGAGCGCATTGCCGTTCCCGGGAGTGCATGCCCGGTGTTTGCCTTCCCTACGCCATCACGCATCGCTGCCGCGAGCGAGCTCGAATTGCGCGACTGCAAGATGGGGTTTCGCGCGCCGGGTTTGCTCGCCGCCGCGCGGCGGATTGATAGCGGTAAATTTGATTTGGATGCATTGGGAACGATGGCTTACCTCGAAGCCCGTCATCAATTGATGACTTTGCATGGTGTTGGCGGCAAGATCGCCGATTGCGTACTGTTATTCGCGTACGGATTCGACTCCGCTTTTCCCGTAGATGTGTGGGTCGAACGCGCGCTGCAGGAACTCTACTTTCCCCGCCGGCGAGCCAGCGAAAAGCGGTTGCGGAACTTCGCCGCCACACATTTTGGTCCCCACGCCGGTTATGCCCAGCAGTATCTTTTTCACTACATGCGAACGAAATGGAAATGAAGTCCCTTGCGGACAAGATGAGTGAAAATCAAGTTATGGCAGATCCGTTGCGCCCATTAAAAAGCGGTCGCATTCGCGCGCCGCGCCGCGGCCCTCGTTGAAGGCCCAAACGACGAGACTCTGGCCGCGCCGGCAATCGCCGCAGGCAAAAACACCCTTGATGTTGGTGTGATACTTCTCGAACTCCGCCTTTGCATTGCTGCGCTGATCGCGTTCGATGCCCAGTGACTCAAGCAAGGGTTGTTCGGGGCCGAGGAAGCCCATCGCGAGCAAGACCAGTTGCGCCGGCAACACCTTCTCCGTGCCGGGAACGTGATTGAGAATGAACTGGCCTTTTTCGTTCTTTGTCCATTTCACTCCCACCGCATGGACGGCTTTCACGTGGCCATGTGCGTCGGCTTCGAATTTTGTGGCCGTAGTCAAATAGACGCGCGGGTCGCCACCGAATTTGGCGTCCGCTTCCTCCTGGCCATAATCAAGTTTGTATACTTTGGGCCATTCCGGCCACGGATTGTCCGTGGCGCGTTCCAGTGGAGGTTTGTCCAGGATTTCCAGCTGAATGAGCGATTTGCAGCCATGCCGCAGCGAAGTGCCAACGCAGTCTGTGCCGGTATCGCCGCCGCCGATGACCACCACGTCCTTGCCTGCCGCATCAATGAAATTACCATTCTTATGGTTATCCAAAAGGGCCTTGGTGTTGGCGGTGAGAAAATCCATGGCAAAGTGAATGCCATGCAACTGGCGGCCTTCAATCGGCAAGTCGCGCGGTTTGGTCGCCCCGGTTGCGAGCACCACGGCGTCAAATTCCTTTAACAGTTTTTCCGTCGCATAATTCCTGCCGACCTCGGTGTTGCAGACAAACTTGATGCCTTCGGCCTCGAGAACTTTAATGCGGCGCAGGACTACCTCGCTCTTATCAAGCTTCATGTTGGGGATGCCGTACATGAGCAGTCCGCCGGGGCGATCGGCGCGTTCAAAAACGGTCACGAAATGACCGGCTTTGTTCAACTGCGCAGCAGCCGATAGTCCCGCCGGTCCGGAGCCGACCACAGCGACTTTTTTGCCAGTGCGCTTTTTCGGGACCTCGGGAACGACCCAGCCGTTCGTCCAACCATAATCAATTATTTCACATTCAATGTTCTTTATGGTCACCGGCGGGCTGTTGATGCCGACCACACAGGAGCCTTCGCACGGTGCCGGACAAACGCGTCCGGTGAATTCGGGAAAATTGTTCGTCTTGTGCAGGCGGTCCAAGGCCTCACGCCAGAGCCCGCGGTAAACTAAATCGTTCCACTCCGGAATCAGGTTATGGATGGGGCAGCCGCTCGCCATGCCGCTGACGAGTTGCCCGGTATGGCAGAACGGAATGCCGCAGTCCATGCAACGGGCACCCTGCTTTTTCAAGTCGGCCTCGGGCAAGTGGTGGTGGAATTCCTTCCAATCTGCGACGCGCGCCAGCGGCGAACGGTCAGAAGGTAGTTCACGTTGGAACTCTAAAAATCCGTCAGGTTTTCCCATCTGTTTTCAGGTTTAGATTATGAATGACCAAATGATTCAGTGCCCGCCCTTAACATTGGCGGTGAATGCGGCCATGACGGCCTCGTCACCGGTCAACCCGCTGTCGTGGGCTATCTTTAATTCGCGCAATACCCGGGCATAATCCTGCGGCAGGACCTTCACGAATTTCGGAATGTAATTGGTCCAATCGCCGAGTATCGTTGCCGCGCGTTCGCTCCGGGTGAAAGTCTGATGACGCTGGATCAGCTTCCAGATCTCTTCGATTTCGTCCGCGTCCGTCAATTTCTCCAGTCCGACCAGTTCCATGTTGCACCGGGTCTTGAAGTCGCCCGCCTCATCCAGAACATAAGCGATACCGCCACTCATGCCGGCGGCAAAATTCCGGCCGGTTTTGCCCAGCACGACGACTCGTCCGCCCGTCATGTATTCGCATCCGTGGTCACCCACGGCCTCGACGACGGCGTTCACGCCTGAATTACGGACCGCAAAGCGTTCTCCCGCCATACCTCGAACAAAAAGTTCCCCGGCCGTGGCACCATAAAGCGCCACGTTGCCGATGATGATGTTGTCCTCGGCGACAAAAGTGGAACCTTTCGGCGGATATACAATAAGTTTGCCGCCGCTCATACCCTTCCCGAAATAATCGTTGGCATCCCCTTCCAACTCGAGGGTCATGCCCCGGGGTATGAAAGCGCCAAAACTTTGTCCCGCGCTGCCGTGGAATTTCAAATGCACGGTATCTTCGGGCAGGCCAGCCGGTCCGTGCTTCTTCGTGATTTCGCTGCCGGTGATGGTGCCGACGACGCGATTCACGTTGATGATGGGCATTTCAGCCTTCACTTTTTCACCGCGCTCAATCGCCGGTTGACACAACTCGAGCAACTTGGTCACGTCGAGAGATTTATCAAGGCCATGATCCTGGTCGTGCTGACGGAAACGGCCGACTTCTGCACCCATGTCCGGGCGATGCAGGATGGGCGTAAGATCAAGACCATGCGCCTTCCAATGTTCAATCGCCTTCCACGGAATCAATTTGTCGGTGCGGCCCACCATGTCTTCCAATTTACGAAAACCGAGCTTGGCCATGATCTCGCGCAGTTCCTGCGCGATGAAACGCATGAAATTGACCACATGATCGGGATCACCGCTGAAACGCTTGCGTAACCGCGGATCCTGCGTGGCGACCCCGACCGGACAAGTGTTCAGGTGGCAAACACGCATCATGATGCATCCGAGCACAACCAGCGGCGCCGTGGCAAAACCAAATTCTTCCGCACCGAGCAGCGCGGCGACCGCAACGTCGCGGCCCGTCTTCAGTTGTCCGTCGGTTTCGACATAAATGCGGCTGCGCAGGTTGTTCAGCACGAGAGTTTGATGCGCTTCGGCCACGCCAAGCTCCCACGGGCCGCCGGCATGTTTGATGGATGACAACGGCGAAGCGCCGGTGCCACCGTCGTGACCGGAAATCAAAACCACGTCCGCGTGGGCCTTGGCCACGCCGGCAGCCACTGTCCCCACGCCGACTTCAGCGACGAGTTTTACGCTGACTCGCGCGTTGCGGTTGGAGTTTTTCAAATCATGAATCAACTCGGCCAGGTCCTCGATCGAGTAAATGTCATGGTGTGGTGGTGGAGAGATCAAACCCACGCCTGCCGTGGTACCCCGTGTCTTGGCGATTTCCGGGAACACTTTTTTACCGGGCAATTCACCGCCCTCGCCGGGCTTGGCCCCCTGCGCCATTTTGATCTGAAGTTCCTTTGCGTTGACGAGGTAATGACTGGTCACCCCAAATCGTCCGGAAGCAACCTGCTTGATGGCGGAATTTTTGGAGTCGCCGTTGGGCATCGGAATATATCGAACCGGATCCTCGCCGCCTTCGCCGGTGTTGCTGCGTCCGCCGATGCGGTTCATGGCAATGGCGAGGGATTCATGGGCCTCTTTAGAAATCGAGCCATAGCTCATAGCGCCCGTCTTGAAGCGCTTGACGATGTCCTCGATCGATTCGACTTCTTCCATCGGAACGGGAGTTTCTGCATTCTTGAACTCCAGCAATCCGCGCAAGGTACAGAGATTTTTCGCCTGGTTGTTGATCAGCTCGGCGTATTCGCGATAGATCTTCGGGCTGTTCGTACGACAGGCGATCTGCAATTTATGAATCGTCTGCGGATTAAACAAATGGAATTCACCGTTGTCGCGCCATTGATACTGGCCGCCGGCATCGAGTTCGCTGTTGACCTCGGCGGGCGGAAACGCGCGACTGTGACGAGCCTGAGCCTCGGCAGCAATGGTTTCCAGGCCGATGCCCTGGATGCGCGAAGGTGTCCAGGTGAAATACTTGTTTACGACATCGCTATTAAGTCCGATGGCCTCAAAAATCTGCGCGCCATGATAACTTTGGATGGTCGAGATTCCCATCTTGGCCATGGTCTTGACCACGCCTTTAACGGCGGCCTTGATGTATTTCTTGACGACCGTCTTGTGGTCGGTATCCGCCAGCAATTTTTCGCGGATCAAATCATCCAGCGACTCGTACGCGAGGTAGGGATTGATCGCGGTGCAACCGTAACCGATCAAAACGGCGAAATGATGCACTTCGCGCGGTTCGCCGGATTCGAGAATCAGGCCGATCTTCGTGCGGGTGCCCCTGCGAATCAAATGATGGTGCAGGCCGGAAACCGCCAAGAGGGCCGGAATGGGCGCGAGCGAAGCACTGACGCCACGATCGGACAGGATGACGATATTGGCACCGTCCGTAACCGCCTTGTCGGCTGCGTGGAAAACCCTTTCCAATGCTGATTCCAAGCCCTTCGTCCCATCGGCCGCCTTGAACAGAATCGGCAGGGTCACGGATTGAAAACCCGGACGATTGATGTGACGCAACTTTTCCAATTCCTCATCCGTGAGAATCGGGTAATGCATTTTCACCAACCGCGCACTCTCGGGCACCGGCTCCAGCATATTGCCTTCGCCGCCGACCATAATTTCGGTCGACGTAATGATTTCTTCGCGGATGGGATCAATCGGCGGGTTCGTGACTTGCGCGAACAGTTGCTTGAAATAGTTGTAAAGCAACTGCGGCTTGTTGGATAACACGGCCAGGGGTGTGTCCGTGCCCATCGAACCGAGTGGCTGCATGCCATCGCGCCCCATCGGGCCGATGATGAACCGTAAATCCTCAAACGTATAACCAAACGCCTGCTGAAGTTGCAAAATCGAACAGTGGTCCGGCCGGTGAATATGCACCGGATCCGGCAGATTTTGGAGGAGCACGTGATTTTCCTCGAGCCACTTTTTATAGGGGTGCGCGCTGGCGTACTTCTTTTTGAGCTCCTCATCCGCAATGATCCGCCCCTGCTCCAGGTCGACGAGAAACATGCGACCCGGTTGCAAACGGCCTTTGATCGCGATGCGCTCGGGTTCCACCGGCAATACGCCCGCTTCCGACGCCATGATCACAACGTCGTCCTTGGTCACATAATAGCGCGATGGGCGCAGGCCGTTTCGATCCAGGCATGCGCCGATGAATTTCCCGTCCGTGAAAGCCATGGAAGCCGGGCCATCCCACGGCTCCATCAGGCAGGAATGAAATTCGTAAAAAGCGCGGCGTTCCGCGTCCATGCTTTCATGGTTTTCCCAAGGCTCGGGAATCATCATCATCATCGCGTGCGGCAGTTCACGGCCCGCCAGCGTGAGCAATTCCACACAATTATCGAATTGCGCCGAGTCACTGCCGTCAGTGTTGATGACCGGCAGGATTTTCTTGATGTCTTCGCCGAAAAGTTTGCTCGTAAACAAGGCCTGCCGCGCCTTCATCCAGTTCACGTTGCCACGCAGCGTATTGATTTCCCCGTTATGCGCGATGCAGCGGTTGGGATGGGCACGATCCCAACTCGGAAAGGTGTTGGTGGAAAAACGCGAATGCACCAGGGCCAGCGCCGTGGTCACCGCCGGATTGCGAAGATCATCATAGTATTTTTCCACTTGTTCGGACATGAGCATGCCCTTGTACGTCAGCGTACGCGCCGAGAGGCTGGTGACGTAAAAGAATTTGCCCCCGGCGATGGCATTTCCGTAGCGGATTCTTTGCTCCGCAAGCTTGCGGATAATGTAGAGCTTGCGCTCAAAAGCGGCTTCGTCCTTCAATGCCGGATTGCGCCCGACAAACACCTGGACCATGAACGGTTCGGCGGCCACGGCGGTTTTGCCAAGTGACGAATTATTCACCGGCACGTCGCGCCAGCCGAGCAGGGTCTGGCCTTCCTCGGATATGATTTTGGCGAGCTCCTGTTTTATGGGTTCTCGTTCCGCCGGGTTTTTCGGGAGGAACAACTGACCGACGCCATACTGGCCCAGCGCGGGCAGTTTAAAGCCGAGTCGCGTGGCTTCAGCCGCGAGAAAGTCGTGGGGCACCTGGATGAGAATACCTGCGCCGTCGCCTGTATTCGCCTCGCAACCGACGGCCCCGCGATGATCAAGATTGACCAGAATCTTCAGGGCGTCGCTCACCATTTGATGGGACTTCTTCCCCTTCATGTTCACCACGAATCCCAGTCCACAGGCGTCGTGTTCAAAATGCGGATCGTAAAGGCCTTGCTTCGGCGGCGCGGAAATTTGAGGTTGCGCGTGCCGTTCTTCAGTCGTTTCAGGTATCGGGTTTTGGGTCATCGTTGGCAAATAAGCCTGCGTTCACACATTTTTTACTCAATTTTAAACTCTGCGCAATAAATGTTTTTAAGAAACAATAGATTTCTTTCATTAGAATTCAAGTTTTGCACAGGGCATTGAAGTAGTTCAGGCCAAACAAAGTCGAAAAACCTTGCAATTATGATGGTTTCGAGCAAGCGCGCAGCTTGGGAGATTGGCTGTCGCGCGAGGGCCGCGAAGAGGAACGAAGGTGGGGCCGGCTCAACGTTTCAACGCTCCACCTCGACTGCGTCGGCTCCAGCCAAAACACCCAAATTCCACCATAATGGCTGACCACCTGTTCGACGATCAGTTCAAACGTGTTTACTCCCTTTGAATTGATGTTGTAGCTGAACCTAGTAGCGGACTATTTCCTCACCTCTCGGAACTGGAAGAGATCAACGCCCTTAGTTCGGTCAGTCCACGCGCGAGGTTGGCATCATCGACGGCAGTGGAGTCGTCTTTCAAGAGCACAGGCGGCAGCCAAACCTGCCGCGGCGTTCCATTGACGTGGTAAAGCTGCTCGGTCGCGAAGGCCAAATCGATACCCGTTTGCGGGAGTTTTAAGTCGGAAACGGCGCCCGCGAGATGAGCCATTGGCGTGCCGACAACTTTAGCGCGGTGCATGGCATCAAGGCCGATTGCCATACCTTCACCCATGCTGCCAGTCCAATGGTTGACCAGCACAACGACCGGGGCAGTGTAGGTGAACGGTCCCCGGGGCGCGACCAGCTCGATCCAATTCCGTTCGACGTCCGATTGGCCGTAATGGGGAATTCGATGTCGCTGATAGGGCAGCATGGTTTCGATCAGACGCCCCATGATGCCAAGAGCGACCGAACTGTCGCCGCCGCTGGGCACGTCGCGCAGGTCGAGGATAAGGCCGCGCGTGGAACGGAGTAGCCCCAAGGCAGAGTCAAAGGCCGCGACAGTTGTTTGATCCCCGAGCGAATTGTTGAAGCGGATCAAGCCAATGTTTTCGGACAGCACTTTGGACGAAAGCGCGCCGGGACTACGGTCGAACCGGCGTTCCAAAGGCAGCGTCACCCGATGACTCCGACCGCTTTTGTCCATGATTGTCAACACACGTGATTCATCCGCGCGGCCGGTCAAGAGGGAGAGCAGCGCCCAGGCGCGGGCGCTCGGGTCGTGGTTGTCAACCGTGGTCGTCAGGCGTTCAGCCAGGGCCTGCTCTAGCGGTATTGCACCAACCATGGTGACGCGATCACCAGGCGTAATCGCGGCGCGCTCGGCATCCCCGCCACGGCGAACGGCGATGATGACGGCATTAGTGCCTTGGAATTCCGCCCACATGTCGGCAAATGTGGGAACGGGCAGCCAGCGATGCGGATTTCGGGAGCGTACTTCGGCGTGGAAATCGTGCAGTTCGTCCAGCGCGGATTCGATCACGGCCGCGTAGGATTCGGGAGAATCCGCAGCGCTGACAGCGGCGGCGAAGCGGTCATCCCAGGTTTCCCAGGGCTTTTCTTTGCGGTCGACATAGGCGTAGTTGTCCTTGAACTGGTCGGTGAAGAATTTGAAATCGGCAAGGCGGGCGGATTCCGAGAAATCCTGGTCGGCGTGGCATGATGCGGCCACCGAAACACAGCCGGCAAGGATAAGCGCTGTAAACCGGCTGGCTTGGTGAGAGGCCCGAATCATAACCCCGAAGATGAACGGCTGACGCATGCTGTCAAGCAGTGAAGAAGATTCATCGCCTCCAAGCCAGAATTAATGCCGACTTGGAAAATGAACAGGGAGCAATCCCTCAATGATTTTGAAGAATCGCACCGCGTACGCGGCATTCTCGAGCGCTACAGAAATTAGCTCCGTTCCCGCGAGCTGGCTCACCCTTTTGAATTGTCTGATTTGGGCCCCGGGATCACGTGGCGGGTTAGCAAATGCAGCTTCTTGAATTCCAGGTGCTATCTCCCAAATTCCAACTCCTCGTTACAGACTCCAGCCCGGGCGATAATCCGCACGGACATAGCGGTTGGCGTCTGGCAGGTTGGTTATGCGCATATCGGCGGCATTCCATTCGATGCGCGCATCCATACGCTTCGCAACATTCCCCAACAGGCAGGTCTCCGTCAGCGGACCGCTGTAGCCAAAATGCGCGCCGGGTTGCTCCCCGGCTTTTGCGGCCCTGACCCAATCCATCTCGTGGGAACCTTTCACTCGCGGCAATGTCTTGGGTGGACGCTGATAATCGCGCATCGCAGCCTCCGGAATCAGCCGCGGGCTGTCCCCATAGACGCCGCACATCAACGCACCCTTGCTACCCTTGAAAACCACACCGCCTTCATCCGGCATATCGTGACCGTCTTCGAGTTCCGGCGGACGCGGCGCGCGCAGGCCTTCATACCAGGTTAACTTGACCGGCGGGAGCGCCCCGCGCCCTGGAAATTGATACGTGACAATTGCCGAAAGTGGATGTGTTTCCGGGTTCAAACCGCAAGAGGTTGCCTCGATACTCGCGGGCGCGCCGAGTTTGAGCGAAGACACCACGGAATCGAGAGTATGGGCGCCGCGATCGCCCATCATGCCGTTGCCGAAGTCCCACCAGCAACGCCACACCGACGGAAGATACGCCGGATGGTACGGCCGTTCTGGCGCCGGACCGAGCCAGAGATCCCAGTTGAGTTTGTCAGGCACGGGCGGAGTGTCAGTCGGCCGGGACGCGCCCCACTTTGAACTCCAATAGGCGTGGCCCCACGGATAATAGGAAAGCGAACACCAGGCATCCACTTCCCGCACTTCACCGATGGCACCAGCCCAAATCCATTCGCAAATCAGGCGAAAACCTTCGCTGCTGTGACCCTGGATGCCCATCTGCGTGGCGACTTTCGATTCCGCCGCCGCTTGGGCGAGCATGCGCGCCTCATACAGGTTATGGCACAGTGGCTTCTGGCAATACACGTGTTTGCCGGCCTTGATCGCCGCCATGGCGATGACGGCGTGCGTGTGATCGGGTGTGGCGATGAGCACGGCGTCAATGTCCTTTTGCTGCTCCAACATCTCACGGTAGTCGGTCCAGACTTTCGCGCTTGGATATTTGGCGATGGTTTTGGCCGCGTAGTCGAGGTCCACATCGCAGATGGCGACGATGTTTTGCGATTCAAGGTTGATCAGGTTGTTTGCCCCCATCCCGCCAACGCCGATGCCTGCAATGTTGAGCTTCTCGCTGGGCGCATCTTCGCCGGAACCCGCCACCACATGGCGGGGCACGAGCAGGAAAGCCGTGGCGGCGGCGGCGGTGCCGACAAACTGGCGGCGATTGACCGGGTTGAGAGTTTCAAGCTTTGAGTTCGATGAGTTCATGACATTACTCCGGTTCGCTGAGGCCCATCACCACAATATTGCCCCAACAACTGACTTTATCCGGGTGCTCCGGAAATGCGGGTGCCGTAAACACGTTGTTCACGCGATCATCCGGGTGGATGGAGATACCCTAGCGGAAGGCTTTTGGTATTCAAGATCGAAACGATTGATTACGCTACCGATGGAATTAACCTTGGTTTCATTTTAATTGGGCCCGAATTAATGCAGTCGGCTGCGACAATAGGGTGGTGCTGAAGCAGTGTCGACGAGCATCCGGCATCCGGCATCCGGCCTTCGTGTCCGTCGCAGGCTTCGCGCGCAAGTCGATCCCTGCTGCTCCGTGTTTGCGATGGGATAAAGCATCCACCCTAATGCAGCAAATGCCTCCACCTAAATTCATTCTCCTCGCCTCTAAATTCCAACCCAAAACGAGACCGTCCCGTTTTTCTTCCTCCCCTGCGCTGTTATGGTCGGTGGCCATGATTGATACCATAATCAACAACACAGCCTTGGCCCAGTTGGAGCGCATGCAACGCGCCTGCTGCACGAGGAACGATTCCCCTCTTCTCCACGAGAATGCGCCCTCGACTCTTCAATCTAAGAAAACACACGAATGAAAAAACGAACCCAATCGGACTCGCCGTCCCCGCCAAACTGTAAAGACCGGAGAAATAATGGACACCTTCTTCGAAGCCCCCACGCGGTCGCCTAATCCGAGCCCAGGCCAACGCCCCGGGTTGCCGTCACCATCCTTCCAAGCCCTGGGAGGATGGCCGTGCAACAAACACCTGCCAAACCTCCTCGCCTCACCACGGTGCCAGTCGTCGGCCGGGGAGATGCCTCAGCGCGGAGAGCATAAGCTCAAGTACCTGTGCAGACGAAAGAACGAACCCAATCGCAATTGGCGAACCCCAATCCGGAAACCTCAAACCATGCAGCTCCGTCCTCCGGCCCGGCGAAGGAGCCAGGCCGAGCTCAGCTTTGGCCGAGAGAGGAGGCACAAAACATTGAAAACGAAAAAACGAACCCAAATGGGCTTCCTCGCCCCCCCATGGAACCGATCATGGACAGGGAGCGGCCCAGCACTGACTGGACGAGCTCGGAAACTAGGGCCCATCGAAAAAACGAACCCGAATTTGCACCGCAACCTTTCAGCTCACGGCTCATTACTTAAACAATCCAATCGAATGGAAAATCGCGCTAGGTTATGGGTTGCTTTATGCCGCGGCTTGGGCAAATTCAGCGAAGATGTCAACTGCCCGTTTTCAACTTGTCAAACGGTTCCTCCTCATATGGTGGGGCATCTCGATCTTTGTCCTCTTAACTTGCCCCGGTACCGCGACGGAGACGAATTTTGAACCCCTGGATCTATTCGGGCAAACCTTTGTTCATGATCCGTCGACGGTTATCGAAGATCAGGGACAATACTTTGTCTTTGGTACCGGGCCGGGCATCCGAACCAAGTGGTCCCCGGATTTAATCAATTGGACCAATGGCACACCAATTTTCAGGACGCCGCCGGCGTGGACGAAGGACTTGGTTCCCGCATTCAGGGGCACATTCTGGGCGCCGGATATCGTTCATGTGCATCATCATTTTCTGCTGTATTACGCGGTTTCGACCTGGGGCAAGAAGGTTTCCGCCATTGGCCTGGCCACCAGCCCGACGCTGCACCAGTCGGCAACGAATTATCTCTGGCGCGATCGCGGCGTGGTGATTTCATCCACGGATGACAGCGCTTTCAACACGATCGACCCGAGCGTGATGCTGGATGCTGACGGAAAATTATGGCTCTCATTCGGCTCGTATTGGCAGGGTATTTTTCTGACGGAACTCGATCCCGAAACCGGTTTGCGACAGAGCACCAATTCACCGATTTATCACCTCGCCTGGAATCATTCCATCGAGGCGTCGTGCCTGACTCGACACGACAAATTCTACTACTTGTTCGTAAACTGG
>JBEKMT010000094.1:0-19136 GCA_050008355.1 Verrucomicrobiota bacterium
CCTGGCTGTTGAGAAGAATTGTTCCGCCATTTTCTGCCGTCAAGCTCCCTTGGCCACTGGCCAGCACCATGCCGGTCATGTTGCTCAAATCGATCACGCTGTTGGTGCCCTCGGATAGGAATGCCAGCGAGCCGTTATCGATTGAATTCACAGCACTCAACCGCACCTGTCCGCCACTTAATGCCTGGACGGTCAATTGCCCGCAGACGACATTGCCCGTGAGATTCGTCAATGCCGGCAGGCTCAACACGCTATTCGTTCCGCTGGCCTGCCAATTGTCGGGGACGCAAATCGACGGCGGTTGGTAACTTACCACGGACGGCAACGACAACACCGCGCCGCCGCTGACCGTCAGGTTAGCCCCGGTGATATTCGTAAACTGGGCCGTGGAAATAAATCCGCCCGCGCCCAAGGTCAGACTGATGGTGCCGCCGTTGTCCAGTCTGGGGACCAATACGCTGCCTCCGTCGCTGGCTTCCAGACTCAACGTTCCGGCATTGCTACTGAGCGCTGCCAGATTCACGACGCTGTTGGTCCCATCCGCCTGCACTGCCAAATCCCCGCCCAAATCTCCCGCGGCATTGGTTAATAAGACTTGTCCACCACTCAACGCCTGCACGTTCAATTCCCCGCAAACCGTCGTGCCCGTCACATTGGTCGCCGCTGGCAGGGTGATTTCGCTGCCCGCTCCGCTCGCCTGCCACGTCAGGACCTCGCATTCTCCCGGCGGCTGATAATTCACGACCTCCGGCAACGACACCACTGCTCCACCGCTCGCATAAAAATTCGCTCCCGTGATGTTCGTGAACTGGGTTGTGGAAATGAATCCGCCCGCTCCCAAAGTCAGAGTCAGATTCCCGCTCTTGCGAAATTCGGGCACCAATACACTGCCGCCGCCACTGGCCTCCAAACTCAGGGTGCCCGTGTTGCCGGCCAGCGCTGACAAATTCACCACGCTGTTGCTCCCCTCCGCCTCCACCACCAGATCCCCTCCCAAAGCTGCCGCCGCATTGGTTAACAAAACCTTGCCGCCGGCGGTTGCAAGAATGCTCAATTGGGCGCAGGCCGTGTTACCCGCCACATTGGTCAGTGCCGGCAGGCTTATGAGGCTCCCCGTTCCGCTGGCCTGCCACGTCGGGACCACGCAAACATCGGGCGGCTCGAAACTCGCCACTTCCGGCAGCGACAACGCCACGCCACCACTGACCGAGAAACTTATTCCTGTGATGTTCGTGAATTGAGATGAAGAGATGAAACCGCCCGCGGCCAAAGTCAGGGTCAGCACTCCGCTGGTGCGAAGTTGCGGTATCAATACACTGCCACCACCGCTGGCTTCCATACTCAACGTTCCTGCGTTGACGGCCAGCGTTGCGAAATTCACCACGCTGTTGCTCCCATCCGCCTGGACCACCAGATCCCCGCCCAAATCCGCCGCCGCGTTGGTTATCAAAATCTGTCCACCCGCGGACGCCAGAATACTCATCTGGGAGCAGACGATGTTACCCGTCACGTTCGTGAGCTGCGGCAAGCTCAAGACACTGCCGGCCCCGCTGGCCTGCCACGTCGGGACCACGCAAATCCCCGGCGCCTGGTAATTCACTGCCCCCGGCAGCGACAACACCGCTCCGCCACTCGCCGACAAACCCGCCCCTGAGATGTTCGCCGGTCCCGTCGCGGTCAGCGTCGTGCCGCTGCCGCTGGCCGTAAGCGTGGAGCCAGCCGTCACCGAGAATCCACCTTGCAGCGAAGTGGTCCCGGCAGTGACCGTCAGGGAACCATTGGTAATGGTGAGCGTTTTGGTGCACCGGACGCTTTCCACCGTGACGGCGGAGCTGATCACCACGTTGCTGCCGGTCCCGTTGGTGATGACCGCAACATTCCCGGTTCCGGGCACCTGCTGCCCGACCCAGTTTTGCGCGTCCGACCACGACGAACCATCGCCGTTGCCGCTCCAGACAATCAGTTGACCATGGCCTGCGGTTACGCACAGCAGAATTGCGATGATTGCCAGCAGAATTCCATTTGCTTTCATGTTGAATTATCGTCCTTGCGGCAAAGCGCCGTCTTGATCGTTCGTGATTCTCTTTCTGCTCGAGAGATTTGCAAGCCCTATTTCAAGTTCCGGCATTGGATTTCTTGGGGAATTAATAGTATTATCTGAAATCGTACCACCATGGAGCATCCTCATTCTTATCCTCGCCTGATGTTCGTAATCGAAAAAACCGCGGTGTCGCTTCACCCAATTCAGGCGCCGATTCGTGGGGCCAGATTTCCTTGCGGGTCATAAACCTCCAAATAATTCCCAGCGGCAACCCCGATCCGGTCTGGAAAAACAACGAAATTCAATCCTCCGGGCTGTTTGGCGGAGGCATACTTGATGCCGGTAATGCGGCCGCAGTCAAACGCCAGCCGACCCAGCATTTGGGTGGGGGGATGCGCCGTCGCGGCCCAGGTGCCGGTCACCTCCTGTGCGGTTGTGCCCAGTACGGCAAGTGTGGCGGCATCGGTCACATCCAGCAGCTGGTTGAGAATTCCATCCACGGTCACGACAACCCACGGTGCCGTGCGTATTGGAATCGGACCACCCGGCAACAAAATCAAGGCAGAAACTTCGATGAACGCAGTAACCGGGTCGTGGGCCAGATAGATGGAGTCAAACCCGCCTGCGGGGGTAAACCGGGCGCCGACATTTTTCGCGGCACCACCCCACAAAGGCTGCGGCGGGCCGGACTTGCCGGGCGGAGGAGCAAGCAGATGACGGTAACCGATGGCCCGCGACCATGGGCCATGAGCGGAGGTCAGGCTGACGCGTTTGAGCGCGGCAGCCAGCTGCGGCGCGGGAAGCATTACACCGGTACGCCCGCCGCCGCGTTTTCGAGAATCCGCAGAACCGGAACCGGATTGTTCGCCAAAATCAGTTCCAGCGCGGTGCGGCCGTCAAGGTCGGGATGCGGAGTATTCAGCCACACGCGCACCGTTTCCGGTTTCACGAAAAATTCATTAAGAATCTCCACGACACGTTTCACCGGCTTCAGGGACGCCTGGATGCTTTCCATCGCTGGATTCCGGTGGACGGCCTTGTAGTTTAATTGCAGCCCTTCAGCGAGCCGCTTGAGTGGCACGCCCAGGTAAACCGCAAGTTTCTGCGCGTCAATGCGCCCGCTTATGCGGTCGTGCAAGGCGGGGAGAGTGACGTGCAGCCCACCGCCGCCGCGAAGGATGCTTTGCAGTTTTTCCTGCATGGCGGTAAGTTGGCTTTGTAATTCAGCCGCCTGATCCAGGATGGCCGGTCTACGTTTAAGCGCTGCTGTCGTCATGAGTCAAATCTACATAAAATCCCACAAAAGTCCACAAGTAATCATGGGCGGCCTTTGGCTTCGGACTACAACGTTATTGATTTTCCACTTCCTCGCCTCCTTGGCCATGAGGCACCTCGTTACAATTTGATGACGGATTCCCGCGAAATCCAGCACTAGATATTAACTTATTATGGCGCAACCGGTTAAATATTATTAAATGTGTCTGCTCACAGCATAAGAGCGTCCTAACGCTGGAAGCAAAACCGATCCACGACGGCTATGATTACTTTGTTTGGTAAAGCGATATCGACCAATTTAATTAAACTGTCGCTCCTGATACGCTGTCCGGGTCGGGAATGAAAGGAAAGGAATTATCCGAAAATATGAAGACGACCACGATGATGGTAGCCGCCGTTTCAGGCGTGCTCTCGTTGGGCAGCGCGGCCAGGGCGGGCATTTTCATTGTAAATAACAACAACCTGGATTCGCCAGTCGCAAACGAATCCACCACCTCCTCCCAGACCGAAGGCGTAAAAAATGGATCTGGCGAAAATAATGGCGGGGGAACGACTATCAGTTCCAGTGACTCCGGCGCGGACGCCTATTGGCAGGGATTTCAAACCGGACCCAGTGGGGCCATCAGCCAGCTCACTGTAGACCTGTCAGTTCTCGCCTCGTCTGCCGGAGTAAACCAAAACGTCAGCGGGGCTGATACGGCGACTTTTTATCTTTACAGCTTTCCTGGCGCTAATATTTCCGCCGGCGCGCAGATCGGGAACGCAATTGCAACCGTGACTGCGGCTCAGATTGAAAGTGGCACGCCGGTAGGCTATGGCAGTGGCAATGACATTTATCAGTACAACCTTATCAATTCATTGAGTTCCTACGTACTGGCTGCCAATACGGCATATGCGATTGTCATGATGACCTCGAGTGGGTCGCAGGATGTTGGCTGGGCTGAATCCAATACGGAAGCCACCGGCGATATGGGCGAATTTGACCACGTTAATTCCGGCGGAAACAATGGGGGTGCGTATGGCCAGATGGAACTCGTTGTTGTACCCGAGCCGACAACTTGGGCTCCGCTCGCTGGTGCCATGCTGCTGTTGCCCTTGGGAGCCGGCTCCCTGCGAAATCTCCGCAAGATCCGCGAAGTATGACGCCAACAACCTTCCCCTATCTCTAGCTCTTCCTCTTCGTTTTTTGAAAGTTGGAGACGGTAGCTTGAATTTTGAATTCAAAATATCCCAGCGGGATTGGTGTTGACGGGGAATCCGGGGAAACCGATCGGCTCCGTCGTCCGGATGCGCCAGAACTGATTTGTCGGCGGTGCTGGAATGTTCGTAAAGGCCAGCGCACCGAATGAGTTTGCTGTGTTGGTCAATGCTGGCGACCAATCGGGTTGTGACAAATTCGGCGAACCATCCAGGGCATATTCTCCCCCGGCGATGCCCACATACGAGAATTGCAAGTTGCCGCCGCTTGCAAGTTGGGCAACTACTTGATTGTAAGCTGCGAGATTCTGTTCCGGGAGGTTTGTGGCATTTTGCGAGCTGAAGGACGCGTAGGAAACACCATCACCCAACTCGCCATATGCGTCCAGACCCATGCCCCAAAAACTGCCATTACTTTTTGAAAAGAGGCTGTGGACATATCCGGCGGCAAACGCTGCCACATTGTTCGCCACGATCCGTTCAGGCTGGTTTGTCCCGTACGGCACAGTAGTAGTAAAATGGCCGTCGCCCAACTGCCCGTAAGCATCGTCTCCCATAGCCCAGAGACTGCCGTCGGCCTTGAGGAACAAACTGTGAAATTCGCCGGCGGCAATGGCCACGACGTTGCTGGCTACAATTTCTTCCGGCTGGGCGACGTTGTTGGTGGTGCCGTCACCCAGCTGGCCGGCAGCGTTATAACCCATGGCCCACAAACTTCCATCCGCTTTCAGGAACAGGCTGAAATCATCCCCGGCGGCGATGGCCGTCACATTGTCCGACTCAATCTCCTCAGGCTGGTTGGTTCCGTAGGGCGGACTGGTGGGAAAAGTACCATCGCCCAATTCTCCATCAATGTTCAACCCCATGGCCCACAAGCTCCCGTCGCTTTTTATGAACAAGCTATGAGTCGACCCAGCTGCCACCGCGATGACGCCGCCGGGCACAATTAATTCGGGCCGGTTGGTGGAATTTTCCTTGAGGCCATCTCCCAGTTGGCCAAAGCCATCTTGTCCCATGGCCCACAGAGCGCCCCCTTTGGTGATGAACAGACTGTGATTTTCCCCTGCAACGACCGCGGTGACATTGCTGGCAACAATCAGTTCGGGACGGTTCGTGGAAAAATCGCTTAATCCATCCCCCAGCTGGCCGGCAATGTTTTCTCCCATGGCCCAGAGAGCACCGCCGTTGGTGATGAACAAACTGTGAAATTGTCCTGCTGCCACCGCGGTGACGTTGGCAGTGGCAATTCTCTCGGGGAGGTTTGTGGCTTCCTCGCTTCCGCCGTCACCCAATTGGCCGTAATTATTGAATCCCATCGCCCACAAGCTGCCGTCGCTTTTGACAAAGAAACTATGACCATACCCGCCGGCAACCATGGTTACCGGCTGCGCTTCGCCCACGAATGCCGCCAACACCGCCGCAAGGGATAAGCTCAATTGAAGCAGGGTTCGTTTAATATTCATTGGCGAGGATCCTTTGCGTTCATGTTTTGGCCGGCACAGTTCCTCCACAGGACAAATATTTGGTCAGGCGCGTTTTCTTGCGCGTTTCTTTTCTTCGGCGCGCTTGCGGGATATCATATGCATCGCCTTGCCGATCCTGGCCTTTCTCGTCTCCGGCCGCTTCGCTTCACCGATCCACTTCAAATACTCATTCCGGTGCGCCTGAGTGCAATCGGCAAAAAACCCTTCCAATCCCGCACTCTCCAAGGCATCTGCAATATCTTGAGGAATATCCTTCATTGTTTCGCTTGACGCCGCCCACGTGGAAAGCTGGGACAGTTCTACCTTGAAATCAAGGCAATATCCGGAACGGTTTTTGTTGGGGTGGTGGGTGATGAGTAATGGGTCAAATGGTCAGAGTTTGGGTTCGTTATTTCATCTGCACTTTTTATCGACCAAGAGTGAACCCCAATAAACACGGATTGACTGAGACATGCGGGCGCGGGGGTGTTGGTGGGGTGACCTGGTCGAGGAGGGTGATTTTGCCGACGCAGTTGTGGCAGAGGTCGGTTGAGGGTGACTTCGTGCATTTTGGTGCCGGCGGGGAGGCTGGGCTGGAAACCGGGCGGGACGACTGGGTGCCAGTGTAGAGGACTTAGCAGCCGTCGCAATTTTGGAAGGTGATGTCCATGGTTTTATGGGGTTACGTTGGTGGTGATGCCGACGGTCACCTCGATGGCGGTAAAATAGACTGTCGGGTCCTGGCCGACGACGGTGGTGCGTTAATCGCCGTTGAGCCAGTTGTTGCCGATGACGCTCATGGAAGCCAGCAGAAGGTACTCGCCACGATCGACGCTTTGAAAGTTCCCAAAGGCCAAGTGAACAGGCTAGTGGTGCGCGAACAGAATTATTTCGCCGCCCATGCCAGCCGGATATACTACCAAATCATCCACTGTCGCGGTTGGCCCATCGGTTAAGGAGCCGTTGAGTCGGCGTGCCGCCAACGCCAATGCCGATTCAAATGCCCAGGGCAATTTTGGACGCCCACAGGAATGCGCTTTCTGAGCGCACTCACAGAAACCAGACACAACCAGCAATGGTATGAACTCTGGCCGACCAACTAATCGGGGGGTGTAGTCAGGATGCGCCTTTTGGAGCGGGTGATTCGAGGAAGAATGGGACCGCTGCAGAGCAATCGAATCAGGGGATTAAAAGGGATTAATGCCGTAGCGGATCCAGTAGCCGGGGATTTTCAAGAATTCGAGGTGCATGTGCCGCTTGATAAGGCTTCTTTTCCAGTCGCCCCGGGAGAGGCCAAAATAAGTCGGGCGTGAGTAAAACGTGATGTCCGGAGCGTAATGCTCGAAGGTTTTGAGAGCGCGCCGGGAATGATACCAGGAGGTGACGATGATCGCGCTGTGTACTTTGGCCGACCGCAACAGATGGATGGTGAAAAGGGCGTTTTCCTGGGTAGTCTCGGATTTGTCTTCGATCTGAATTTCATCCACAGGCACGCCATTGGTCAACAAAAGATGGCGGTTGTAGGAATTATCGCCTTCGCCGGAAAGAATGATGCGGGGGGCGGCGTGTTGCTTGAATAATTCCACCGCCCGCGCCGGTCGTTCGTGCGAACCGCCGCCGAGAACCACAAGGACATCCGCAGATACATCGCCGCTGTCCACACAGAGTAATTCCTGGGGATAGAAATATGCGAGAACGGCAACCAGTGCCACGAACAGAATGACGAAAATTGCCGTCCCGAATATTAATTTTCTGATGAGGCGCAACACCTGCACCTCAAGCGTAAAGTGCGCCGAAATTTGCGCAAGCGCGATAATCGGCGCTTTCGAGGCATTGGGTACCGAAGGCGGCCCATGCACTGGGACGGAAAATGCGGTCGTTGGCGACGTTGTGCATGTAAACCGGGATTCGTAACATTGCCGCCAGTGAAATGAGATCCGCGCCGATATGGCCATAACTAATGGCGCCGTGGTTGGCGCCCCAGTTGTTCATCACGCTGTAAACGTCGCGAAAAGCTCCATGACCGGTGACAATAGGCGCGAACCAGGTGGTTGGCCAAGTGGGATTCGTGCGCTGATCCAGAGCGTCGTGAACCCTTCCGGGCAGGTCAACCGTGTGGCCTTCGGCGATTTGCAGGGCCGGGCCGAGTCCCTTAACGAGGTTCAAACGACACATCGTCACCGGCATGCCGCCGCGCGTAAGGAAACGCGTTGACCAGCCGCCGCCAGGAAAATACTCGGTAATGGACGGATGCCAGGTGGTGGCAGCGAGACACTTTTTGGCCTCTTCCCTGGTGATTTCCCAGAAAGGCTTCAGCGCAGGGTCACCGTCAGTTTCTTGCAGGCCGGTGCCGTCGAGCGTCGCGGGGCCGGAGTTGATGAGGTGCAAAATGCCGCCGGCGGCTTCGCCCTCGAGTTCGTGGCCGGCGACGCGTTTTACGGCTTCGGGGCTCCAGTAGGTCCGGACATCGGCAAAAATCTGCGCGGTATTCGTGAGCAAATGGCCGAACAACATCGAAGCCCCGTTGAGGCAATCGTTTTCGGTGGCGACAATGTACGGGGCGCGAATGCCATTCCAATCGAACGAGCTGTTGAGGATGGCTTCGAGAAAATCACCGTTGGGCTGGTAATCGGTCCACTGGCGCTGACCCTGGAAACCGGATGCGATGGCGTTGTGGCCATGGGCTTCCTCGCCAAAACCCATCTCGGCAAGTTTGGGGTTTCCAACCATGAGGTCGCGTGCAATCAGTGACATTTTGACCGATTTTTCCCATTCGCTGTCCAGTTGCGCGCGTGGGCGGATGGTCTTTGGCGAATTGTAGTCTTTGCCTTCGGGGCAGTTTTCTTTCACCCACTTGAGCGCCTTCTTGTATTCGGCGGGGTCGTAAATACCCCTGTCCATGCGGCGGAGAAATTCGGTCATGTCGATGGTCTCGACGCGCATGCCGAGATAATTCTCAAAGAACGGCTGGTCCACGATGGAACCGGCAATACCCATGGATACGCCGCCCATGCCGAGATACGATTTGCCGCGCATCAGGGCAACCGCGAGCGCGCCGCGCGTGAAACGCAGTATTTTTTCCTGGACGTCGGCGGGGATGGATTTATCGCCGCCATCCTGGACGTCGTGTCCATAGATGCCGAAGGCGGGAAGGCCTTTTTGGGTGTGGCCGGCGAGGACCGCCGCCAGGTAAACTGCCCCGGGACGTTCGGTGCCATTGAAACCCCAGACAGCTTTTGGCACCAGCGGACTCATATCCATCGTTTCGCTGCCGTAGCACCAGCAAGGGGTTACCGTCAGGGAAACACCAACGCCTTCGCGCGCGAATTTCTCCGCGCAGGCGGACGCCTCGGCAACGCCGCCGATACAGGTATCGGCGATGACACATTCCACGCGCTTGCCACTGGGATAACGCAAAGTGGAGGAAATCAATCTGGCGGCGGCCTTGGCCATGTCCATCGTTTGTTTTTCGAGGGATTCGCGGACGCCGCCAAGACGCCCGTCAATGGTCGGACGGACGCCGATTTTGGGGAGTGAACCGTTGAAAAGCGAAAGTTTCATGGATGGTAACACAAGTTAAACAGTGAACTCGCAGCTTAATTTCGCAAGGCGACCTAAGGCAAGTTTTTATGAAGGTTTTGAACTCGTAGTGACATGTTTAAGAGCGATATCATCCCGCTCGAGGGCCCCGGCTCCGTAGGGCGGCAGCTCTGAAGCAATGGAGCCACCAAAAGACCAACCCGGTTATGGTGGCATATTTAGAAATCACTCCCGCGATTCGAAAATGTTTGGTTGGTCATATTCCACGCCAAACTTTTCCAATGAGCTGATATCCCCTTCAACTCATCACATTTTTGTCATAATCATTCGCCGATGATATGCAGGCTGACGCGGCGTGAATGCGGGTGTGTGCGATGTTCCCACAAATAAATTCCCTGCCACGTTCCGAGCACGAGTTCGCCGTTGTGGACCGGAAGGGAGAGCGACACTGCGGTCAATGCGGTCCGGATATGGGCGGACATATCATCATCGCCCTCGGCGGTGTGCACAAAAAGAGGATCGCCGTCCGGTACCATCCGAGCAAAAAAAGCTTCCAAATCCCGGCGCACCTCCGGGTCGGCGTTTTCCTGGATCAAGAGCGAAGCCGAAGTGTGACGCAGATGCAGGGTGAGCAATCCGTCTCGAAATTTGCCGGCGACCACGATTTTTTTAACTTCCTGCGTGAGCTCAATCAACCCTCGTCCCCGGGTGGCGATGACGATTTCGTGAAAAGCCTGGCGCATGAAATTACTGCTGCTGGACAGTGACGGGAGCGCCTTTCAGTGCCAGCAGTTTCTCCAGGTCAGGGTTGCGGGGTTGCCCGGCGTCGAGCGCCTTTAGATAATGCCAGCGAGCGAGCTGGGGCAGGGGGGGATTCTGCGTAATATAAATGACGGCAATATTATTATGCGCCGGTGCATAATTGGGATCAATTGCGATGGCCCGGCGCAAAGCTGCCTCGGCTTGCGCACGCATTCCCTTATGGCTGTAAGTCACGCCGAGATAATTTTGCGTTTCCGCATTGCTTGGATCCAGCTTGGCGGCCTTGCCCAAGGAAGTCAGTGCTTGGTCATAGTCTTCCTGTGCCGACTGATTTTTGCCCAGTGCTTCATCATTAAGTCCTTCTGTAAATTTCACTTTGCCAAGCATCGCCAGGTTGAAAGCGTCATCAGGACTTAGCGCAAGCGCGGCTTCGACGTCCCTTTCTGCATCTGGGAGTTTGTTTTCCTGCATTTCAATCGTCGCGAGATTGGCCAGCGCTAGGCCATTATTTTGGTCATGCTCCAGGACTTTGCGGTAATCTGACTCGGCCAACTCATATTCATGGTTCGCGAAATGTTGTTGCGCAGAGGCTTCCAGTTCGGCCGTATCGGAGGAGGCCGCGGGTTGCGCAGGGGCCGCCGGTTGTTCACTTGGGGCTGGTTGTCCGACCGGTGCGGTTTCCGGCTGGGCCACTGGCTGCTGAGCGGGCGCCGGCTGTGCCGGTGGCGCCGGTACCACCGCGGGCGCCGGTTGCTCAACAACCGGTGGCGGTGATGAAACGACCGGCGCAGGCTGGGCTTCGGCAGGCGAGACTGTTTGTGCAACGACAGGTGCCGGCTGCGAGGCCTCGGGAGCGGATGGAAGGCCCACCGGCGGCGCCGGGGCGGCGACCGGCGCGGGCTGGGCTTCGGGGGGAGTCGATTGCGCGGCAACGACCGGTGCCGACGGGGTGGGGGCGGGTTGTTCATTCGAACCGGCCGTGACTTTCGCTTCCTGCTCGGTAATCCTTGTTTCCAAGGCTGCTATCTGGAGTTGTAAGGCAGCAGTCTGGGTGGCGTTGCTATTGGCCTGGTCACTATATTGAGCATTCTGGGCACTGGTCGCGGTGAGCTTCCGGATCAAGTCATCGCGTTGGGCCGTCAAATCCTGAACGCTGGCCTGGATCGTCGCGTTGGTCTGTTCCAATTGAGACCGCGCCCTTTTGAGCCGGTCTTCCAAGGCGGTTTTTTCCAAATTGGCGAGCATGACCGCGGATTGCAAGGCGTCGATTTGGGCTTTGGCTGCGGAGAGGCGCGTGGCGGTGTCGCTGGCCGTGGCGGAATTGTTCGCGACGGTCTGCAGGGCCGCCGCTTGCATAGAATCCAGTTGGGATTTCAGCCGGTCATTTTCGTCGCGTAGGGCACTGGAATTGTCGACGACCTGCTTTCCGGAATTGGTGAGGGAAAGCTCGAGCGAGGCATTTTCCTCCTCCAGTTTTTGAGCGCGCGCTTCTTCATCAGCCAGTTTTTGGGCGGTGTCGGCGAGTTGGGAACGCAGCTGGGTAACTTCCGCATCGGGGGCCGGAGTTGCCGGCGCCGCTACGCTTGTTGTTGGTGCGCTCGCCGGCGCACTCGTTGCCACGCTGGCTTTCAAGAGATCGTTTTCCTTCATCAACTCTCTGATTTGGTTCTGCGCATTCGTCAATTCACTCGCATCCACCATTTGCGGCTGTGCCGAGAGCGCTTCCTGAAGTTTTGCCTGGAGCTGCGCATTTTGATCCTTCAAGGACTGCAATTGGGATTGGAGCACATCGAGCTGCAGATTGTTGACCGGAGGACTACTGCTGACTGCCGGTGTACTGGGGGCCGTGGCCGGGGCGCCGGTAGCGGCGGTCGGGGCGGCGGTGGGAGCGTTGGTGGCGGCCGTGGCTGCCGGAGTCGGCATTTGCGCCTGCAAGGCGGCAATTTTGCCATCCAAGTCACTCAGGCGGTAACTTACAATGTCGGGTTGCCAGTCAGGATAGATTTGCTGGAATTTCTGCAGTTGCGCTTGGGCATCTTTGTAGGATGCGAGCGCATCGCCCGCCTGTCCCTGACTCACGTAATTATCGGCCTGCTGGATTACACTGTAAATGGTGATGTATCTGCTATCAGCGTCCTGTTGGGCGCGCGCAGAAGTCAATAGGGCGGAGACAAGCAAAACGATCGCCAGAAGCAGTTTCATACCGGGAGAATGCCAGAGGGCGAAAAAATTTGCAACCTGCGGTATGCAACCACCCTTTCGAATTCAACGTTTTGGCAAATGGGTCGGAATGATTCAATTAAACCAGATGTTAACGAATGCTGAACTGAATTGAACCCGGATTTTTTCCAATGCGTCGTCTGCCCGGTCAGTGATTGGTTGATCATTTTGCTTTCGGGAAAATAATTCTCCTTCCGTGGTCGTGGTCGCAGGAGAGCTGGTTTGCCGGCGCCAGATGATTCGTGGCTTAGCCGGAAATTAAGATTGTGTTGGCGTATTGCACCGTATCCCCGGTACGAATCAATCCAATCGCTGCCGGCACGCGCTTTTTGAATTCGCCATGTGGTTCAAACGCGGTGGGGACCCCTTCGAGTGCGGCGGCGAACTTCCGGCGGACGTCCGGCGGGTTGTTTTTGGAAAATTCTTCAGCTTGATAAGCCTGCGTAAAATTGTGGTTCGCCCGCACGGCGGCGATTAGCTGACATACTGTCGGCAGGTCGTCGACGACCGAGAGATCCACTGTTTCAATCATGGGCCAGAACGGAAAACCGCGGTCGGCGATGACGAGTGCGTTTGTGTGCCGTACGCGGGCGAGCAGTGACAGCAACTGCGGATGGAGTATGCCGGTATTGATCATGCGGAAATTTAATGGCGCAGCAGGGACACGCCAAGCTTCAAAAGTTTTTGCACGCCGGCGTCGGACCCGGCTTCGGCGTAAATGCGGAGCACCGGCTCGGTGCCGGAACCGCGTAGCATCAGCCAGGTGGAATTCTGTGCGGTGAATTTCACGCCGTCGCAGGAATCCACCCGGGCCAATGGCGAGGACAAGAGCTTTTTGGGCGGGTTGGATTTCAGGAATTCCATGAGCGTGGCGCGCCTTTCCAAAGGATAATTGGCGTCGTAACGCGCATAGCAGTGCGGCCCGAATTCCTTTTCGAGTTTTGACCACAGCCGGTTCACGGAGATTTTCTCCAGCGCGAGCATTTCGAGCAGGAACAAGCCGGCGGCAAGGCCGTCCCGTTCGGGGAGGTGATTGGCGAACCCTACCGATCCGCTTTCCTCAGCACCGAACAGCGCCCCCGACTTCATCAATTCAGGCGCGACAAAACGAAACCCGATGGCGACCTCCGTAAGGGGCAGCTTCCAGGCGGCGCACATCTTGTCCACCATTGCGGTGGTGTTGAAAGTTTTGGTTACCACCCCGCGTCCGCCACGGTTGCGGACGAGATGATGGAGCAATAACGCAATGACTTGTTGATTGGTCAGGGGATGGCCGCGGCCGTCCATCGCCCCGATGCGGTCGGCATCGCCATCGGTCACGAGGCAGATGTCATGCGGATCGCGCCGCAGTTGGGCGCCACCAAGCACGTAATTTTTCGGAGCCGGCTCGGGACAGATGCCGCCAAACAGAACATCATGTTGTCCATTGAGCGTCGTGACTTTACAGTTCGTTCCTGCAAGCAGCGTTTCAAACACCCCTGCGCCTACTCCAAATAACGCATCGTGCGCGACTCGCAGTCTTGAGTGGGTGATGAGTCGGAAGTCCACAAGCCGCTTAAGCGCTTGGAAATGTGCCGGGCGGACATCGCGCAACGAGATTTTTCCGGCGCGGACTGCTTCGTCAAATCTTAACGTGCGGACGGGACGGCGACCGAGAAAGCTCTCGACGACCTGGCACGTTTCCGCGTCGCTCGAGCCACCGAAATGTGACTTAAGTTTGAAGCCGTTGAACACGGGTGGATTGTGGCTGGCCGTGATCATGACCCCGCCGACGGCGTGGAGATGTTTGACGGCGAAAGAAACCGAAGGCGTCGGTGTAGGTGCGGGGGTAAGCACGACTTTAAAACCGTTTCCGGCAAAAACTTCGGCGGTGATTCTGGCGAAACGGTCGGAGAGAAAGCGACGGTCATAGCCCACGATGACTTTCGGATCACTCCGGAAGATTGCGGACTTCGGACTTTGGATCTCGGACTGCCAATAGTCCGCCGTGGCCTGTGCGACCCTGGCAACGTTGTCGAAGGTAAAATCTTCCGCGATGACCGCGCGCCAGCCGTCAGTGCCGAATTTGATTTGAGCCACAGTCTGAGCTTGGTCAAAAGTCGGATTCTTGCCAAGACAGATGCAAGGAGGGAAATGAACGCTTGATTGGCTGCAATGGCAATTGCGTGATAACCCAGTCAAGTGGCCTGAGGTGGCGACATGACAGAAATTTTCTGGACATGCAAACTGGCTGACATAGCCTTAATGTGAAATCAAACCACGCGCTGTTCGGATGGCGCAACCATCGTTTTTGGCACCTGATTGGAATATATAAAATTATGAACCTCAAAAAAATATTTGTTCCCCGAGTCGCTGTGTTTTCCGCTGTCCTCACGGCGTTGGCATTTACCGTCATCCTGTCCACTGGCTGCGCGACCCATTGCTGCTTTGCGCGTCCTGAGGGTTCGCCGAAGGCATTTGGCACCACGCTGGATGGCACGCCCGTCTGGCTGTATACCCTGCGCAACAAAAACGGCGTGGAAGCGCGAATCATGACTTATGGCGGCATCATCCAATCGCTCAAAGTGCCGGATAAGAACGGTCAATTTGGCGACGTCGTGTTCGGTTATGACACGCTGGACGGTTATTTGACGAACAGCCCTTATTTCGGCGCCTTGATTGGACGTTACGGCAACCGTATTGCCAACGGCCATTTCACCCTGGATGGCGTCACGTATACGCTGGCTACCAATAATTACCCGAATACGTTGCATGGCGGTGTCAAAGGCTTCGATAAAGTCATCTGGCACGCGAAGCCGGGCCAATCGGATCTGGGACCGACCCTGGAATTGACTTATGTGAGCCACGACGGCGAAGAGGGTTTCCCGGGAACGCTGACCGTGAAGGCAGTCTATACCTTGACTGAGGATAACAGCATCCGCCTGGATTATACCGCCACCACGGACAAGGACACGGTGGTCAATCTGACCCAGCATTCCTATTTCAATCTGGCGGGCAAGGGGGATATTCTCAGTCATGTGGTTTATCTCGACGCCGATAAATTCACGCCCGTGGACAGCACGTTGATCACCACTGGTGAACTGCGTCCGGTGGACGGCACTCCGTTTGATTTTCGCACACCGACGGCCATCGGCGCCCGCATCGGGCAGGATGACGAGCAATTGAAATTCGGCAAAGGTTACGACCATAACTGGGTCGTCAACCATCCGGTGGGCCAACTCGGCTTGGACGCGCGGGTGACCGAGCCGACGTCGGGGCGGGTAATGGAAGTCTGGTCCACCGAACCCGGCCTGCAATTCTATTCCGGCAATTTCCTGGATGGCAGCATCACCGGCAAAGGCGGGACGGTGTATAACTTCCGCAATGCTTTTGCGATGGAGCCACAACACTATCCTGATTCACCCAATCACGACAATTTCCCTTCCGTCGTGTTGCATCCTGGTGAGACCTATCATAACACCATCGTATATAAATTCCTGACCAACTGAGACTTTCAAGTTGCTTCAATTTGTGGGGTGCGCCGGAATTTGAAAAAGTTCCGGCGCTTTTTTGTCCGTGCACCTTGATTTTTTGCTTCGGTTGACAAAGGTAAGCTGATTTGCCATGATTGGTTCACCTTTAGCAGCAGCCCTCAAACGGCTGCCACGCTAAACTCAAAAAAATTCAACCGCAGCGGACCACCGGACCACCGGACGTTGGCTGAAACTAAAATTGTTTCGCGTCGCGCAAAGGTGCCGTCTGCGTCTGGATGCTTCTTTCGATTTCCAGCCAATTTGCAGAAAAACCTTGTGGCGATCTGGACCCTTTTTTTGACGCAGAGTCTTCACCATATAAACCACTAGTAATCTATGAGCAAAGAACCAAATGAACCGCACTTGAGCCTGAGTGCCGCCGCCGCGCGCAACCTCGCCACCGCCACCGTCACCGTACCGCAATACACGGAGATTACCCCTCGATGGTTGCACAAATTGCTGCCGTGGGTGGATGTGGATGGCGGTGTTTACCGCGTCAATCGCGTGGCCAAAGCGGCCAAAGGCAAACCGGCCAATGAATTCGGCGAAGGTAAGATCGATCTGATCACCGTGGATGGCGGTGAACCGAAATTGCCGACCACTTTTGTCGATTATGAACAGGACCCGCGTGAATATCATTTGAGCACGATCCAGACGGTGCTCCGCACGCATACGCGCGTGACCGATCTTTACAGCAATAAAATTGACCAGCTCCGCGAACAGATCCGTCTGACGGTCGAAGCCGTCAAGGAACGCGAAGAGTGGGAAATCATCAACAATCCTGATTTCGGACTGCTGAGGGAAATTGAGACCTCGCAATCCATCAAGACCCGCAAAGGCTCACCGACGCCGGATGATCTGGATGAACTCCTGGGCCTCGTGTGGAAGAAGCCGGCATTTTTCCTGGCGCATCCCAAGGCAATCATTGCGTTTGGACGCGAAGCCACGCGCCGCGGCGTACCCCCGCCAACGGTCCACCTGTTTGGATCACCGTTCATCACGTGGCGCGGCGTGCCGCTGATTCCCAGCAACAAGCTCGACGTGAAAAACAATGCCACCACGATTCTGCTGCTGCGGGTGGGTGAGGCGGAGCAGGGCGTGGTCGGCCTCCAAAAAACCGGCGTTACCGGCGAGGTTGAGCCCGGCTTGTCGGTGCGCTACATGGGTACGAATGAAAACTCCATCGCGTCACATCTGGTTACCCGCTATTTCTCAGCCAGCGTGCTGACGACGGATGCCATCGCCCGTTTGGACAATGTCGTGGTGAACAATTACTATGACTACAGCGCCAAATAGTGACGCGGCCCCGGTGGTTGGTGAATCGGCTGCGTCGGAGTCAGCACATAGCGACTTGGTAGCCCGGCTCATCGGCGAAGCATTTTCGGGATCAAATCTAGGCGCCAAGCCGACCGCGTCCGTCGCGCCGCCGGCGGTCGCTCCGGCTTCGTTGCCGGAGGCCCCGGGAATTCCCTCCCTGCCTGATTTGTCCGGATCGGACGCAACATCCGGCGTGCCTCCGGTGCATCCGAGCGCGCAACCCTCCGCGCCCCAATTGGCCTCGCCTGAGAAAACGCCGTCCGGCGGCCACTCCCCGGATTCAGGCGACAGTTACGCCTACGGTGAACCGCGGTGCAACGGCAGTTACCGTCCGGAAGGTAACCGTCCGGAAACCAAAACCTCCAACGCCAATTCCACGCTGGGTTTCTCCGATGCGGCATCGCTGGCGTGGCCTGATTTCTATTTCCTCCGTGGGCCGGCCGCCAGTGGCAAGTCCCCCGCAGCCTGCCAGTTGTATCCACAAAATTCCCCTCCCATTCCAAAGTTTGATATTGACGGCGTGCGACGCGATTTCCCTGCGTTGCATCAACTCGTTTATGGCAAACCGCTCATCTGGCTCGACAATGCCGCGACGACCCACAAGCCGCAGGCCGTGATTGACGCAACCTCTCAATTTTATCGCCGGGATAATTCCAACATCCATCGCGCTGCCCATGCCCTGGCGGCTCGTTCGACCGAGCTATTCGAGGCCGGACGCGAAAAAGTCCGTAAATTCCTTGGTGCGGCAGACGCTAAGGAAATTGTTTTCCTCCGCGGCACGACCGAAGCCATCAACCTGGTCGCGCAAAGTTATGGTCGCAAAAACATTGGCGTGGGCGACGAGATCATTGTCAGCGAACTGGAACATCACGCCAACATCGTGCCGTGGCAATTGCTCGCGGAACAAGTGGGCGCCGCTTTGCGTGTCATTCCGATCAACGACCGCGGCGAATTGATCCTGGACGAATACGTGAAGCTGCTCGGACCGCGAACGAAATTCGTTTCCGTTGCGCACGTCTCCAATTCGCTGGGCACAATTAATCCCATCGAGCAAGTCATTGCCCTCGCCCACGCGCGCGGCGTTCCCGTTTTGGTGGACGGCGCCCAATCCACGCCGCATTTGCCGGTGAATGTCACAGCGCTGGACGCGGACTTTTACGTTTTTTCCGGGCACAAAGTATTTGCACCCACGGGGATTGGTGCGCTTTACGGGAAGGCGGCGTTGCTGGAATCCATGCCGCCCTGGCAGGGCGGCGGCCACATGATCAAGGATGTGCGCTTCGAAAAGACGATATACCAGCACGCGCCGGAAAAATTCGAAGCCGGCACGCCTGACATCGCCGGGGTCATCGGCCTCGGCGCCGCGATTGATTATTTGTTCAAGGTCGGCATTCCGGCCATCGCAGCTTATGAACATGCATTGCTGGAATACGCCACCCAAGCGCTCGCCACCATTCCCGGGTTGCGGCCCATCGGCACGGCGGTCGCGAAGGCGAGCGTGCTGTCATTTGTAATTCCCGGCATGGCCAACGAGAATATCGCCCGCCAGCTTGATCGGCAGGGCATCGCCGTGCGCGCCGGGCACCATTGTGCGTTGCCGGCCATCCGCCATTTCGGGTTGGAAACTAGTGTCCGCCCGTCACTTGCTTTTTACAATACCCGCGAGGAAGTGGACGAGCTTGTGCGCGTCCTGCGTTCGTTAAAAAGGGGATAACCACGAATCGAAAGCGACTGCGCATGCTCGCGGATGAACATGAATAAAGGTGGCCCGGTTTGACTTTTTCCAGATCGGTGACATTTGTGTTTGCA
>JBEKMT010000095.1:0-25367 GCA_050008355.1 Verrucomicrobiota bacterium
TTGGTGGGTTGCGGTTGTCTGTTTGCTCATGCAGCTCACGTTAAATTGACTTTTGATGGCAAATCAGGTTTGTTTTTGTCCCCAAAAATCCTCGGAGGAGGACTCCTAGACACAGCTCTTCTGTTCTACGCTCGCGCGCAGTCCGTTTCAAGCAAATTCTTGTACCAAACAACCTTGCGCTATCCGAAGCGGCTCAATGTCCCGGTCTGGAGTGGTAGTTTTATAGGGGGTAGCAGTTCGTCGATCCGTTTGATCAAATCACCAATCGGGTGGCGCTGGGCAGCGTGCCGAAGATCCTGGGCGGTTAGATGTATATATATATTTGCGTACTGGTGATCTGGCGGTGTCCCAGCAAATCTCTTACGGTCACCAATCCGACGCCGGCCTTGATCAGATGCGTCGCACAAGTACGGCGTAATTGGCGCGGCGAAACGCGCTTCTCGATCCTGGCTTTCCGACCGGTCGTCCGCACTTGTTCGTAGATGGCATTCCGCGACATGGCCCCACCTTCACGACTACGGAAGAAAGAGTCTTTCGACTTTACCACGCCACGGGCGATGCAATACTGCTTGAGCATATGCACCACATCTTCATTGAGCGGCACCGTTCGCTCGTGGCCGCCTTTGCCAACAACCTGGATGGTTTTCTCCTGCCAGTCTATATCCTGCTCGGTGAGGCCGGAACATTCACTGGCCCGTACTCCAGTGCCATATAATATCGTCATGATGGCGAGATCCCTCAAGCCTAGCACCGTGTCGATTTTGGGTTGTTCGATCAAATGCTTCACTTCCCAAGGTACTTCAAACGCGACAATCTTTATCGTTCGGACGAAGATGCCAGGCATTCAGGCGCGAAAAAAGGGAAACCACGGAAATTAATCCGTGGTTTACCAAGTTCAATTTCGCAATTTTATCAATCCACGCCAGCCAGGACTTTGCCGTTTCCCCAGCCATTGAGGAAGGATGATGCTTCCGCCAATTTTTTCTCCATGTTCTGTAACTGGCGCCTACCTTCAGAGGCGAGCTGCCGGGCTTCGTCGCGCTCTTTCTCGGCGCGGACCAGCATTTCCTTAAGCGGTTCGGTGGCGGCCCGTGTTTTCTTTTCAGACTCCGCTTCCCACTTCGTCAGCAGGGCGAGGTGTCGTGCTTCCGACTGTGAGGTCAACTGGGCGATCAAATCCTGTTCCCGCTGCCTGGCCTTGTCCTGGGCGGCTTCATCCTTCTGCTGCGCCTCCTGTTGAAAGCGGATTTCGCTGGCCCGGATGCGTGCATCGGCCTCTCTTTCCCATTCTTCCCGACGCGCCCGCAAATCGGAGGCCAACTGAGTTCGCAGTTCGGTTTCCCGGGTGTCGGCCTTGGCGATGAGTTCTTGTTCGCGTTGTTTGAGCTTGGTTGCGAAAGCGAGTTCCTTTTGCTGCAATTCCTGCTTCAATCGCGTGTCGGCTTCGCGGGCCTGGTTTTCCAGCTGCCGTTGCAATTCCAGCTCCTGATGGTGAGATTCCTGCTCGGACTGTCTCTGCACTTCGCCCAGGCGCGCCTCGGCGAGCGATTGCAACTGCTGTTCGCGCTGTTTTAGCCGATTCTGGGCAGCCTCTTCACGCTGCGCGACGTCTTGTTTCCAGCGGGCGTCGAGCTCCTGAACACGGGCGGCGAGCTGGCGATCGAGTTCAACCTGGCGGAGGCGGCCTTCCTGCTCCATCCGCTCGCGTTCCGCCGCCTGGCGCGCATCAAATCCGATGGCCAACTCCTGTTCCCGCTGCTTTAATTGGTGGTCAAAGTCTTCTTCGCGCTGACGCAACGTCTTGTTGAACTCAAGTTGCTGGCGTTCGAAACGGTGTTTTTCCAGGCGGACAGCCTTCTCGACTTCACGGGCGGCGTCTTCCTTGGCTTGCGACGATTTGACGGAAAAGAATTCGGATTGCTTTTGCAACTCCGCTTCCGCCACGTCGCGGGCATGCACTGCGTCCTTCAAATCGTGTGCCAGCTTGGCGGTGGATTCCACTGCGGCCATCTCGGCATCCGCAACCTGGCGGCGGGCCTTGATGACCTGATTTTTGGCGTCTTCGGTGACTTCCATCAATTTCTTGTGATGTTCCTGCATCAAGGCAGTGCGCTCGGTCTCGGCAGCGGTGCGCTGGTTGTCCAACTCTTGACTCAACTGGGCGACGCGATCCTGCCAGGCATTCTGGCGCATCTGGATCTGGCGGTCGACCTCGGTCTTCTGAAGATCACGGAGGGCATCTTTCTCCAGCACCATTCGGTTGAGTGAATCCGCCATGCTGGCGAGCTTGGCCACCCATTCATCCCGGGAAGCTTTGGCCTTCGCGACGTAGTCATTGGCCTGCTGCACCAATTGTTCCATGTGCGCCGCTTCCTGCCGCTGCAACTGCCCTTCTTTCTCGGCCAATGCGCGGTCGCGCACATTGATTTCATAAGCGGTGTGATTGGCGAGGCGTATCGCGCGCGCAATCTTCTGGCGGCCGGCACGAATGTAAAGTTCATGCAGCCGACGGCCAAAGAAACCCAGGCGATATTTCGGACGTTCTTTCTCGGGATGGAAAATGGTGGAGAAACCGATTTCCACCAACAGCGTGGGCAGGAAGGCGACGATGAAAGCGAGCACCGGATAGACCCAGATGCGGACCATGCTGATCTGGTCCGTGTATAAATCGCCGCGTTCCTTGGCGGTGGCCTTGATGGAGACGGGGTGCTGGCCCATGAGCAAGCCGCGGATGATTTCCACCGTGGTGGCGATACGGAACACCTGGGTATTCTTGATGGCGGTCTCGCGTTGTTCGTATAATACTTCCGCCTGTTTCTGGCAGTCAGCCAATTGGGCGCGAATCCCGTCCGCCGACGAGGCGGTCGTGTCGAAATTCTGATCAATTTGCTTTTCCTCTGCAGCGAACTGGGCGGTCTGTGCGGCATAGGCAGCCAGCAGTTCATCATGTTTGCGATCGGCTTCTTCGCGCTTGGTGGTGGAGCGGTGATCAAATTCCGCGCGCAGGGCGTCAGCATCATTTTCCACCTGGGCGACCCGGTTGCGGCGCTCGGTATTGACAGCCAGCAGCTCGGCTTCCTTGTCCTTGATCTGATTTTCAATGAGCGTTACCGCGGTTGGCTTGAGAATCGTGTTCTCTTCGGGCACGGGTGGAACACCGGGATCAACGGGTTTGCTCATCAACGCGCGCGTGATGAAGTTGGCGTTATCGTATGCCGTCTTGGCGGCTTCGTAAGCGTTCTTTTTGTTCGTGTAATCGGCCATCTTCGTCTTGTAGGCGTTGTCGATCCGGGCCTCTTCGGCATTCCATGCGGTGGCCCGGCCCAGCTCGATTTCGCGGCGGGCGTTCAGGTCGGCGATGGATTTGGTCAAGTCCGCCGCGTCCGCATCAAACTGCCGGATCATGGTGGTCTCGCGGTCGGTCACCTCGGCCAACTGTGACTTCTGGTAATCCGTCAGGTTAACAGCGTCGTCATGCGCGGCTTGATTGCGCTTGAGCGCATCCTGAAAATCGGCCTCGGCCCTGGCCTTCTGCGCTTCCAGGTCGGCCCGATTGCCATTGCGGGCGCCCTTCTTCCCGGCAATGGCGTCCAGCTCGCCCTGGAGTTGAGCGATTTTGTCTTCCTGCGTCATCGCCTGTTCGAGTAACTGGCTGGCCGGGGCCAGGGCTACGCCCATTTCATAGACCGCCATGTCCTTGACCAGTTGAAACGTCAGCAAGCAAATCAGCGGCAGCCCGATCATGATCATCAAGGCCTTTTGCAGACCACGGCGCGAGGCGGTCCAGATGGCCAGGGGCAGCTTGAGCAACTCGACTGCGAGGATGGTCGCGCCAATTGGGCCGATGCCAAAAAAGAGGACTGCCATGCCTTTTGGCACGCAGACGACCTGCTGATATTTCCAGCCGGTCGCCAAAATGACGAACTCCGTCACCGTCGCCATGATGAGCAATGGGAGGGTGAGGAAGGAAATACGTTTCCCGCCCAGACGTCGCCACGGGGAAAAGATTGTGTTTGGTGGAGTGGGTGATCCGTTCGAATCCTCCGGGTTCGGAGAGCTTGGATTTTTCATGTTTGAAATTCTAAGTTAGCGTATGTTCAATCAGTCAACCTCGCGACTTGGAGATACCCGCACGCATTTTGCGTGCCAGCGTGCGGCAATAGCGGGGCGGCCCATTAACGAATGGCGCGCAAGGCGGGAAATGATACAAGGGCAATCCAAATTCGCCCTTTTTTGATACACATTGGTGGTCGTCAGCCGCACAATTTTTGGTTAGACATTATCCTGCCGGATGCCAGCAATTCTGCGGCCTCCCTGAAAGCAGCTTTGCGCATGGCGGCGATTTTTTCGGTGTTGTCGAATTTTACAACCCGGCGTGTTTCCTCTTTCGGTTTGCCCGAATCCCTTTCCAATTTTTTAAATGCGAACTCGTGCTGCAGCAGCGTGCTGGCCAATTTGTCCATCAGTTTGATGGCTTCACGGGCTACCGCGCCGCTGGTGGCTGGTTAGACGATCGAGATGCGAAGCAGCGTGATCACGGTCGCCAAATCGGGAGGAGAGTTGGTTTTCAGAAACTCCTGCAGCGCTGCCTAGCGTTAATGCAACAACCCAACGTAAACGAATATGTGGGCAACCTCTACCGCGTGGCCTGGAAGCGGATCGTTCCACTACGACTCACAAAGCGAGCAAGAATATTGTCCCGGCGCAAATGGTTAAGTATCTCTGCTTCCGGCTCACGAGGCATGTTGGGGCGTTAAAGTCCGTGCCGGACACGGCGGCAGCTCTGAAACACCCGGTTTTGACGCTGCAAAATGTCTTGAACGGCCAAGGGATGAGGAGATAATCGAGGCAACACTCGGAAAAACCCAATTTGACACCATGAACAGCCCGTCAAATGGGAAATCTCGGAGGAGGTTTCCCGACAGCACCTCTCCCCGGCTATGGTTGGTTATTTTTCTCGGATTTTTGGCGCTCAAGGCGACGGCCCAAACCAATATCTACCTGTATAGCGGGGTCGAGACGAATATCACTTTAAGCACGGGCGTTTATGAGATTACCTCCTACGGCGCCCAGGGCGGCTATGGCGGGGGCGGGGTTGGAGGATTGGGGGCTGAGATGACCGGCGAATTTTACTTTTCAGGGCCAACGACACTCACCCTATTGATCGGCGGTGCCGGTTATGGCGGCGGTTCCTCCTCGGCTGGAGGCGGAGGCGGAGGCGGCAGCTTTGTGGTTGAAGGTAATACACCATTGGTGATTGCAGGCGGTGGTGGCGGGGGCGCCGACTATAACAACGGCGGCTCTGCGCTGACCGGTACTAACGGCGACGCCGGCTATTCGGGAGGTTATGGTGTCGAATTTGGCGGCGGTGGCGGATCTGATGGTTCCGGCGGCGGTGGCGGCTCCAACGACGGCATCGGCGGTGGCGGTGGCGGTGGTTTCGATGGTAACGGCGGCTACGGCTTCGGCGCCGGTGGCGGCGGGACCAGTTTTACCAACGGTGGCGCTGGCGGGATCTCCGGCGGTAGTGGCAACGACGGCAGTGGCCCCGGCGGCTTTGGCGGCGGGGGTTGCGGCGGTTTCATCGGTGGTGGTGGTGGCGGCGGTTACAGTGGAGGAGGCGGCGGCAGCGGTGGCGGCGGGGGCGGCGGCAGTTCGTACGTTGACTGGTCTGCCTTGACGAATTTGGTCGAGCTTAGCGGCGTCGCCAGTCCTGACGATTCTCCCAACGGCGAGATCATCATTTCCACAGAGTATTTTTCACCAAATGAGATAATCATACAAAAGCAGCCTGCCAGTCAGTTGGTAGAGGCCGGGCAAACGGCAACTTTTAGTGTGGTCGCATTTACCTCAGCCGCGCTAACTTATCAGTGGTTATTCAACGGAACAAATATTATAGCGGGCGCCACGAATGCCACCTATGTCATCCCGGACGTCCAAACCAATAATATTGGCGCCTACAGCGTAGTCATTTCTGACGCGGTGACGAGCATTGACAGTTCGAATGCACTCTTGACGATGTTTAATACAGTCGGGCAGAGCACATTCTACGTGGACATCAACAGCCCCCACCCCACGCCGCCGTACGCCACGTGGGCTACCGCCGCCACCGACATCCAAAGCGCCCTCAACCTGACGACCAATGGCGATCTGGTACTGATAAATCCCGGGGTTTATGAGTCCGGGGGTTACGTGGCCCCCGATGGAACGCTTACAACAGTTGTGGTTACCAATTCGGTGACCTTGCAGAGCATGGACGGGGCATCGGCCACAACCATCAATGGCGGCAATTCCATGCGCGGCATCTATTTGCAAGGTGCTTCGACCTTGGTTGGAGTCACTATCACCAATGGCACCGCAGGCTATCAAGATGGTGGAGGGATTTACTGTCAGTCTGGCAGTCAGACGGTATCCAATTGTGTCATAACCGGGAATTCCTCCGGCTTGGGGGGCGGCGTCTGCAATGGCGCGTTGTATGACTGTCTGATCATCAGCAATTCGACAATACCCTACTACTCTGGCGGGGGTGCCGCGTATTCCTCACTGACGGATTGCATTCTCGTCGGCAACGAGGGAGGATACGGAGGCGGAGCCTATCTGGGTAATCTCATCAATTGCACCGTGGTCGGTAACACGGCCTTGTCCGGGGGAGGCGGGACATATGCCGCGAGCGCAGTCAACTCAATTATCTACGATAACACGTCTCCAAATGGTGCGAATTGGAATGACCCTTCCTACAACTACTGCTGCACGACTCCGCTGCCGGGTGGAACGGGCAATATTACCAATAATCCGCTTTTTACAGATGAGGCGGCGGGCGATCTCGAATTGCAATCGAATTCGCCCTGCATCAATGCCGGGGACAATGACGATGTGATGGTGCCGGTGGATTCTGTGGGAAATCCCCGCATTGTCGAAGGATTTGTTGACCTCGGGGCATACGAATGCCAGTCTCCGACCTATCCTTCCATTGTCATCACCAATCAACCCGTGAGCCAGACCGGCATCGGCGGCCAATCGGTGCAGCTCAATGTCGACGCGGTTTCCCCGGTTTCGTTGAATTATCAGTGGCAATTCAACGGCGCAGATATCCCGGAGGCGACCAACTCAACGTTGTTGCTCTCGAACGTTCAATCAAACAGTGCCGGCATTTACGATGTTGTGGTGTCGAACGGAACTGTCACGGTGACAAGTTCCGACGCGGATCTGGCGGTAACTTATCCGCCGCCGGTTTTTGCGCTTGAGCCTACCAACGCCGCCCTGCTCGACGGCGGCACGGCGACGTTTACCGCAAATGTTACGAGCTATTACCCGCTTACGTGCCAATGGCAGTTCAATGGCACCAATCTGACCGATGGCGGCCAGATTAGCGGCTCGCTCAGTTCAAACTTGTTGATCTTCAGCGCCCAGCTCTCCAATGCCGGGCCTTACCAGCTTGTCGCTTCCAACAGTTACGGCGCAGTTACCAGCTCAATCGCATCGTTAACCGTTTATGCTCCTCCGCAAATTCTAAGTGAACCATCCGGCGAGACAATATTATCCGGGACCAACGTCAATTTGACCATCGTGGCAACCGGGTACCCGCTGAATTATCAATGGTATTACAACGGGCTCCCGTTAACAAACAGTGGGAACATCAGTGGAGCTGCTTCTGCGACGCTGCAGATCAGTGGTATCCAGACAAACAACGATGGGGTTTATTGGGTATGGGTCACGAATTTTTTGAACGGATTGGCGAGCTCGAAGGCAACGCTGACAGTCTATGATCCCGCCGAAATCCTGACACAACCGACCAACGCAGGGGTCTTGTTGGGCAGTAACGCCGCATTTACGGCTGCGGCCACCGGGACGGCGATCGGATATCAAT
This sequence comes from Verrucomicrobiota bacterium, assembly GCA_050008355.1. Taxonomy (GTDB): domain Bacteria; phylum Verrucomicrobiota; class Verrucomicrobiia; order Limisphaerales; family UBA11358; genus UBA11358. Next base: position 7,868 of record JBEKMT010000095.1, read on the forward strand.
GGTATTTTCAGGGGGCACCGCTGACGGACAATGGGCATGTGAGCGGCTCCCTTACGCCGACCTTAAGCATAACCAATGTCGGAAATGGCGATGGCGGCGATTACGATTTGCTGGTCACCAATTTGTTGAGCAGTGCGATGAGCAGGCTGGCGACGCTGACGCCATTGACGAATCTTGCTCCATCCGTCCGTTATGTGAACATAAGTAATTCTGCGCCGGCGTCGCCGTACTTGAGTTGGAGAACCGCGGCGACGAATATCCAAATTGCCATTGACGCATCACTGGTAGGAGACCAAATCATTGTCACTGACGGGGTTTATCAAACCGGGAGCCGGGTCTCGCCTGATGGTGGCACCAGCCGGGTGGTCGCGACCAACGCGATCACGCTTCAAAGTGTCAATGGCTCGGCGGTGACCGTGATTGACGGCGGTAATGTGATGCGTTGTTTGTATCTGGGCTCTGGCGGGGTATTCAATGGCTTCACCTTGACCAATGGCAACGTCGGCAATTATAGAGGCGGCGGCGGAGCGTATTGTGGAGCTCAGAGTTCCAACAACGAATTGCTTTCTGACAATGAATTGATTGAGAATTGTTTGATCGTCAGTAATTCTTCAGGTTATGGAGGAGGTGTGATTTATGGCATTGTCAGCAATTGCGTCCTAACTCTGAATCGGTCGGCAGGATCCGGTGGAGGCGCGGAATCCTGCGTGTCATATAACTGCATTCTCTCCAACAACTATGCCGTTGATTTTGGTGGTGGCGCGTCCGGCGGTATTTCGACCCTGAATAACTGTTTGGTGATTGACAACCTCAGCGCGATGGGCGGAGGCGGTGTATTTGGTTCAACGTTAAATAATTGCCTGGTGATCAGCAATGCCGCCACGTTTGTCGATGAAGTTGGTGGTGCGGACGACTGTGCCTTAAATAATTGCACGGTCGTCGGTAATAAAGGCACTGGCGTCGTCGGGGGTGGTGGATATCCCGGGTTCATACCATATGCAAAAAACTGCATTGTTTATTATAACGGCACAATCGATATAGAAAACATTCCTCTCACCAACTGCTGCACAACGCGGTATATTCCGCCTGGAAGTGCGGGGTGCTTTACGAATGCGCCGCTTTTTGTGAATCCGGCGGCGGGAGATTTTCATCTCCAGTCGAATTCACCGTGCATCAATGCCGGGAATAACTCTTTTGTTACGTCGACAGTTGACTTCGACGGCAGCCCGCGCATCGTCGGCGGCACGGTGGACATTGGGGCCTACGAATATCAAACACCCGGCTCTATTCTGTCTTATGCCTGGGCGCAGCAATACGGTCTGCCCACCGACGGTTCCGTGGACTACGCCGATCTGGACGGGACGAAGTTTAACGTCTACCAAGACTGGATTGCCGGTCTGGATCCCACCAATCCCGCGTCCGTGCTGGCGATGTTGCCGCCAACGGCGGCCAACAACTCGTCTGGAATCACCATCAGTTGGCAGAGTGTTGCGGGCATCGATTACGATCTCCAGCGGGCGACCAACTTGGCGGCGCAACCGGCCTTTTCGGCAATTCAAAGCAATCTCGTCGGCCACGCTGGCACCACCAGCTTCAGGGATACCACCGCCACAAACGGCAGTCCTTATTTCTATCGTGTCGGTGTGCAATGAGAACGCGGATGGTATTCAGTGCCTGCTCTTTAAAGACGAGGGGACCAACCCGGTTCCAGCTGTACCATTACTTGCAATTCCCGCTTCCTTTCCCAGTGAAAATCAACGCTCGACCCTCATAATAGTTTGCAAATCTTTGGGGCGGGAAGAGAGTCTCGAATAAGGCATATGCTGGCAGAGGCAGAAGCGGGCGCCATTTAGAATCGGCAAGCCTACAGGTTGCCGCACTGGCGTCGTAGCGTTATGATGACGGCGGCCGGACTATGTGACGGTGACAAGTCCCGACCAATGTCAGGTAGAAAAGATATTCGGCGTTGCGGTCGGGAAAATGACGCTCATGATAACGCTTGTTGATTTTGGACCAGCGCGGCACCGCCTGCCGCCACTCCCTGGGAATCTCAGATCTGGCACATGGCGTCGTGGAAGGATAGGCCGAGGACCTGGACGTGGAAGTCAATGGCGTTGCCGGCGACCCCTTTACGCATAATGACTCGCGAATCTGCAGGGCAGGAAGCGACTCTTGAATGAAGCCCACAGTGGTCGTGGGCAAGAAACCAAAGGGGAAATGTCAACTCACCCCCCTAAAACAGGGTATTGAAAAAGCGCCACCGTTGCAGGAGGATGCGGTCTACGAAATTAATCGGCAAGCCGTGAAGAAATTCAGTTTCAAAAATAGCGCAATGGCAGGCCGGGGGTTTACCCTGATCGAGCTACTGGTGGTGATTGCCATTATTGCCATCCTGGCGGCGATGCTCCTGCCGGCGCTGGCCAGCGCCAAGAACAGGGCCAAACAAATCGCCTGCACGAGCAACCAAAAGCAAATTGCCCTGGGTTACCAGATGTACGCCAACGACTTTTCGGGCTTTTTGCCGATCTGCGGGTATAATACCACGGGCGGCGACGTGATTCCCACCGAGTGGTTCATCGAGATCAGTCCCTACTTTGGCAAGCAGGACACGAACAATCTCACCGTCACCACGGCCAACACCGTGGTGACCTGTCCATCGGCCAATTTGGCGTTGCTGGCCAAAATTGCCACTTACCGCACCGATCCCAACACCAACGGCATTGGCGGTTACGGCCAAAATTATCCCTACATGGGCTATTATGTGGGTGCCGCGCCGCCGGAACTCCCCCGCCAGAAACAGTCTGCCGTCGTGCATCCGTCGGACACCGTTTTTAACAACGACTGCGTAGACCCCGATCCAAGTGACGGGGATTACCTCGAGTCCTACGGGTATTCTTATTCTCCCCTGCAGCTCACAGCGTTCGGCTTTAAGAATCCATGGTATAAGCGGCACAGCAACGGCGCGGTTTATTCCTGGGGCGACGGCCATGCGGAATTCAAGCCTTGGGCGGCCGTAGCCAAGGGCGCATATAACAAGACGGATTGGTATTGGATGCTGGCAAAATAGAGATAAATACTGCTTTCGGCATCGGCCAGCTGGCCGTTTGGTCGTGACCCTTGTAACGAGGAGATCCGCGATATTAGCATTGAGTTTGCATTCGTTACGCAAATCGGCTTCTTGGCGTGGATGTTCCCCACTAAAATGAAAGCCCAAATCAAACTATTTATTTTACCAGCCTGACCATCTGTGCCGCATTTTGCTCAATGCCCCGGCATGCTCAGGGACAAATCCAGGTCGCCAGCTATGATGTGTGGGGTACGAACGATGAACAGAAAGAGGCGTCCGGGTTTCAGACGACCGCGAAGCCCGAACAGAACTCGCCGGGCGCTGGTTCTGATTGGGCGACGGCAAAGTTGTTACATTGATTAATTCGGACAAGATTCGCCAATGCCTGGCAACACAGTATCTCGGCCAGACCATATATCAGTAGGTGGAGTTTCTCCAGTTGCCTGCCGCACCTGACACGGCGTTACTAGAAAAGAGGCGCACCCAGGACACCTCACAAAAAAACAGAACATGAAAGCAGAGCTTGTCCCCGAAATTCGGACCACTAACTAAGTAAGACTTTTTGGGGTCTGATGGACATCCGCCAGCGACGGCGGTAGAAAGAGCAGACAACCAAATGAAAGCGAAACGCACCAATCAACACCGCCGGAGGGGTGAGAATCCGCAGCAGCAACGCTTTCGTTTTCGGGTTGGCTGTGCTGCGTGATTCAAATCCGCTGACGAGGGGTTCTATTTGCTATTATCAGCATCCAGTCGTGGCTCGAGCCAGCCAAGAACGCGGTTAGTCAGGCCGGGCACGATTAACCCACTAATGTGACCATGCGGTAGCCGCCAGATTTCCGGCTGCCTCCACTTTTGCCAGAGTTTTTCGGTGTGTTCCGCCTCCACAAACAAGTCGTAGCGTCCCTGGATCAAAAGAATATGATCTTTGGGAATAATTGGCTGGCTCAACGTCAAATTTATCGGCGTCATGTCCAACGCTTCGCGCGCCGTCTTTTGTCTTTCCAATGCTTTGCGCACGGGCGTCCACAGGATGCGTTCGCCACGTGCCACACGATAATTCATGCAGACGCCCGGCACAGCCATGACGATGGCATTCAATCGCGAGTCGCGCGTTGCGGTCAACCCGGCCAACCATCCACCGAGTGAAACGCCAAACAATGCCACGGAAGGCCACCCCTGGCCCAGCAGCCAGCCCGTCAAAGCGCGAATTTCAGCCACCGCTTGCGCAAACGCTTCAGCCGTATGCAAATGGTGAAATGATTCAATACGACGGACGCGGCGTTGAAAGTGGTAAGGCAATTCCAAGGTTGCCGCATTGAGTCCCGCCCGGTGGCAATGTCGGGCAAGCAATTGAAGGCGGAGCTGGTGACCGGGAAAGTTACCGCCACCATGCAGCAAGACGATCACCGGCCTTTCCGGCCCGGCGTTCGCGCAACGGTATAGCCGACCGTGAACGACATTATTTTCCGCAAACTCACAGGGTCGCGGCGATGGGAATTTGAAATGGATGTCCGATGTGAATTCCAGTTTGGCGGGTTTGCTTTCCACGGGAATGAAATCCGGCCCGTTGAGAAACTCAACGGCTTCCGTCAATTTTGTGTTGCCCCGGTCACATTTGCGGGCGGATATGATGAACGCGGCGGCGGCTTGAAGGCCACACCAGTCAATGAATTTTGCCAGAGGCGCAATCATATCCTCATGTCAGGCCACTTGGTCATATTCCCATCCCATCCGGTAAATGTACATCTGGTCCATTAATTCTCATTTCTCCAGAGACGAAAGTTTGAAATCATGACGGGTTCATTTCACAATTGTCAGCTGAAGCGAGTTGGTGTCTATCCATACCTTGCCGCCGCCCCAAAATATAAAGCTGGTTGTGATGCTACCGGTGACTTTGGGTATATTGCAGGTCACGGAAAACGTCGTCCAATCCAGCGTCCCGCTGATGCTTTTGTCCTGCACCATGCTGTCTTTTGCCAGGAGTTTGTAATCTTTTTGCATTAACCCGGACACCGGACGGATTTGAGGTTGCAAATGGTCGGAGACGTTTTCTGTTTTTACCCAGCCGCTCAGGCACACGGTATGGCCGGCATACCTTCCACTTTCCGGATAGCGGATATCGTGACCATACCAGGCAAATGATTTGGCCGGGGAATTGTCCGGCCCGGCGTAAGCAAAGCAAAGGGAAGGGTTTCCGTCGTGGGTATTGGCGGAGTCGATCGTCATGGGATAGTCAAGGACACTGGTAAAGGATTGGCGCCAGGCACGGGTATCGGTGATCGGGGCGTCGGGATCAGCGAGACTAATCTGGAAATTGTCGCCCCAGAGTTCACCCGGACCGTAAAGATCCGGCCCGAAATAAATCACGCAGGGTTGATCGGGAACGTCCGTAACGAATTTCACCTGCTGCCAGTCCGACGTGCCGAGAATCGGTCGGTCGCTCATGTCATCAACCCGAGACCAGCCTTTGGATCTAAAATCTTTGGTGAAAATAAGCACAAATGCGCTCGCCCATTTTTGCACGTTGCTGGTTTTGAGCCAGCCGGTGACGGAAATATGCTTTCCCAGGAGCGGCGAACCCGGGGCGACAACGCACAGGGTGGAAGCGGAGTTGTCGGAGTTCCAGAACGAGCGGCCATGGTCCAGAGTGAGCAGCTGGGCGCCAATTGGGCCATTGATGTGGATGGCCGGGGCGGAAGTGCTGGTGCGCAGCATGTTCGTGTCCAAACCAACGGTAAAAAAACCGTCCTGATCGCCATCCTGCTTGAATACGGAATTGGCGAAGGTCATGGGCAGCTTCGAAGCGAAAGTAACGTGGCCAAGCTGGTGATGTAAAAAGACATACATTCCGGCAACACCCGCTCCGAGAATGAAGGTGCCGATGACAGCCGTGGTCACGACCGTTTTGGTTTTCATGGTCATTAGGTGCAGAGTTGTTTTGACGAGCGCCAAAGTCGGTGCTCCGGCAAGCGCGCCTTTGGCCAGCGCGGCAGCAGTAATGGTCTTGAACACGGCCAGCGGCGCCTGCTGGACCGAATGGGCGGAAATGGCTCCGGCCAGGGTTTCGGCAGTGGAAGCGATGCCGCGCTTGAAGAATAATTTCCGCAGCTTTTCCAATGCGCGGCTCACGCGTTTGCGAGCCGTCACTTCATTCAGTTTCAGCGCCGCTGCCGCTTCCTGCGGCGTTCTATTCTCAAAGAAGCGCAGAACGATGGCGTTGCGGTCTTCTTCACCAAGCCGGCCCATCGCATCATCCAACAATGGCGATATTTGCTCCCACAGCGGCGTGACTGGTTCCGTGGAGGTTTGCAGGTACAACTCCTGTTCGCGGCGCTGGCGGCGGAGTTCACGTTTTATGAGGCTGGCCGTGGTGAGTCGCGCCGCCTGGTAGAGCCAGCCGGACAATACAGTCTTTGGACTTAGCGATTTAGCCTTCCGTGCAAGCAGGATGAAAACCGCCTGGGTGATTTCCTCGGCATGAGACGGATTGCGGGCCTGTCGCAACGCGGCGGAATAGACCAGATGAACATACCGTTCAAAAAGAGCTGTGAAAGCGGATTCATCGCCCCCGGCATATCGTCTTAAGAGCGTGTGGTCATCAGGTTCCGCCATTTGCCTAATGATGTCCGCCGAAACAGATTTGTGACAGGTTTTTTGTGTCTCCCTACAGAGGTCATCCCCGCAGGGCGCGCGGTTAATAAATAAGATTTGTCCGACCCGGATTTTTCTTGCGCGCGCGAGATGGGGGCTTTCGTTTTGCGTGGTTTCAGTTCTACATTTATGGCGTGCCTAACATTCCGCCGGGCATTTTACAGAAGAGGACGAAGGCTCTCCGATGTTCAGGAGCGGGAGGCTCGCCCCACATTGCGGGGCGAAGTTTCGATTAATCGTCATCAGTGGATTTGACGGCCCAGTCGGGATAGGGGATTTGCGAACCCTTCACGGAGCGCCACAGGATGTGGTTGAACAGGTCTTCCGGGCATTGGTCTTCCTTATCGAGGGGTAGCTTGGCGGAGACCAGGGCGTCTTTGCGCAATTGTGCATCGCGAATTTTCTTCGGGAGCGGGTTCATTTCATCGAGCGGCACGGTGTTGGTCACGGCGTCGTACGCGGTATAGTCTGGAGTGCTGTTGAAGCAATCGAACATGGGGGTCGCGGTCGCATCCATCTGGTTCATGGGCGGCAGGCCAAGGATGAGTTCGATGGTACGCAGCAGACTGGTGTGGTTGTACTGGGTGCTGACGACTTGATGGCGCTTGGTGTAGGGACTGATGACGTAAGCGGTCGTGCGATAGGCGCTAAGGTGGTCCCAGCCGTCCTGCGGGTCGTCCTCAATCGCGAAGATGCAGGTGTTGGTCCAGAATTTGGAATGGCTGACGGCGTCGACGATCTGGCCGAAGGCGAGGTCGTTATCCGCAACCTGCGCCTCGGGCGTGGGTGAGCGAAAGCGCGTGCCACTGGTGTGATCATCCGGCAGCCAGACGATGACGAGATTGGGGAACGTATCCGCGGCCTCATATTGTTTCAAATCCTGGATGAAGCGCGACGCGCGAAAAATGTCCGGCACGTCGAGGTCGAAGCCGAGGTAATTCGTGACAATGAAGGGCCGCAGCCCCTCGATATCGGGCTCGCAGGAATAGTCAATGGCGTTCGCTCCGCTGATAAAGTCGTGATAGGAATCAAGCCAGTTGGTTTCCGGTTGATGCGATCCCTGCCAATAATGGTGATCGGCGGTAAACTCGCCAAAATCGGCCACGCTCTTGCCATGGGCGGCGGCGTCGGTCCAGATGAAGCCCTCGGGCGAGTAGGCCAGGGCGTCACGACCATCGGCTTCGCCGCCGGCGGGATAACTGCGGGGCCAGCCGGCGAACGAGCGCTCCACGTATTCCGTGGCCAGCCCGCTGTCGGTCCATTGATGACCATCGGCGCTGAGGATGCCGGAGCAGTAGGTATTGTCCAAAAGGACAAAGTCGTTGCAGAATTTATGCTGGTTCGGGGTAACGCGCTGGCCAAAGATGCACAGGTCGGGGTCGCCGTTGCCCTGCGGGAGATCGCCGAGGACCTGGTCGTAGGACCGGTTTTCCTTGATGATATAGATGACGTGCTGAAACACGCCCGGTTCGCCGACACGTTCCGGCACGGGCTTCGCGATTTCATCGTTTCGCGGCCGCAATTTGGCCTGCGCGAGCAAGGGATAACGCAAATTGGCGAGGGCGGTCTGCGTGAATTGTTTCAGTTCGGCCTTGGTGGGCAGCGGCACCAGGGATAGCGAGCCGTAATATTGGTGGGTATTGAAGCCTGGTCCATGGCCCTTTTTGGCAGCTTCCCTTCCGGGACTGATGCTCTTGAGGTTGGCCACGTCGATCGTCTGCCGCCGCGAGTCAAAGACGATTGCGCCCGGGAACCAGCCCACGGGGACCAGCCCGAGCAATTCCGATTCGCCGGGTTTGAACTGGAAGACCGCCACGGCATTTTGGGTGCCGTTGCAAACGTAGATTTTTTTTCCGGAATTATCGAAGACCAAGGCGTCTGGCTGGGCTCCGAACAGGTCGCCAGGATTTTGCCGCGCACAAATTGTCTCTACGAGGCTATCCGTACGGGTATCAATCACGCTCAAGGTGTCATTGCCGGCATTGGCGCAGACCAAATATCTCCCGTTGGGGGACAGCGCCAGCGCGCAGGCATGACGCCCGGTCACAATTTCTGCGGGCGCATTATTGGTGGTGGCGGAACTGGCAGCGGCATCCAGGTGGATCACGGAAACCGAGCCTTCGCTGGCGACCGAATTATCGTCCACGCGCACCACCCCGTTTTCGCCGATCGGTCCGGTCGGGCTGTCCGCATCAGGCCGGCGGCCACCCCAGTTGCTCACGTAGAGTTTGTTGTGCGCGAGCACGACATCGAATGGCGCCACACCGACGTTCCAGGTGCGCAATAATTTTCCAGATGTAGCGTCCAACTCCGCTAGCCGGTTGGCGACATTGAGGGCGACATAAAGGTTCGCTCCATCCGGTGAAACGGCGATGCCGGCGGGAATGTCATTGGTTCTATCACCAGCATTCACCGGCGGCAACGGAATGGAAAACAGCGGTGAAACCAAGTGATCCGTGCCGACGCCGAAGACTTTGATATCGCCGTTGACGTTGGAAAGATAAATACGCGAACCATCCGGCGAAAACGTGATGCCGGTGAAACTGAGCTTCGCTTTTAAATTGGCATCCAGCACGACTGGGGAGACGGATTTCAGAGCCTGCTTTTGGGCTTCGGCCGGAAATTTTACGTATTGGATGATTTTTCCGCTGGCGGGGTCGGCCACCAACAATTCGTTGGTCAGGCCGGAGGTCACCAGCAGGCGGCTGTCCGGACTGAGCGCGAGCGCGTTAGGCCGCACGCCGGGCAGCTCGACAAAAATCCCGGCGGGGGTGACCAATTGATTTACGGGTGTCTCCAAGCCATTGGTACCCTGCCCGACGACGGCGGTTGTTGCGTCAAAATCTTCCGGCGAATCTTCCGCCCGCAGCAAGGGACAAACCAGGAAGAGTGATAAAAATAAATTGCAAATGACACGCTGCATATCTTCCAAAGATAATAGCGTCAGACGAAAGAATTCAGCAATCGGATTGCAACAATTTGGTGACGACCAGGTTTTAACCGCGGAAAGGGCGGAAAATCGAATTCAAGAGTCGGAAGTTTGGAGCTCCCCTCAGGCACCGATGAGGATCTTTCGGATCAGGATGCCGGGCAAACGAAATGGGCCAGTTGAGCCAGCATCATGACCAGCCAAATGATCGCGGCAAAAGACATGACGCCAATCATGCACCAAGCCAGAGTGCGAGACATTATACGTCGGACGGAGACGGTGCCGGTTTGAGGCAATGCGATCCGGGGTTCATCCATTTCCAAACAAGTTGTGTTCATATTCATGGGGACATCTTCGATGCGGATGTGCTTTTTGGGTAGTAAACATAAGGGCTGACGGCGTTAATAAATCGTTAATTTAGCGGGAACCCGGCGAAAAGATGGGAACCATCGGTGGGGGACAAACCGCGTGCAGGCGAAATCCTGATTGATTGTGGCGTTGCCTGGGAGGGCCAACTAATTTGCGCCGTAAATTAGAACCTCGATTGCATCACCGTCCGCGCTGGCTGTTGTTTTTTGTCTTTGAGGGGTTGTAGTATCGAACTTGCGACAAAAAACTGACACAGAAGGCGTGCAAGTCATTAGCTAATTGTTTTAGGTTTCTCATTCGCAATGGTCATAATGTTGCCATTGAAGATGGTGAAAACGATTTTTCTCCTGATAGTCTCTGTCGGATTGAGTGCCGTCGCCCAAAACATACCAGCGGGAGCCGCCGCAGAATGGTGGAACCGGGGCTCCGCCGCTCACCAACTATTCAACAGTTAGAAACAATCTGGCACTGAATCTTACCGGAGCCAATCCTGATCTTGTCAGCGCGCCACTTGCCTTCTAAACCGGAGCGCTGTCGTTGTTGTTTGGAAGCGACGGATTTTACGTGGAATTCGACGTACAGCTCTCTGATAGAAATCCAGACCACTGGTCCGCAGTCTGGCTGATGCCGATGGAACACAATGTCCGACAGGAGGATTGTTATCCCGGCGACCCGCCTCATTTCGAGCGCCATATGGAGCTCGATGTGGAGGAGAGCGTAAATGTGAGAGGCTTTGGCCGCGGGTTAACTGGCACGGTTATTTCCTGGACAGGAATCCGGCCTAATCATTCGATGGCTCAAAACTCAACCAACAGAGTCGATTCCACTCCCCTAGACCAAACCATGAAGCACGTTTGGCGCGAGCTACGATCCGAACCATCAGCAGACATCATGGTGGGTTGACGATGTCCGGCAGATGAACGCCGGCTCACCCGCTGTGCCGTCCATGGAGGCGCAGCAGCTCTTCTATCTGATTCTCAGCGCCTATTCGCATGGACTGAACAAACCCTATTCCGTGTATGTCAGCGGAGTGAGGGCATATGTTCCAAATCGATCATAGGCGAGTGGTCGACCAGGGTGCGCGATCATAGGACTGATATAGCTTCCGCCATCGTTGTGGGAATGTTCTTAGCGGCCTTCGGCGTAATGCAGACCAATGAAAGCAATGAAGATTCAATTTGAGACTCCATGCCAGAAAACGCACTACTTTTCCAACGTGCCGGGCGCTTCTGTTCTGGAAAGTCAGGCGGAGATCGAGCCCACTGACAATACCCATTCGACGACCGGTCTTGAGCCAGATCACTGAGGCGGGCAGATCGGCAAAATTCAGAAAGTATGAGCCGGGAACCATTGCGCGGGTTGATGACGAACTATGTGCTGGACTGCATCGGTTTTCTGCCAGTCGAGATGGCAACCTACATGGGCCGGCGCATCCAGAAAACTCACGGTGGTGGTGAGGATTGGAAGGCCACGTTGCGACGCGTTCTTCGTCTGGACGAAGGCCTGAACGAGCGACTGCAACAAATGTGGAGGGACCATCAGCAGCAAGCTGCTCTGTCGGGAACGGCCATCGATCCCCTCACCTTCGCGCGTCAAGCGATCGAAGACAAAAGCTTTGCGCATTTATTCAGGCCCAAACTCACGGTCGTACCAGCGATTCCGTGGAGCGGGCCGACCACGGTGAAGGCCGTTGGTTTCTGGAGATATACGGACGGAAGTTTCCCTCAGTACCCGCAGCCGCAGGCATTGGTGAAACCGGGATGGCAGGCGACGGAATTGAAGCGGGTCATTGCTTACCTGCGGTCGGGTTACAACGCGCACCCCGACTTCATGTTCTGTGGCTGGTCGAGCTGCCGGTTTGCGGACTGTGTGGAGGGTTTCTTTAACGGGTCGCGCGAGCTTACGGACGGCGAGTGGGGGTGGCCGGAGGGATTAGCCCATTACGTAGAACGTCACGCGGTGATATTGCCAGAAGAGTTCATCGCCACCATGCGCGCCAACGGGTGGGAGACACCGCCACAGCCAGATCCGCCCCATCGAACCGAACTTGATTTTACTTTCTGGGTCAAGTGGGCCGCGCGATGACGGCAAAAGGGAATTTTTTGTCACATCCGGCCCTGGTCATGGCTCGACAGTTGCCTCTCGAAAGATTATTTTTTTATGACATGGCGACCGCTGCATCTCCCGTGGCTCAGCCGGGGGTTAAACCGACTGAACAGACTGATTCAAAGACCGGCTTTGAGCCGGGGTTTTTCGTGATTTGCTGGAATGATCCGATCAACCTGATGGATTACGTGACCCACGTTTTCCAGCAGGTTTTTGGCTGGGAACGCGAGCGGGCGGAGAAACACATGCTGGAGGTACACAACAAGGGCAAGAGCGTGCTGACGCGCGAGAGCCTGGAGAAGGCCGAATTCTACGTCCATGAACTGCAGAAATATAACCTGCACGCGACAATGGAGCGGAATCAGTGAAATTCATCGGCCGTGAACAGGAGCAATTTGGCCAGGAGAAGTACGTGGTCGAAATGAACGACCACGAGAAATCCCTGTTTCTGGCAATTTTAAGCCTGTTTCCACAGGTCCCGGTTGGCCATCATCAATTGAGCCAAGGGGCTGATCTGCCCAATGCCGGCACGAATCAACTGCTGCTCGAAGAGTCGCTGAAGACGCAAAAGAATGAGGCACAGGCGTGGATTAAATCCACCTTCAAGGATCCCCATCGTTTCCAGCCGGTCAAAACCGGCGAAACCGGATTTAGTTTTCATCTGGCGGTCACGCGACCGGAAATCGAGATGCTGCTGCAGATTTTCAACGACGTGCGGTTGGGCTGCTGGCTGACGCTGGGCTCACCGGATTTGGCGGAGAAAAAGAAAAAGTTTTCACCCACCCAGCAAACTGCGCCACTCATCCAGCGCATGGAGCTGGCCGGCCTGTTTGAGGTTTTTTTCATCAAGTTCATTCATGAACCTGATGTCCAGTGACGGCACTGGCAATCGAGAGGCAGCACGAAGGGACGGTACTACTGCTGACACCACGTCTGCGAGAAGGGCTGATTGATCACCACCGCCGTTCCCGAGAATCGCTGAGGGTCATAAATGATTCCATGAGATAACTCTGTCCAATACCAGATGCAGCCTGACTCAAACATTCCATGCCGCCGGCGAATTGGCCGCAAAAAACAGGTGAAATTTTTGCCGCGAAAAGTCATCTTTAGCGGAGGAATGAATATGCAGGTGAAAGAGAATCGTCGCCGGGCTGCTTTCACGTTAATTGAACTGCTGGTGGTGATCGCGATCGTTGCGGTGCTGGCGGCTTTGTTGCTGCCCGTACTCGCGAAGGCCAAGCAGAGGGCCCAGGCCACCAACTGTCTTAACAACATGAAACAGTTGATGCTGTCGACCAGGGTGTATTTGGACGACAACAACGGGGTGATGATTCCGCTGTGGGTTCAGCAAGGGACGCCGGGCTGGAACAACTGGGTGTACAATCCGGCCACTTTTGTCATTCAAAACCCGGGATTTCTCTGGTGGCCGGACAAACTACGCCTGGATGGTTTCCTGGCGGACGCCAGGCTCTACGATTGCCCGACGCTGATGCGACCCGCCGTCAGCGGCGGCGGCGGTTCGGTCAGCACCAACAACACGCTGGGCATCGGCATGAATTATCCTGAGTATGGCTATATTGCGCCACGAGCCGGTTTTGGGAGTCCAGTCTACGCGACGAGCCGTGAGACTCAGGTATTCAATTCGAGCCAATCCATTGTGTTTGCGGATGCGGCGCGGATTTCGAATCCGGCGGAACCGGATGCGGACCATTGGCAGGAACTCCCGGCGACGGGCTGTGCTTATTTTCGTGTGCCGAGCGATCCAGATGGTTATCCAACCGGCGATTCCCGCTCGGTTCCCCGGCATGCGGGCCGGGTTAACACGGCCTTTTTTGACGGTCACGCCATTGAAATGCGAAACAATTCCATCTGCTACGGTCTGCCAAGAACTGATTCGGCCATCTTGTGGGCGAAGAATAATAACGGGAATGGGCCGTAGGGTGGTTGTGGTCACGCGCACTCGCCAAAGGGTCAGAAGTTGCGGGCAAAGAGCAGGATTTGTTTCAGTCTGGTTACAATTGGCCAAGGGTAAGCGCCTGTACGCAGGGGAGGCAAAAGCGCCAGTTATTTTAACGCTTCCCATCCTTTCCGAAGCCGATTTCGGAACCCAACTCAATTTGCGCACGTTACAAAACTGTTAACTTGCAGACGTTCAGAGCGGTTTTTGCAGCAGTCAATATAAGCGCTTCTCTATCAATGCATTGAAATATTATAATCATGTCCAGAATCGGACATGAATGTCCGGATCAACGTAGTTAAATTTTTGGCAGGAGGTCATATTTGTAAGAGCTGAATCAAGTAATCCAGCTGATGTAAGACGTATATGGACACAGTAAAATTGATACAAAGCAATTAAATCCGACTTAAAGAGGCGGATTCTGGTTTGACGTTTTTGATCAGAAGGCAGGCAGGGTTGGATTTAAAAAACAAAGAACCATGAAAAAACAAGCCATGCGGATGGTTATAATAGTGGCTGCCATCGGGCTGGCAGCCAAGTCCCAGGCATCCATCGAGACATATGATGTCACGTTCACAGGGAGCGGTTGGTCTGCCTCCGGGCAAATAGACGTTTCAGGTGACGCCACCGGCGGCGTAGCTACTAGTGGATACCTTGACGTCACCTACGGCAGCACCACCATAGACTATGGATATTTAGCCACCGGGGTGGGTAATGTCGAAAATAACAATGGAGATGTGATAGCTATCGGCGACAACTTGGTGTCTTTAACTGCAGCCGATCCATTCGACCAAAGTGGTTTGCTGTTCGTGCAAACTCCTATCAACGGAGGCGGAAACACGCCAGCTTTTTTGGAGCTATCTGCTGACCAAAACAATGGTTATGTTCCAAATATATACGGCTCTGGCAATGCCCCGGCAGGCTGGGGGTATGAGAACCCCAATGTTGATGGGACGGTTTCCCTGGTTGCGGTCCCCGAACCGACGTCGACCACAGCTTATGCCGGACTTTCGGCGCTGGGCATGGTCGGATTGGTCTCCTTGCGCAGGAAGTTTTCGACGATCGCTTAATCTTTGAGTTCCTCCTGTTTGGAGGCATGTGACGGGCCGGAGTGATATTCTCCGGCCCTCTTTTCTTTTGGGTGGACGTTCCGGGCCCGGATACATGTTTTGCCTGGTCCAAAGAGAAAATTCGAACGGCAGTTTCTTGCGTCCCGGAAACTCTGAGGCAGCATGGAAAAGTCGACTCAGCAAGATTATGGAATATTGACAGCTTGGCGGTTCAGGATTCAAGGTACCGGTTTTAGCGATGGGCACAGGACCTTTTTTTGGGGGGCGGGGGCGCGCTTTTTTCCGCTTTTGGCAGCAGTGATGTGGTTGAGGCGACGCGGCTCGCGGACATCTGCCTGGATGCGGGTTTGAACATGTTCGACGGTGCGGATGTTTATTCTGCGGGGCGAGTGGAAGAGATTTTGGGCCGGGCCATTGCCGGCCGTTGAGATCGTGTGCTGATCTTCACCAAGGCGACGTTTCGTCTTGGGGACGGTCTGAATGACGTGGGCTCTTCCTGATTTCATTTAAGCCGTGCTGTGGGAGCCGCCTTGGCGCAGCTGGGGACTGATTATATTGATTTGTTCCAGTTGCACGGTTTTGACGCCTCTCCTCCGGTGGAGGAAACCTTGATCACGCTCGACGACCTGGTTCGCGCCGGGAAGATTCGTTATATTGGCTACTCCATTTTTTCCGGATGGCACCTGGTAAAATCGCTCGCGGTTTCAGATGAGGACGGGTAGTCGCGCCACGAGGCACATCAGGCTGACAACTCGCTCGCGGGACGGAGCTACGAATGGGGACTCATGCCGCTGGGACTGGACCAAAAGGTCGGCGCGCTGGGCTGGAGTTTAACGGCTGATCAAAGCAAACGCCTTGATGCAGCGAGTGATATTCCAGCGGCAGGTCCTCATTTTAACCGGTGCTTCTTTAAGGAAAGGAATCCGGCACCGGCATGAAGTTCGGATCCAAAATGCCTTGGGTCGCAAGTCCGCGACAGGAGCATCGCCAGTCATAAAGCGTTTAAAATGATTCATGGTGTTTTAATATTGAGAGATCGCTGCGGCGGAACAGGCGGCGCCCGGCAAGATGATATTAGATATCGAAAAGGAACGCGAGGGCGACCCGTGCCGGCGGACTCAATCTCAACGCTGCCGGATCATCGTGCGTGACGGGGCGATGGAGGGCACGGAAGAATGCGCCGCTTGGGAAATCATCATCCGACAAATGACGCAAGATAACAATGATGGGAGATGAGTATCAGCGAGCACGCCAGCGATATTGACAAAACATCATCGTGATTCAGGATAACAAACAGATCTGATTTTTATGAGAACAAAGAAGCTTGGTAATTCGGATTTGGAAATCACACGGGTGGGTTTCGGTGCGTGGGCCATCGGTGGCGACTGGCAGTTCGGCTGGGGCCAGCAGGACGATGCCCAATCCAAAGGAGCCATTCATCGGGCCTTGGAACTGGGCGTGAACTGGATCGACACAGCGGCCATTTATGGCCTCGGCCATTCGGAAGAAGTGGTGGCGCGGGCACTGGCAGAATGGAAAGGTCGTCGGCCTTATGTCTTCACCAAATGCGGAATGATCTGGGACGAGAAGGGCGAGGTGGGTTATTCCCTGCGCGCGGATTCCATCCGGCGCGAGTGTGAAGCCAGCTTGAAACGGTTGAAGACCGACGTCATTGATCTCTACCAGATCCACTGGACGGCGGATGATTTGAAAGAGACGATCGAAGGTTGGGAAACGCTGGCCAAATTGCAAAAGGAAGGCAAGGTACGCTGGATCGGGGTGTCCAACGCGAGCATTGAAGAAATGGAGACGCTGGAAAAGCTAGCGTGCATAACGTCGCTGCAACCGCCCTACTCACTCATCCGGCGCGACGTGGAGTCGGCGCTGTTGCCGTGGTGCGTCAAGGAAAACGTGGGGGTGATAGTTTATTCGCCGATGGGTTCCGGTCTGTTGACGGGGGCGATGACCCGCGAACGTATTGCGGCGCTGCCGAAAAACGATTGGCGGGCCAAGAACGAACAGTTTCGCGAGCCCAAGTTGTCCGTAAATCTGAAGCGGTTGGAAAGGCTGCAAAAGGTCGGGGCCCGGCAAGGCCGTCCGCCGGGTCAAATTGCCGTGGCTTGGACGCTGCATCATCCGGCAGTGACGGGGGCGATCGTGGGTGCGCGCAATGCCAAACAAGTTGAGGAGATTGCGGCAGCAGGCGACATCGAGCTGACTGAACAGGATATGGCTGAGATCACGGGATGAACCTGCCCGGAAATGCTTTTTATCAAAATGAGGAATTAACCACGGATGAACACGGGCAAACGCGGATGAGAAGGGACACTATCCAATACGCCTCCTGG
>JBEKMT010000096.1:0-19513 GCA_050008355.1 Verrucomicrobiota bacterium
TGGCAATGCGGGATTTCATGGTGTTCATCAATCGAACTGAATAATGCGGGTTCCCGGCATCGTCTCAATCACCGCCTAAAACAAAAACCCCGCCAGCCAATTAAGGTGACGGGGCAAGTTATTTAGGCATTCCGTCGAGGCCAATAATACTTTGAACAATCCTACGGTCAATATTCAATCCGCCCCCAAACTGCGCCAAATTCTTTGCCACAGGGAAGTATTGGAGCCTGCTGGAAACCTGGCGTCGCTTGCGAACACCACAAATAGCCAAGTTACGGAAAATGACGACATTGCTAACCGCAGAAGGCGCAGAAGAGTTGCGGGAGAAACGAATGCCCGTCTAAATCGAGCCGGGATTTGAGCGCTCGGCTTCCTTAAATTCGCAGTTCATGAAGCCAGATTTGTCAAGTGCTAGACTCCAGATTACTTCACTTCCTCGCGGCTCCTTTTATCAGTCGATCACGGAATCGACGAATGCGGTCGAAACCTTCCGGCCAAAGTGAACTTTGCCGATTTTTTCGGCGAGAACGAATTTGATTTCGCCGGCGCTGACTTTTTTGTCCAGCTTCATGGCGGCAAAGAGTTTTTTACGTCGCGCGGGATTCAATTTCAGCTTCACGGGGCACGAACAAACAGCTTTTCAATCCGTTCGACGTCTCCCGACGGGAGGCCGAGGATTTTTAGAGACAGTTTTGTCGCAGCGACCTGACCGATGGAAATCGCCTCGCCGTGCAAGAATTTTCCGTAACCGGAGCTGTTCTCAATCGCATGGCCGATGGTGTGGCCAAAATTCAGGATGGCGCGCAGTCCGCTGTCGTTTTCGTCCTGACCGACCACGTGAGCCTTGATCTCGCAGCAGCGCGCCACGACATCGCGCAGGGTGGAAACGTCGCGGGCGAGCAATTTCGGCAGGTTGCGTTCGAGTTGCGCAAAGAGAACGGCGTCGCAAATGATGCCGTATTTGATGACTTCAGCGAGGCCGGAGACGTATTCGCGCTGCGGCAGGTTCTTCAAGGCATCCAGGTCGCACAAAACCAGCCGCGGCTGGTAGAAGGCGCCGACGAGATTCTTTCCGGCGCGCAGGTTCACGCCGGTCTTACCGCCGACGGAACTGTCCACCTGGGCGAGCAGAGTCGTCGGCACCTGGACGAACGGGATACCGCGCAAATAAGTTGCGGCGACGAAACCAGCGAGGTCGCCGACCACGCCGCCGCCGAGCGCCACGATAAAGGAGGCTCTTTCCAAGCGATGCGCGGCGAGCTGGTCATGGCATTTTTCGACGACAGCAAGCCTTTTGGATTTTTCGCCGGCGGGGACGGTGATCAAAACCGGCTCAAATCCGGAGGCGGCCAGGGACCGAGAGGCGGCCGCGGCAAATTTTTTTCCGACGTTGGAATCCGTGATGACGGCGCAGCGCCGGCCGAGTTTGAGTTGCGCGCATTCCGCGCCGAGGTGGGGCAACAGGCGATCACTGATTTTGATGGCGTAACTGCGGCTGCCGAGAGGTACTTGTACGATGCGCATGCCCAAAGGATAAGGAGCCACGGGCGAGTGTCAAAAATTGAAATTCGACAGGCGATGATTGAGCGACGACAGCTCGATCAATTTTCAAATTCCGGCGCCCGCCGTTTGCGGATGAAAATTAGGGTCACGACGAGAACGCCGGCAACTGCAACCACGGCGGGCTTGTGGGTGGTGATCCAGGCATGGATACGGGTGAGTGGCGGGTCAAGGTTATCCAGGTCATGCAACTGATCGTCACAATGACCGATGACACGATACAGTTGATTGATTTCCAGCATCTCGTCTTCGGACAGTTTTTTCTTGGGAAGGAGGCGATCAGTGTAAAAGCACTTGGTCATGGAGTTGAATTCCAATTCGGTGCTCAAGAAGACCTCCCCCGGGTTGGCCGGGGAGGTGACATATTTATGACCTAAATAAACCAGCTCCTGCGAGGCGCGCACGTCCACGTGGTCGAAGTCCGGCGTAATGAAGCCAGGATGGAACCAACCATCCTGATAATAGCCGATATCGTCCATATCCGGGGTGCGTCGCAGATGAGTGATGGGCTGGTTGACGATGTCCTGAACCTTGAAAATGGCATCATTTTTCCGGGCTTTAAGGGCGGCAATTTCGTCCGCCGTAGAGGTTGCCCGGGCCAGGATTGGCCCAAGCAAAATCATGGGCAACATCATGCATATCAGTTTGATCTGAAAGCCCTGTTTCGAAAAAGCACTCCGCAGGTCGCACATGCGCATAGAATGGACGGCTATCGAGGCATGTCAAAATAGAAATTCATTTCCCGATGCAAAAGGTGCTGAAAATGGAGTCGAGCAAGTCTTCTGTGGTGGTCTTACCCACGATCTCACCAACGGCGTTGGCGGCGATGCGCAAATCCATGGCCACCAATTCCAGCGTGGCGTCGGCGCGGAGGGCGTCGGCAGCCAGGCGGATGGTGGCGCGGGCGCGGTTCAACGCGTCTTGGTGCCGCGAATTGATGCTGACCTGCAGCATCTCGGCGGTGATTTCCCCGGCCCAGACAAGCTGCTTGACGGTGTCTTTCAACGTCTCGATCCCCTGCCCGGTCACACAGCACACATCCACGACCGGAGCGGAAAGATTATCAGGCAAGATTAACTGTTTAGGCAAATCAGTCTTGTTGCAAACGAGGATCCTTTTTTTGCCGGCAAATTCGGCCAAATATTTATCATCAGCGGCGGTGAGCGGCTCGCTGGCGTCGAGAACGTGCAGAATGAACTCTGCTTGCGCAAGGGATTGGCGGCTGCGGCGGATGCCTTCGACTTCAATGTCGTCGCGGGCCTCGCGCAAACCGGCGGTGTCGATGAACACCACGGGCAGACCGCGGATGTTGGCCGTCTCTTCGATGGTGTCGCGGGTGGTGCCGGCAACGGGTGAGACGATGGCGCGATCGCGGCCGAGCAACTGGTTAAGGAGGCTGGATTTGCCGGCATTCGGGCGGCCGAGGATGGCCGCGCGAATGCCGTGCCGCAAGATCTGTCCTTCATTCGCCGTGCGCAACAATCCCTCCACGAAGGCAACGCCGTTTTCCAATCGTTGCAATAGTTTTTCGCGGGTGTCGGGCGCGATGTCTTCGTCGGGAAAATCAATATGGGCCTCGACGTGGGCGAGGGAGAGCATTAAATCATCACGCAATTGATTGATGCGCTGCGACAATTTTCCGGCGAGCTGTTCGTTGGCAGCGGCCAGCGCCAATTCCGTGCGGGAATGGATCAAGTCGGCGACGGCTTCGGCTTGCGCGAGATCAATCCGACCATTTAAAAACGCGCGCCGCGTGAATTCACCGGGCTCAGCCAGCCGAGCGCCGTTTTTCAGCAGCGTATCGAGCACCCATTTGGCGGGCAGCAGGCCGCCGTGGCAGGAGATTTCCACGGTGTCCTCACGGGTGAAGGTGCGCGGTGCCCGCAGGGTCGCGAGGAGCACCTCGTCAATCACCTTGCCGGCGCTGATGATTTTGCCGTACTGAATCGTATGGGAAGCGGCGGCGGACGGAGTCAGGGAATTTTTGCCGACGGGTTGAAAGCTTTTGTCGGCGACGGCGAGGGCGTTTTTGCCCGAAATACGCACGACGGCAAGCCCGCCCTCGCCGAGAGGCGTGGCAATGGCGGCAATGGTGTCGTCCAACATGCAAAGAAATTATGAATTACCGACCGCGGCTGTCGAATGAGTTCTGGCCTTTGCGGAACGTCCGAGTGGAGTCAGACATGCCGGCAATTACCCACCTGGTTTTCGGCGTCGCGCCCCTGCAAAAACAAGCGCGCCTTCTCGTAACTTCTTTTGTGCAAATAATGCAACAAGGTCGGGTCCGCCTGGCGCGGCAGTTGTCCGGTTAATTCATCCAGACGCGCAAAGATGGGCAGCAGGTCCGGCTTGGGTTTCGCCGCAGGCATGGTTTTGACCGTGTCCGCCAATTGCGTCAGGACCGCGAGCAGTTCAATTTCGACGGGAGAGTTCACAGGTTTAAAATTTATTGGGGCAGGAAGCGGGACAATTCCCGCGTGAGCCATGAGTGTTGGAAATCCATGTAACCGAGCAGATACATGGCGGTGATGAGACGCGCGAGGCCGGAGGTCAGCACAATGACAATCATGGCGGAGAGATACAGGCCGAAGGCGTGAGTCGGGTCCGGCTGCAGGACGCGCGGAATACCTTGATACAGGATCCAGATGGTGAGGGCCACACCGACGCCCCAAGTCGCCCAGGGACTCATGGCCGGTGCAACATCGAGAACATGGAGCAGCAGTATCGGGCTGAAGCCATAAGCCGTCAGGGTGAAGGCCTGCAGGTATTTGTGGCGTTCATGAAATGTCTGGCTGATTCGTAAAATCAATAAGGCGCAGATCAACACCGTAGCCAGAAACACACAGAACTGACAGATCTCGTACGCGAGGACTTCGTGCTCGGTAAATGACTTGATGATTTGAAATCTCGGCTGCCACTTACCCCAATGAAGCAATCCCCATCCTTCCAACGCGGTCACGAGCAGAACGAACGGCAACAAGTAGGTCGACCAGATGAAAGCATATCCGCGGCGAGCCAAGGCAATTTTTTCCCAAGCCACGGCAGGCTCGAAAATCAGAAAAAACACTTTAATCATTCGGCGTCAAGGATTCACGAGTTTTGGCCGGAAGACAATAAAATCCTCTTTCGTTTATGTGCTCTGCGCCCCCAGGGCATGTCTGACAATCCCGAGGAGTGCGGTTCATGGGCAGAGAGCTGGATGGCGGAGCGAGGCCGTTTTGGCGGGAGAGTCATACCGACGGTTCCGGACGGGGATGCTCCTCCCTTGTCGACTTGTCCACAGCCAACATCCCTTGCGGCGGCACCGCTTGCAATTTTCAGGCAGGCTCTTAGACTTTACGGGTGAAAGTTGATCTTGGAATCTGGAGCAAGTTAACGCAAGTGGTGATCGCGCTGGTCGCCGCTGCCATTTTGCTGCTCATCGGCATGACCTATCTGCCGTTGATCCAGCAAAATGAGAATTATCGCCGAGAAATCGACCGCCTGGATGTAGAGATCCAGAAGCAAGCGGAGATCTCCAAGGAACTAAAAGGCGAGATTGACGATTTGCGCAACGATCCCAAGACGGTTGAACGCCTCGCGCGCGAAAAGCTGGGTTATGCCAAGCCGGATGAAACCGTCGTTCATTTTGAAGCGGCCACGACGAATCCGGGGGCGCAGTAACCAAACGCAGCCAAAGTTTTACACCACAGGCCAACCGCGGATTTTGCCATGGCCTAGTTGCTCAAGCGCAGCAGGAGGCAACCATGCGGGGGGATTTCCGCGGAAAAAGTTTTTTGCCGCGCAAGATTTTTTCGCAGCCACAAATCGCGGATTTCGGGAATGGTAGAGATCCCTTCTTTTTGCCAGTCACAACTGGCGGCAACGGTTTGGCTGGTTCGGTTGAAAAGCCCGACAACATAGTCCCCGCCGACCAGCTGACGCACCCAGACTTCAGCGGAGGCTTGCACGCCGAAAATGCGCCGTGCCGGATTACCCAGCGGGTCTTGATTCACCGCCAACACTTCCGGATTGGTCAGGATCGCCGTGGTCCAATCATCGTTGTCGGGCAAATTCATGCCGAGCATGAGCGGCGACGGGGCCAGCGCCCAAAGCGACAGCAAGGTCAGTTGTTCTTCGCGGGTGAAATGCGTCCAGTGCGGGTTGCCGCCGAGTTTTGAACGGATCGCGATATGCCCGAGCGGAATCATGTCGGCATCCGGCCAATGACCGGGGCCGCCGGCGCCCTGCCACTGTGCGAGCAGATCGAATTGATCATTAATCTTTGGCCACCGGTCCCAGAAATCGCCGGAGATACGCCACAAGTTGGCGTCGGCGGCGATGTGACCGGCATGGGCGGTGGAGGTCGGGCCGGGCGAAGTGCTGAAGATAATGGAGTGGTCCACCTTTGCCAGCGCGCGATGAATCATATCGATTTCCGCCAGGTGATAAGGCTCGGACAGATCATCCACCTTGATATAATCCACGCCCCACGAGGCCCAAAGTCGGGCACATGAATCGTACCATGCCTGGCCAGCGGCATTGTCGCGCACGCCAAACATATCGGGACACCACCCGCATTTATCATTCGTGTCACCGGCATCTGCCGCGTTGAATTCTCCTCCGAAGATTCCCGTATTTGCCAGGACCGCCTGGCGGGGGATGCCTCGCATGACGTGAATGCCAAACTTCAAACCCAGCGAATGCAGTTGATCGGCTAGCGGCTTGAAGCCGAGACCGCTGGCGGCCGACGGAAAACGGTCGGGAGCAGGAAGCAACCGACCGAAATCGTCTGCTGCCAGGGCCGCGCCCGTGCGCGTGGGATTCAGGAGCCGGTCATCACCGGTCGGGTGAGGATCGTACCAACGAAAATCGACCACGACAGTGTCCCAGCCAAACGGGTGCAGATGTTCGCGCATCCACTGTGCATTAGCCAGGGTTTCGGTTTCGGTCACGGAATCGCCAAACGTGTCGTAACTATTCCAACCGAGCGGCGGCGTCAGGGCAAGTTGATCGCCGCATTTTATTTTAATTTCCGTCTGAGCCCTGCCGTCGGAATTTTTGGCGAACGCCTGGAATTGATAATCACCGGTTTTCGAGAGGGTACCGGTGACGAGGCCGGTTTCGGGATCGAGCTGCAAACCGGCGGGCAAATTTCGCGTGAAATATGAAATCGGACCATTGCCACTGGCCGTCAGCGAATAAATCAAAGGTGCATTCGGATGCGTGCCGATGACATTGGCACCGTTGAACTGCGGTGAGGCTTGGATGGCTGCAGCCGCGACAATTTCCTGCTGGCGTTCCGTCAGGTTGGTGTCGGGTGCCGGCGACTGGGCGAACAACAAATTCGCCGTCGAAAGCAAGACGGCCACCGCCGGGATGACTTTTCTGAATTCCATTAACGCGTGGCTCTTTTCTTAGCGCGTTGTTCAAGGACGGGCAACAGCCACAGGCCACCCAGCGCGCCCATGGATCCGACCAACAAGGCCGAGCCGCCGGTGACGATCAGCGGGCAAGTGCCGAAGCGGTTGCTGCGCACATCAAACGACGGTCTCATAAGAGAGAATCTGGTAAATGTTTTTCACAGGCCGGTTTCATTCGTCACTTTGCGCAGCCCACATCTTACCAGAATTTGTAGTAGAACAGGACGACGCAGCCGACGACAATCAAACTGAGGACGACGTCCGATGTTGTCCAGCTTGCGCGGGTGGCGGCCTTTTCTTCCGGCGTGGCACCATACCATGTGTATCTGACCGTCTTCGGGTCAGGGGGAGCGGTCAGGAGACTGATCAGGACCATCAAAATGGCGGTCACGACGAAGAGTGCCTCGCAGTAATAGAGCCAGTGAATGTTCCAGAAATCAAACATCAGGCTGTTGTGAGCGGCCTTAATGGGAGCGATGCCGGCGTTGTATTGGTCCAAGGTGATGACGTTGTGGTAGAGATCCTCTTTGAGTTTGGTGACTTTTTCAGAATCGTTGCGCATGACAAGATCGGCGGCGAGGCGTCCAAAGCCGCCGATCATGCCGATCACGAAGGACCACAAGGCGGCCGGGGCCGTGGCGCGTTTCCAAAACACCCCCACCCCAAACAAGACGGCGATAGCGGGAGAGAGGTAACCCTGCACGTTTTGCAGATAGAGGTAGAGATTAGTATGGAGGCTCTTGATCACCAGCACCCAGCAGATGCCCAGAAAGACGATTGCGCCGGTGGCAATACGGCCTACGATCACTTCGGTTTTACCGGAAGCGTTGGGATACCATTCCCGGTAAAAGTCCATCGTGAACAGCGTGGCGGAGGCATTGAATTTGGAGCCCAGCGACGCCATGAGGGCAACGATCATACCACAGGCCACCATACCGCGCAGACCGTGGGGCAGAATCTGAGCAACGAGGGAGGTGTAGGCAGCATCGCCGCTGGTGCTGAAACCGACGCCAGGTGTCTTGGTCAGCGCAAAGGCGATCATGCCGGGCACCAGAAAGATGAAGACCGGTGTCAGCTTGAAGAAACCGGCGAGAATGGTGCCGCGACGCGATTCGGTCTGATTTTTGCCCGCGAGCACGCGCTGGACGATATATTGATCGGTGCACCAATACCAGAACCCGATAATGGCGGAGCCGGGCAAAATCGCCAGCCACGGCCAATCAGGATCGTTAATGGAACGGACAAGATGGACGTTGTCGCCGACGGCGGTGAGCGTTGCGTGCCAGCCGTCAATCAAATTGCCATGACCCAGGACGCGCAGTCCCATATAGAGAATGCAGACGGAGCCAAAAATCAACACGGGTGCCTGAAGCACGGCTGTATACATAATAACGCGCATCCCGCCGAACACGGTGTAAAGACCGGTGGTCAAGGCCAGACCCAAAGCGATGGCCCAAAAAACGTCAATCTGGTGTCCGAAGACATTCACGGAATCCACGTTCAACAAAGTGCGAATCACAACATCACCGGCATAAATGGTGGCGGCGATCTTGGTCAGAACCAGACTTGCCATGGTCAGCAAGCTGAGGACGTTTCGCGACCCGCGACTAAAGCGCAGCTCGAGAAACTCCGGCATGGTGAAGACTTTCATGCGGTCATAAAGCGGCACGAAAGCCCAGCCGAGAATGAGTATCCAGTACGCATGCATTTCCCAGTGGGCCATGGCCATGCCCGTGGCAAAGCCGGCGCCAGCCAGACCGACAAGATGTTCGGAGCCGATGTTCGAGGAGAAGATCGAGGAACCGATTTGGAGCCAGTTGGCATCTCGGCCCGATAGAAAGTAATCCTTCCCGGACTCGTTTTTTTTGCGCATCGAGAACCAGACAGTGACAATCATGCCGATTGCGAAGGCGATGATGACAATCACGTCCAAGCCATTGAACACGGTGCCGTCCAGTCCGCCCGCGGCGGACGAGGTGGCGAGGGAGTTGGTGGCTACCACTGCACTGTTGGTTATATCATTCATAATTTTGAGGGATCTTGAATTCGATTATGCAACGCTGAATTTATACTCGATGGTGTTGTGGTAGGTCTGGCCGGGTTGAAGCTCCACGGACGGGAAGTTCGTCTTGTTTGGCGAGTCAGGATAGTGTTGCGGCTCCATGGCGAAGCCCGTGCGAACCAGGTAGGCCACGCCACCTTTGCCCTTGATGGTCCCGTCAAAAAAATTGCCGGTGTAGAACTGTAAACCGGGTTGGTTGCTCCATACTTCCATCACGCGACCAGTGACTGGTTCTTCGACGCGTGCCTGCAACCCGAACTGACCGGACGATTTGTTAATGACCCAGTTGTGGTCATAACCGGAGCCATAACGCAAAACCTTATCCGGATCGTTGATACGCGCGCCGATGGCGGTCGGTTTGCGAAAATCGAATGGCGTTCCGGTCACGTCGGCAAATTCACCGGTCGGGATCAAACCGGAATCCACCGGCGTGGTTTTATCGGAATTGATGTAAACCAGGTGGCCAAGAATGTCACCCTGTCCGGCGAGGTTGAAATAGGAATGGTGGGTGAGGTTGCAGATGGTGCGTTCGTCCGTCTGCGCGGAAAAATCGACCTTCAGGGCGTTGTGGTTCGTCAAAGTATAGACCGCCTCGACAGACAAGTTACCCGGGTAACCTTCTTCGCCATCCGGACTTAGATAGGTCAGCACCAATTTCGGCTCATTCCGGCTCACTGCCGCGGCCGCCACCCGCCAGAGGGCTTTATCAAAACCTTTGAGGCCACCGTGCAAGGCATGTTTGCCGTTATTGAGAGCAAGCTGGTAAGTGTTTCCGTTGAGCGAAAATTTACCCGCAGCGATGCGGTTGCCATAACGACCGATCAGAGCGCCAAAATACGGACCGTTTTTCAGGTAATCGACAAAATGATCGAAACCGAGGACGACGTCAGACAGGCGCCCTTCACGGTCCGGTGTTTTCAGAGAGGTGACGATGCCGCCGTAATTCATGATCCGCGCTTCCAGGCCGGCCTGGTTGCGCAGAGTAAAAATCTCAACCGGACTACCGTCCGGTGTGTGGCCAAACGGGGCGCGGGTGATGGAGGGATCGTGCGCAGGAGACATTGCCGCGCAGACTACAAGAGCACGATTATCAAGTCCAGACGATGCCAAGGTTGACGACATGGTCAATTATGGGGAGTTGACTTTCATTTCTGGCCATAGTAGGCGCCGGCGCCATGTTTGCGGAGAAAGTGTTTATCCAGCAGCGCCGGATGGATCGGATGAGTCCGGGGATTAACGCGCAGGGTCTCACTCGCCAAGCGGGCGACAAATTCCAAAACATTGGCATTATGCACCGCGTCCGCCACGTCCCGGCCCCACGTGAATGGCCCGTGGCTTGCGACCAAAACTGCGGGATGTTGCAGCGGATCTTTGATGCGAAACGTTTCGGCAATGAGTTTTCCAGTGTTCACTTCGTACTCGCTTTGTATTTCGGCGGGCTTGAGTTTGCGCGTGCAGGGCACGTCGCCGAACCAATAGTCCGCCTGGGTCGTGCCGTAGCTGGGCAAGGATTTGCCTGCCTGCGCCCAAGCCGTGGCGTAAAGGCTGTGGGTGTGGACCACGCCGCCGATTTCCCTGAACGCGCGATACAAGACGAGGTGGGTCGGCGTATCGGAACTCGGTTTCAGCCTGCCGGAAACGACTTTTCCATCGGCGAGTGACACGACCACCATGTGTTCGGGCTTCATCCCTGAATAAGCCACGCCACTCGGTTTAATGACCATCAAACCACGGGATCGATCGATGCCGCTGGCATTGCCCCAGGTTTCAATGACGAGGCCGCGGGCAACGAGGTCCAGATTGGCCGCGCAGACTTCTTTTTTCAGTTTCTCCAGCATAAAATTATTTCGCGTCGAGAGTTTTGGCGCCAAAAACAAACCATGCTCTGGCAATCTTGCCGTTTTGCACCTCATAAATGCAGACCAACTCAATCCTGCCAGCACCCTCCGGGAAGGTCCGTGTCACCAGCTCGTGATCAACCACAATATTTCCAACCACAACGCGGTGGATCAGCGCGGCGTGCAGGTTTGGCTCTTTGAACCGGGCCATGGACCGCTCGCGAATCTGGGTTGCGCCGCTGGCCAGCAGCTTGTCCGGATGCTCAAATTGCTGAGCGTTCTCCGCATAAGTCTCCATCAACGCATCCAAGTTGCGCGCGTTGTAGGCGTCCAACTGCTTTTGGATCACGGTTTCCGGAATCATTTCCTGACGCGACTGCGGATCTCGATTAATTTCTTCATGACGCCGAACAGATTCCCATGCCAATCTTTCGTTCCAAACGCGTCGTGCAACTCTTTATAGAGGACATAAAGCTCCTGATAAGCGGCATGAGCTTTCGGATTCGGCCGGTAAACTTTTCCCTTCAGGCCGGTCATGGCCTTTTGCGCGGAGGCATAGTCTTTGTGGGCGCCGGCGACCACGGCCGCGGCAACCGCTGAACCGAGGGCGCACGTCTGCGCCGAGCGCGAAATCTTCATCGGCCGGCCGGTCACATCCGCGTAGATCTGCATCGTCAGGGGGCTCTTTTCCGCGATTCCGCCGCAATTGACGACTGACGAAATTTTTACGCCGAATTCTTCAAAGCGATTGATGATGGTCAGCGCACCAAAGGCGGTGGCTTCGACCAGCGCCCGATAAATTTCGGCCGGCTGCGTATAAAGGGTCTGGCCGATGAGCAAACCGGTTAATCGTTGATCGACGAGAATTGTGCGATTGCCATTGTTCCAATCCAGGGACAGCAGCCCGCTTTCACCGGGCTGCAATTTCGAGCTAGCGGCGTCCAAATCGCGATGCGTCAGCGGTTTTTTCCCACCGGGTTGGATATAGTCCACCAGCCAGTTAAACAAATCGCCGACCGCCGACTGCCCGGCTTCAAGGCCGAAATATCCGGGTAAAACGCTGCCATCCACAATGCCGCAGAGTCCGGGCACATCTGCGAGGGCATTTGTGTTGGATGCGATGGCGATGTCGCAGGTGCTGGTACCGATAATTTTCACAAGCGTGCCGGGTGCCACCCCGGAACCGACGGCGCCGAGGTGCGCATCGAACGCACCGACGGCGACGGGGATTCCAGCCCGCAAGCCGGTTTTGCGCGCCCAGCCGGCGGTGAGGCCACCGACGGATTTATCAATGGAATGAATACGGGCCGTCAGCCGGGACCGGAGTTGCGCCAGTTTCGGGTCAAGTTGTGACAGGAACTCCGCATCCGGATAGCCGCCCCATTTTGCATTCCACATGGCTTTGTGGCCGGCGGCGCAGACACCGGCGATGAATTTATCAGGATGCTCCGTGCCGGTGAGGGCGGCGGGAACGAAATCCGCCAGTTCGACCCAGGCATGCGCGGCGTTGAAAACCGCCGGGGCGGACCGCAGACATTTCAAGATTTTGCTCCAGAACCATTCGCTAGAGTAGGTGCCGCCGCATTTGGCGAGATATTGAGGACGGATTTTTTTTGCGAGCTCCGTGATTTCGGCGGCTTCGTGAACGCCGGTGTGGTCTTTCCAAAGCCAGGCCAGTGCGGCGGGATGGCCGGCGAATTTTTTCCGGAACGCGAGCGGCTGGCCATTTTCGTCCACGGGCAAGGGGGTACTGCCTGTAGTATCCACACCGATACCGATGACCTGGCTGGCAGCAAAACCGCGCACGGACCTTTTGGCGGCGCGAATCGCCTGTTTGATTGTGATTTCCGCACCTTGGAGGTAATCGGAGGGATGCTGACGCGCCAGGTTCGGGTCGCGCGATAAAATCACTCCTTGGGTGCCATGGGCATAAGGCCAGACGGCGGCGGCGACCTCTGCACCGTTGTCAACCTTGACGATGAGGGCGCGGACCGAATTTGTTCCATAGTCCAGACCAATCGTATAACGTGCACTCATAATTTATTCGCGGGTTTTCAGGCGCAATACGGTGAAGGAATTTCCGGGAAACACGCGGGTCAAACTAGTTCCAGAAAACGCAACCGGCTCTGTTTTCGGCGAAACTTTGACGGGGTTGTCGAGGGTGTTTTCATCCGAAGGGCTTTCCGAGGTCAGCAAGATCGCTTCCCCCTTGCCAGCAAGGTCCTTCGCACCGGTGAAGTCGATTTCTGTTTCCAGCGGGCTCGGGTTGGCATTGACCACTTTGACGATCACATCGCCCGTCTGATCATCGTGCGAAGCACAGGCATAGAGTGCATTCACCTGGCCGCCGGTTTCGTAATCCACATCGTGAACCAGCTGGCCGTCGAGATAACATTTGACGTGTTTGCCGGCGACCTCAAGCTTTAGGTCGTACCAGCGACCGGTTTCAACCTCGCCCGGCTGGGCGTCGATCACCCCGCCGTTTTCGATTGCGTCCTGGGTGTTGCCCCAGCCCCCGATGTTCCACCAGGTCCGGTCTTCGTCTGCGGCAATGTGGAATAAAATCAGGAAGCCTTCGCGCCCGCCGAGTTTGCGTGCCTTGAGCGTCACCGTGTAGTCCGTCCATGATTTATCACCCGCGATGGCACGCACAAATTCATTTTCCGAATTCTGCCGCAGGGCACCGCCGGAAACATTCCAATCCCCATCACCCAGCTTTATCCAGCCGTCAGAATTATTGGTAAAATCCGATGCGAGCAATACGGTTCCGTCCGGGGCGGTGACTTTGACATCTTTATACTCGGATTCCGTATTCCAGGTGCCGACACCAACCATGCCCTTACTGACTGCCACTTCCGCCCGGGGGGAATCCACCTGCACGGGGAGCGTGACGTCGCCACGATTTTCGCTGAACATCTGCTGGACGTAATAACTTGGGATGCCGTACCAGCGTGAATCGTCGAAATTGATCAGGTCGGGATTCCACGCGCGATGGTTCAGGTTGACGAAT
Organism: Verrucomicrobiota bacterium; assembly: GCA_050008355.1. Classification (GTDB taxonomy): domain Bacteria; phylum Verrucomicrobiota; class Verrucomicrobiia; order Limisphaerales; family UBA11358; genus UBA11358. Next base: position 13,873 of record JBEKMT010000096.1, read on the forward strand.
AGCGGCGCGTAACTCGCGAGCGTGACGATGTCGGAATTGCGTTCCAAGCCAGTCATGAACGCCGCTTCGCCGATCGCCGCGCGCAAGTTACCGAGACCGGCTTTCTGAGTGACGGCATACTCGCCGACAAATATTTTCGGTCCGCTGCGGTCGTAACTGTCGTATTGGTTCGCGCGGCGCATGAACGATTCAGGAGATTCGTAATAGTGTTCGTCGATGATGTCCGGCTGGGGATTTTGGGGATAGGGCCGTCCCCGCAAGTCGGTCGTCATGATCAACTTCACGTCGGGATACTTTGCACGGATGGCGTTGGCGAGCAGCGGCCATCGTTCGACATAGTCCGGTCCGCCATTTTCATTGCCAATTTCCATGTATTTCAAGTTAAACGGCGCGGCATGTCCGGCTTGAGCGCGCAATCCACCCCAAACCGAATTGGTCGGGCCATTGGCGTATTCAATCGCGTCGAGCGCGTCCTGGGTCCATTGACCCATTTGCCCCATTGGCACACTGATGCCGTTTAACGCGAGACCGTCGTTAATGCCGAACAGTGGCTCCGCACCGAGATCGGCGCACAGCTGCAAATATTCGTGATAGCCCAAGCCCTGCGTCGTGTCATAACCCCAGGTGTTCCACAACGGAGTGCGGGAATCAATGTCACCGATGGTGTATTTCCAGTGGTACATGTGCGCGATGTCATCACCTTCAATCCAGTTGCCGCCTGGAAAGCGCATGAAGGAAGGATGCAAATGGTCGAGCGCCTCCGCCAGGTCGGTGCGCAAGCCATGGTTTTTCCAGGTTTTCTGGGGCATTAACGAAACCATGTCGAGGCATAAGCGCCCTTTGCCGGTAGCGGAGATTTGGAGCAAGGCTTTCGGATCGCCATCTGCAGCGGTGAGGTCAAGCGTGTAATATTGCCACTTTCCCATCAGGCCGGAAATTTCTCCTCCGGCCATTTCCGCGCCGGAAGAATTCAAAATTTTCACCGTCAGCGGGCCGTCAAAACCGTTTTCCGCGCGCGCCGCGAGTTTCAATTCATAGCGGTCGCCCTTGATAATGTTCATGCCCCAGTAACCTTTGTTCTGCAGGGTGAAGGCGCCGTCCATCTTCACGTTCAAGTAATGATGGTTGAATGAATTCAGCGGGCGTTGGGAGCCGATTTCCGCCGTGCTATTACCACCGTTTGGACTGGCAAAAGTCCAATATTCCGGCACATCCGAATCCTCAAAAGAACGGTTACGCACCAGCTCGGGATAAAGTCCGCCGTCGGCGGACAGATTGATGTCCTCGAAGAAAATCCCCCAGAGGGTCGGCGAAATGGTGTGGCCCGGCTGGTCCACGGCCACGGAGACTTTCGCCGACTGCGCATGCGCGGCAACCAAGGCGGCTGCGACCATGGCGGCGGCGAAAAAGGTTTTCGATTTCAAACGGCGATTGTTCATGAGCATTAAAGGCTTCGCGATGCTTTGTGGATCAGGCAACCCAGCCGCCATTCAGGCCGTAAGCGGTTTCATTCCAGAGCAATTCCTGTTTGAACTGACGGAGGCGCGTGTCTGCATCGATCACGAGCAATTCGATGTCTGCAATCCCCGCAAAATCCTCGAGTATCTCGGCCGTAACGGCCTGGCTGAAGCCGGTGTGATGCGCCCCTCCGGCGTAGATCCAGGCGGCGCACGCGTCCTCAAAATTCGGACGGCATTTCCAAAGCGCCTGGGCCACCGGCAATTTCGGCATCGGATGTGCGGAAGTGATGACGTCGACTTCATTGACGAGGAGTCGAAAACGATTTCCAAAGTCCATCAAGGCCGCATTGAGAGCCGGGCCGGAGGGAGGGTTAAAAACGAGGCGTGCCGGATCCGCTTTGCCGCCAATGCCGAGTGGATGGACTTGCAAGGACGGCTTACCCAGGGCGATGCTTGGACAAATTTCGAGCATGTGGGAACCCAGGACGATCTTGCCAGCCGGATGTAGATGGTAAGTGTAATCTTCCATGAACGAGGTACCGCCGGCCAAACCGGAGGCCATGACCTTCATCGCCCGGACGAGCGCGGCGGTTTTCCAATCACCCTCCCCCGCGAAACCGAATCCGTCCGACATCAACCGCTGCGGCGCCAGACCCGGCAGTTGCACCAGACCGTGCAAATCCTCGAAAGTCGTTGTAAAACCCTTGAAGTCCCCCTCCGTCAAAAACGCGCGCAAACCGAGTTCGATGCGAGCCGCCTCGCGGATGGATTGGTGGCGTGCGCCGCCTTTTTTGAGGTCGGACGAAATCTCATAGGCAGCCTCGTATTTCTGCACCAACCCCTCAATTTTCCTTTCGGAAACAGCATTGACCCGTTGCACCAGATCACCAACGCCGTAAGAGTTAACGGCAAAACCGAATTTGATTTGCGCGGAAACCTTGTCGCCTTCGGTCACGGCCACTTCGCGCATGTTGTCGCCGAAACGCACAAATTTTGCGCCCTGCCAATCGTGCCAGGCCGCCGCCGCACGCGCCCAGGCACCGATCTTTTCCTGGACGGATTTCTCCTGCCAGAACCCGACGATGACTTTGCGGTTCTTGCGCAAGCGACTCCAAATGAAACCATGTTCGCGGTCGCCGTGCGCGGCCTGGTTCATGTTCATGAAATCCATGTCAATCGTCGCCCATGGAATGTCGCGATTGAATTGGGTGTGCAAATGCGCGACTGGTTTGGCGAGCTGTTTGAGCCCGTTGATCCACATTTTCGACGGTGAGAACGTATGGCACCAAGTGATGAGGCCGATGCAATTGGCGGCATTGTTCGCGGTCCGGCAGAGTTCCGTAACTGCGTCCGGCGTGACGAGGACGGGTTTGAAGACGACCTTGACCGGGATGGGGGAGGCCGCGTTGAGCGCCCGGGAAATTTGGAGCGAATGCGCGGCAACTTTTTTCAGAGTTTCCGGTCCGTAAAGATGCTGGCTCCCGGTGACGAACCACACTTCCAATGATTTGAGATTGATGCTCATGATGAATTTTTGATTGCTGGTTTTAATGATTATTTGAGCTGGCAGCGGATTCCGGGGCGATGAAACGGTCAATGCCCACGGCGACCAGGCCGGCGGTGCGACGCCGCGGTGCGGCGATACATTCCACCTCGCCGAAACGTGCCCACATGGCGCCCTTTTTAATCGCGCCGGAGAGATGTTCCAGAACGGATGGTGCGAGCTCCCGCAAGGCGCCGGTGACGACGACCCGGCGCAGACCCAACACGTTAAGCGAGCAGGCGATCACGACGGCCGCGGCGTTGAGACCCTCGGCCAGCCATGGTTCCACTCCATTTTCGGAAATGTGTTCCTTGAGTGCAGCCCAATTGCTTTTCTTTCGCGGATGAGCGGCGGAGAAGCTTTCAACGAGGCCACGGATGGAAACGAGCGTTTCCACGCAACCAGTGGCACCACAGCCACATTTACGGCGGTTGCCCAGCACGGGTGTGTGCCCGAGTTCACCGCTGATAGGCAGCGAACTGGCCAACGGTTTGCCGCCGACAATAATTGCGCCACCGACGCCGTCGCCAAAATCCACCAGTAAAAAGTCCTCTTGCCGCGGATTATTGACAAGATGGCCCAGCGCCAGAGGGCGTTCCTCCTGTACGAGCAAAACCGGGGCATCCCATACGCGCCGCACAATGGCGGGCAGATCAATGCCCTCAATCCAGTGAATGTTGGGGGAAAAGAGAACGCGTTTGGCCGTTTCATCCACGACGCCGGGAACACTCAGCAACACGCAGGGAAATTGTCTGGCCCGGAGTTTTTTAGAGGCGACGCGCAATCCGCGTTCCCAGTCCACCGCCGGTTTGGGCACGCCGGATGATAAATCGAAGGAAGCCTGCCAGTCGTTATCGTCCGTGGCGCCAAGCGGCAATTCCGCCAACTGAGTCCTTTGGATACCGAGCTGGATGCCCAGAAAGCTCGGTTGTGAACGGTTCAACCGCAACTGCCTGCCGGGGCGTCCCAGCGGCACGGCACCGTTGCCGCGGGCTTCAGGTGACTCAACCTCCTCCAGAATCTTTTCCGAAATCAGGTCATCCACGATTTTTCCCGCCGTCGGCTGGCTCATGCCGAGCGAACGCGCCAAGCCGGCGCGAGAAGCCAGCCCGGTTTTCTGCAATTGCCGGATGAGGGCACGACGATTGAGCAGGCCCATACTGGCGGGGTGGAAAATCATTACTTAATAAAACTACGAAAGTAATGATCCGGTCAAGAGTAATTTTAAATAACCCCTGCCCGGGGTCCCAGCAGTGGACAAAAGAAGGTTGCATTGAGGTCGGAAGCATGGAATTTTGGGTTTACTTTGTTCAGCCAAATATCACGATGAAACTAATTATTCTGCTCCTTGCGGCGATCCTAACGACTTTGGGATTCAATGCTTACGCCCAGTCCACGAACGCAGCGCAAGTTGAGTTGCATGCCCTCGTCCAGGAGGTCCAGACGAAAATTGCCGCCGGTAAAAACACCGAAGCCGACCTGGGTGATGAATTGAAGGAGTTCGATCGGTTGGTCGCGGAACAAAACGGTGCCAAGACGGACGATGCCGCCCAAATCGTTTACATGAAAGCGATGTTATACGTTGAGGTTTTGGGCGAGATTGACAAAGGCAGGGCGATCATCCAGCAAATCAAAACGGATTATCCGGACACCAAAATAGGCAAGAAAGCCGACGACATTCTGGCCTCGCTCGACCGGCAGGAGGCATCAAAGAAAATTCAAGATGCATTGGCCACCGGCGCGACTTTTCCTGATTTCGCCGAGCAAGATCTGGAGGGCAAACCCATTTCGGTCGCCGGGTTCAAGGGCAAAGTGGTAATGGTGGATTTCTGGGCCACCTGGTGCGGCCCGTGCCGCGGCGAATTGCCCAATGTCATCGCCACCTACAAAAAGCATCACGCCGACGGTTTTGAAATAATCGGCGTGAGCCTTGACTCTGATCGCGACACGCTGGAAAAATTTCTGAAACAGACTGATGGCATGACCTGGCAGCAATTTTTTGACGGCCAGGGCTGGAGCAACAAGCTGGCGGTAAAATATGGAGTCGACTCCATTCCATTTGACGTGCTGGTCGGCCCGGATGGAAAAATCATTGGCAAATCATTGCGTGGTGACGCGCTGGAGGACGCCGTTGCCAATGCTTTGGCAAAAAGATAAGGCGGCATTTCCATTAATTTTGCAGAGACTGTCTGAAAAACGCTCACGAGCTTAGAGGAGTTGAATAGCGTCGATTTTAATTCAAACTTATCCCTTTGGACATCAATTGATACCGTCAGGAAACTCCGCGCTTAAACGCAACCAAAAGGCGTGCGGCAAACATGTTTTAAGATGTTTATTTTAAGGTATTTATAATAATCCACCCAATCAAATACCAGCGACTTGCAACCTGTTCGTCCAACAGAAGTTTTGCAATAACTTTTCCGACGCATCATTCGAACTAATTTACCGTATAATTTGAGAGAGCGTGGCACGTTTTCCGCTTCTGATGGCATCACGTCGCATGAAATGCCATATATCCAGTAAGTTGGCACAATTTGTTCGGGTGGTTTTTGGTGTGTTGCTGATCCGCAGTGAACACGTCACCCTGGCGAACGGGATCTATGGAAACGGCTACGGGGCCGACGCGATGTCACTGGGA
>JBEKMT010000097.1:0-24854 GCA_050008355.1 Verrucomicrobiota bacterium
CAAGACGTGTAGATGATGGAGCCATGTGCCATGCCGGCCGTTAAAGCCGAGGCCGACAACATTGCTATTTTTTTGGGTTTCACTTTTATGTTTTGGGTTGAATTTGTGTACGTTGCTGCTTTCTCTTATTTGTTCCCTTAATCAGCGGTTGATTGCTGCCGCGGGTTGTTTCGTCGCATTCTTGAGTCGGCATTTACCATTATCTGTCGATGCCATTACAATTTGACATTTGTCCAGAGCACGTCGGATCGTGACACGGCAGTTTTTAGTGGCTTGTTTGACCCGAATCTAACACGGATCCTGAGGGTTGTCGCGGGGCATCGGTGCCAAAAGGGCGGGCATTGAGTGCACGTTCGCACATTTTCAGCAGTTTAAGCCTTAACTCGAGCCCGAAACACCTGCTGGCATTGATTGCCAACCGGCCTCAGATTGAGCTCCGCTTTGCTTTGCCGCCGTTAAAAAACCTTTGAAAATATATGACGGGGGGGCAATTCCCGGCCAACCATCCGCATGGCCAGGTTCGCCGTTTCGCGATGCTCCGTCGCCCCGCCCCGGAACTGAAGCTGGTTGATTCCCTCGTCCGGACGGCGGCGTTTGGCGGCATGGTAAAGCAGGCAAACGTTCGCCAGGGAACGCAACAGGCGGTTCTCCGCCTGTACCACCCGGACATCAACGCAGAGCGTATCCCGCACTCTGCGAGCCAGGAAGGTGCCGATCGGCCGCGCACCATCAAACAGCGTGGACGACAGGTCCAGTTCAAAACCAAAAGCCGCGTCTGCCCGCCAGTAGTCACGCAATTCCTCGGGTGGCATCAACCGATAAGGTGCGATGAGCTCAAAGATGGTTTCTGGCGCATGCTGCCGGATGGATTCGGTTCGCCAGCCGGATGGAATTCTGGATTTGTATTTCTCAAACGCCTCAACCGTGCGCGTCCAGGATTGGAGGGTCGTCACTTCAAAAAATCGTTCCGTGCGTAACTGAATAAATCCCTGTCTTCCGAGAAGCCCAATCCATTCACTGTTATCCGCCAGCAATTCCCCATACTGGATTGATTCCGTTCCCGCAAGGCGGGCGCACTGCGAAACCTGCTCAATGAGCAGCGCGCATACTTCGTCTCGGACCACCCCGGGGGAACAGGCAAGCTGGAAGCGGGCGACATTCGCCTCGGACCACCACGCGGCCGCAGCGACAAAGCGTTCAACCGGATGGCTGCGTACGGCGACGAAAATGCGTGCCCGGGGGCGCAATCGGGTGTTACGAAATAAATAGCGAGCGCGGTTAAGCTCGGAGGGCACCGGTTCGCGGATCACCAAATCAGCAAGGTTCGAGTCTTTCATGTCAGCTAGTGCCCAATGGCTTGAACATACGGGTGTTTGTCATCACGGTTGTGCAGTTTAAAGTGTAGCAAATGCTGCTTCCGTGCAATCCATGCTTTCGGAAACTTGCCGCCACGGAGTTACCTTTTCTTTTCAATCCTGCGGCCGAGATACATTCCGTATCCGGGTGGTTCCCGGACAATGCCCGAAAGGGGCCGACCTGTATTTGTCCTTTCGGAATTTGTGGTTGCGCGAACTTTACTATTGCTCAATATACCGCACTTGGTTAAGTCCTTTCCAATTGTCCCCGGGAATTTATTTGCTGAATTATGGCACATCGTCTGTTGTTAATCCAGTTGGATGCCGCCGATTGGAAAGTATTCCACCCGCTGATTGATGCGGGAGAAATGCCGGCTTTCAGCCGGTTGGTTGACAAAGGTGCTTCCGGACAATTGCTGGCCGCCCACCCCATCGTGCCCGCTCTGCTGTCCACTTCCATTGTGACCGGGAAACGTGCCTGGCAACATGGAATTTGCCATTCCGCCGAAGTGGCTCCAGACCGTCGCCAGCGTGTCTCCATCACCGCCGGCCGCCGGCAGTCGTCTGCCCTTTGGGAGCTGCTGGCGCATTCAGGCCGCCGATGTCTGGTGATCGGATGGCCCGCAACGCATGGCGAGAAGACAGCCAACACACTAATCGTTTCTGACCGCTATCCAGAACCCACCGCTGGTCCGGGCATCAAGCCTTGGCCGACGGCGGCAGCAGGAACCTATTGGCCGGAAGCTATCCACAAAAAACTCGACGCAAAACGGGTCAGCCCCGAGGATATTGGAGCGAATGTAATCTCACAGTACATCCCGGACTGGAGGCGGATTGATCAAAAGCGGGATCGGCGGATCGGCCAATTACGCCTGTTCCTGGCGGCCGACTATTCCTATCAGACCGCAGGACTGACGTTGCTCGAGGAAGAGAAGTGGGACATGGCTGCCATCCGATTCCCGGCGCTGGCGCCCATTAGTCGCATTTTCCTTTCCCACCATCTTTCAAATCAGACCCCAGGCAGCCCCGAAGAATTTCAACGCTATCGGAACGTTGTCCGGGCAAGTTGCCGCATTCTGGACACGATGGTGCACCAGCTCGTCGAGGTTGCCGGTCCAGATACCACGGTGATCATTGTTTCAGGACACGGCGTGCGTACCCAGGCTATTCCACCCGGCGGTTTTCCACCCGGCGACCAAGATTCATGGAAATCTCCTTATGGCATTTTTCTGGCTTGCGGTCCGAAGTTCGCCCCAGACGCATTGCTGCACGGCGCCGGCATCCTGGATGTTGTACCCACGGTGTTAACCTGGTTTGGTTTGCCCATCGGCGATGATATGGAGGGAAGGGTGTTGCTCGAAAGCTTTGCTGATGTTCCAGAGGTCACCCGGGTGGATTCCTGGGAGACATACATGGGAATTTCCAGGCCGCCGGAAAATGAGGACGCTACCTTGGCACAAAACCCTGTATTCGTTGGTTTGCAGCGCGAATCGGACTGGAACTTCGTGCAATCTTGCCTGGATGCCGCGCGCTATGGGGAGGCGTTGCCGGCATTGGACAGGCTGTTCCGCGATTTTCCGGAGCGTGTCGAGGTAGCGCATGCACTGTTTCAATGTCAATTGGCGCTGGGCATGGTGACGGAGGCGGCTGGAACATTGGAAGTGGCGTTGGAATCGCTCCCGCCCGGAGTCGCCACGCTGCTCCCGCGCGCCGAGTTGGCGCTTGCCCAGCGTGATTCCCGGCTCGCCCGCTCGCTGGTCAACGAGGCATACAAGCTTAATCCAAGCAATCCCATGGCGATGCGCAAGTTGGGGCTTTTGTTGCTCCGTCTCCGAGAATGGGAATCACTTGCGAACGTCGCCCAACAAGCGCTGGCCGCAAATGAACAGGATGCCATTGCCTGGCTGGGCTTAGCGGCGGCCCAATTGCGGCTGGGAAAGGCAGCGGAGTCCGCGGAAGCAGCCACGCGCGCAATCCAACTCAAATATTTTCTGCCGGACGCCCACTTGGTTTTGGCCCGGGCTCTGGTGGCTCGCGGTCAATGGCCAGAGGCGAGGCAGGCGATGGAAACGTATCTGAAACTCCAGCCGAACAACCGTGCAGCGGCGACGTACTTCAAGCGAATGCGCACCGATAACGGAAATGGGCCACCAGCGCCATAAGCTTCCAAACACCGGTTTCCGCACTTGAGCCGGCAACCCACGTTCTCAATGGGCTGCCCGGAGGGTTCATATTGACAATCGCCCTCTGCGCGCGCTGAGGGAGTTAATATCGTCCCAGCACATGACAGCGAGAAGGCATGGGGTAATCCCGTCCATCCCGCCACGGCACCGATACCCCTCCGTTTTGGCACTTCAGGCTCTGGACAGGGCCGTCCGGAAAACACAAACTGGCTGCTCACCTTTATGCGCAAATCATTACTACTCCTGGCTGGTATTCTCAGCCTGCAATTACACAGCCTGGCACAAGATTCACAACCAGCCGATTCCCTGGCGGCGATGTTCAATCCGGTCGCGGCGCCGGAGACTCCCGGACTGCTTTTGCGAAAGGGCGATCGCCTGGCAATCTGTGGCGATTCTATCACGGAGCAAAAAATGTATTCGCGGATCATCGAGGATTACCTGACCGCGTGCCTTCCGGAATTAAAAATCTCCGTGCGCCAGTTCGGCTGGGGAGGTGAGCGTGCGGATGGCTTTCTGGCGCGCATGACGAACGACTGCCTGCGTTTCAACCCCACCATTGCCACCACCTGTTATGGCATGAATGATCACGAATACCGGCCGTACGTAGACAGCATCGGGGATGCATATCGGAAATCCGAAACAGCCATGGTCGAGAGTTTCAAGGCACACGGGGTGCGCGTGGTTTTGGGATCGTCCGGTTGTGTCGGGAACCGGGCTTGGTGGCAACCGGGTGCGACCAGCGAGAAGTTGAATCAAAACTTGTGCCGGCTTCGCAACCTCGGCATTGAAATTTCCGAACATGAGCAGGTGGCGTTCGCCGACGTGTTCTGGCCGATGATTTCCGCGTCAGTCCGCGGTCCGCAATTGTATGGCACCAATTATGCCATCCCGGGCGGCGACGGGGTTCATCCCAACTGGGCAGGCCACGCGATTATGGCGTACGCCTTTCTCAAGGACCTGGGCGTGAAGGGAGACATTGCGAATTTCAGGGTCGACTTGCAGGCGAACCAAATGACGGTTTCCAGCGGCCACAAACTGCTCTCGGCCAGGAACGGTGAATATGTGATTCGCAGTCGGCGCTATCCATTTTGTTCCGGCGCTCCAATGGGGCTGGCGGCGAACTGGTATCCCACGTCCGGTTTTGATAATATCACCAACAATGACAGTCTCCGGTCCGGAATGACGTTGGTGCCTTTCAACCAGGACCTGAACCGGTTCATGCTCACCGTCACCAATGCGACGGCAGAACAGTATCGCGTTGATTGGGGTGACCAATCCAAGACGTTTACCGGCGCGCAATTAACCGCCGGCGTGAACCTCGCCGCGGAGTTTTTGCTGAATCCTTTTTCGACGCGTTTCGCGTTGATCGACGCCGCCGTTTCCGCCAAACAGGATTTTGAAACTCGCCAAATCAAGGTCCTCTTCCGCGGGCCTGGCGAAAAACCCACCATGGAACAAATTTCTGAGCAAACGGACCAGGTCCTGGCTGACACCGAACGGCAGCATGCGGCCTTGGAGGCTGTCATCCGCACCGCCTACGCCCCGGTTACCTATACGCTTAAAATCAATCCCTTATGACCATACCGCTCCCACTGCTCCGTCAGATCTTCGCTGGCGCCACGTTCGTGAGCTGCGCACTTGGCCTATCCGCCCAGGCAGATTCCCTGGTGGATAATATCAATCCATTCATCGGATCCAGCACCAGCGTCAAATATGGCGAGGGGAAAACGTTTCCGGGAGCGGCGACACCGTTTGGATTGGTGCAGTTAAGTCCGGATACCATCACTGGCGGCGACAATGGGCCCGGTTATTCGCATGAGCATACTTCTATCGAGGGATTTAGCTTCATCCATATGAGTGGAATTGGCTGGTACGGAGACTTTGGAAATTTCCTCGTCATGCCGACCACTGGCCCGCTGAAAACCGCCCGGGGCGTTCGCGGCAACGGTGATGGTTATCGTTCACGGTTCGATGCCGACACCGAAACGGCCAGTGCCGGTTATTACGGGGTAACTTTTAAGGATTATGGGATTCGCGCCGAGGCGACCGCTGCGCCGCATGCGGGCATACTGCGGTTTACTTTTCCTCAAAACGACCAAAGCCGCGTGCAAATCGATCTTGCTCGGCGCATCGGCGGCACTTCGACCCGCCAATATGTCAAGGTCATCGACGACCATACAATCCAAGGGTGGATGAAATGTCCCCCGGAGGGCGGTGGCTGGGGAGACGGCGCCGGCAAAGCGAACTACACGGTTTATTTTTACGCACAATTCAGCAAACCCATCACCCATTGCGGGGTCTGGTCCGCGGAGATTCCCGCCGGCTGGTCGCGCAAGCGGGAAGAGATCGAAAGCCAGCGCTACCAGGATGTTGTGGCGGCGTCTAAAATCATTCCCGATTGCCGGGAGATGGAGGGCGACCACTTGGGATTTTATAGCGAGTTTGCCACCACCAACAGTGAGCCGGTGCTCGTGAAGGCGGGCATCTCGTTCGTGGACATCGCCGGCGCAAAGGAAAATTTGGAAACCGACATTCCTGGCTGGGATTTTGACGCGGTCCACTCCCAGGCGAGAGCGCTCTGGGAAAAGGCGCTCGCCGGCATTGACATCAAGGGAGGCACGGATACCCAGCGCACGGCCTTCGCCACGGCGATTTATCATTCCATGCTCGACCCGCGGGCTTACTCCGATGTGAACGGCAATTACACCGGTGCGGATGGTAAAGTGCATCGTACGCAGGATTTCACCTACCGGACGATCTTCAGCGGCTGGGATGATTACCGCAGTGAATACACGTTTCTGAGTCTGGTACGTCCAGACGTGGTAAATGACATGGTGAACTCCCTGATGCAACAGGCGGAATTGAGCGGCAATGGATATCTGGCGCGCTGGGAACTTGTGACCGTGGAATCCGGCTGCATGATCGGGGATCCGGCGGTATCCGTAATCACGGAGGCGTATCTCAAGGGTATCCGCGGTTACGATGTGCAAAAAGCCCTCGAACTCTGCCTCCAATCTGTCGACTACGACAAAGATAACGGCAATCACCGAAAAGAATACAACCAATTGGGATATGTTCCGGGCAGCATTTCGTCGACCTTGGAGAACGCTTATTTCGATTACTGCGCCGGACGTTTCGCGAGCGCCCTCGGCAAAACGAACGACGCGCAACGGCTGATGCAACGCTCCCTTAATTACCGCAATATTTATGATCCGGGCGTGGGCAACATGCATGCGAAAAACGCCGATGGCTCCTGGACGAAATGGGAGGGCCCGACGGTTGAGGGTCAGGGCTGTGTAGAGAGCAACCCCTACCAGCAAGGCTGGTTTGTCCCGCAGGATGTGAATGGCATGATCGACCTGATGGGCCGGGATTATTTTCTGAATTACCTCACCGAGTTTTTTGAGAAAACGCCGCTGACGTTCGGCTGGAACGAGTACTGCAACCATTCAAACGAGCCCGTGCACCATACTGCGTACCTGTTCGCATATGCCGGCGAACCGTGGCGTTCGCAGAAATGGGCGCGCACCATCATGGATCACGCCTATGGCGCCGGCGTGAACGGATTGTGCGGCAATGAGGATGTCGGGCAGATGTCCGCCTGGTATATTCTGAGCGCGATCGGGTTTCATCCGGTTTCCCCGGTGGATGGCATCTATATCATTGGCAGCCCGCTCTTCGACCAGGTGACCATCCGACTGGATTCGCGCTACTACCCGGGTGGTTCGTTCACGGTCAAAACCCAAAACAATTCCGCTCAAAATATTTACGTGCAGTCCGCGACTTTGAATGGGGAACCGCTGCGCCGGGCGTGGCTGCGCCACTCAGAAGTTGCGGCGGGCGGCACTTTGGAGCTCGTTATGGGACCGACGCCAAATGATGCGTGGGGATCGGCACCGGACGAATTGCCGCCGCGGAATTTTGCCGCCGCACACTGATGTCCTCGCGTCTGCCATTCGGGTTGCTCCTGCTGGCGGCTGCGTGCCCGGCAATTTCTGGCGGCAGGGCTCAAACCGCTTATTTTGCCGATGGTTATCACGGTGGCATTTACGGGCATTACCCGCCAACATTTACCCAGTTCATGGTGGATGCCTTGCGCGCAAACCCTGATTGGAAACTGAATCTGGAGATTGAACCAGAGACCTGGGATTTTGCGCAAACCAACACGCCGGAGGCATACCATGAGTTCAAGAAATTCGCCGATGACCAATCCACCAACCGCCGCCTGGAATTCGTGAATCCCGACTATGCGCAAAGTTATCTCTGGAATCTTAATGGGGAAAGCGTCCTGCAGCAATTTGATCGCGGCATGCGGAAAATTCACGAGCATTTTCCGGGTGTGGTTTTCAGTACCTACAGTTCTGAGGAGCCTTGTTTCGCCAGCGCCCTGCCGGGCATTTTGAAATCCTTCGGATTCAAATACGCGGTATTGAAAAATCCGAACACCTGCTGGGGTGGGTATACCGGCGCCTTTGGCGGCGAACTGGTGAATTGGATCGGGCCTGATGGATCGGCAATTTCCGCCGTGCCGCGCTACGCGATCGAACAGCTCCGGCCAGGTTCAACCTGGGAAACCATCGCCAACGCGAATTCACCCGATTTCGTCAACAGCGCCTTTGCGGCGCACATCGAACATCCTATTGGCATGTGCTATCAAGACGCCGGCTGGCGGTACGGGCCTTGGCTGAATCATGTCGGGAATTATTATCAGCCCACCAAATCAATTTTGTGGAAGGATTATTTTCAAAACGTAGCCAATCCCTCAAACGCGAAAGACTGGCGGCTCAGCCAGGAGGATGTTCAAGTCAGCCTGGTATGGGGTGCACAAGTGTTGCAACGCATCGCGCAGGAAGTCCGCACTGCGGAGAACCGTATTGTGATGGCGGAAAAAATGGCAGTCATCGCCGGTGTATTTCAAAATTCGCCATGGCCGGGCGGGACACTTGACGAGGCCTGGCGCACGTTACTGCTCTCCCAGCACCACGACTGTTGGATCGTGCCTTACAATCACCACGGCCAGGGCACATGGGCTGATGAAGTCGCTCAGTGGACCGGCGGCACCTGCTCACGCAGTGATGCTGTGCTCGCCGCCTCGCTCACGGCACTTGCGCCGGCGGAAACCAACGGTGACCATTATTTCGTGCGCGTATTCAATACACTCGCTGAGCGGCGAACTGAATCCGTGACTTTGACGCTGCCTGCGGACTGGCACAGAAATGCCTTGGAACTCACGGACCACCAAGGGAAGGAAATGCCTTACCAGTGGCTTGGCCCGGACGACGCTTCACCCCAAAAAATCGTTTTCCGCCCGACCGTCCCGCCGCTGGGATTCGCCACTTATCGACTCAACGAAGGTCATGACGCATCGCCGGCTGCACCAGCCTCGAACCCCCAAACGAGCGGTTTGGTTACGCTGAACACGGACTATTACGAGCTGCAACTCGATGCCGTCCACGGAGGAACCATTAAGCGGTTGATCGCCAAAAAGCTGGGCGGACGTGATTTGGTTGACAGTGCCGATGCCCGGAGTTTCAACGAGATTCGGGGCTACTTCTTTGAACAACGACAATTTTGCTCCACCGCCGATGGCCCGGCCAAAATCGAAATCGTTGAGAACGGTCCGAGGCAAACGCGCGTGCGCATCAGCAGCCGGGTCGCCTCCAATCCCGTAATCCAGACGATCACTTTGACCCAAGGTGAACCACGGATCGACTTTTCCGTCCGGATTGATTGGCAGGGCAGCCCGGGAATTGGCGCCAATTTTAGACAGGACGAGGTTTACGACGCCAAACAGGAGCGCAGAGCCTTCTACGACGAGCGCAGCAAACTACTGGTATCCTTTCCACTGAATCTCCAGCATCAGGAAGTTTTCAAGGACGCGCCATTTGACGTTGTTGAAAGCCATCTCAGCAACACCTTCTTCACGAACTGGTCGGTTATTAAAAACGATGTGATTCTGGATTGGGTGGATGTGTTCGACAAATCCGAGGACGCCGGGGCCGCGTTGCTGACGGATCACACCACGAGCTACGGGCATGGCGCAAACGATCCGCTGAGTCTCACCCTGCAATACTCGGGAGTTGGTCTGTGGGGACGCCATTATTCGTTGAACGGCGCGACCGAGGTTCATTATGCCATCCTGCCGCACGCCGGCAATTGGGAGGAAAGCGGTTTGTGGACAGCCAACAAATCGTGGAACGAACCGCTCATCGCCCGGGTTTTCCAATCCAACGCTGAATCCGTGGGAACCGATAAATCACTTCTGGAAATTGCCGGCGGCGGCTGGGAAATCCCCGCGGCACGGTTAAGCGGGGGCGATGTGTTTGTGAGGCTTTTCAATCCTTCGACCCGCGAAAGCCGGAAAGCCATTCACTACGGTGGACCCGCCTCGCAAGTGGATTTGACGCAACTGGATGGGCGGCTCCTCAAAAACATTCCCTTCCGAAAGAATTCAGATGGCACCTCCGGCTTCGACGTCACCCTGCCTGCTTTCGGAATCGGCACGCTCCGCATCACTCCGTAAATCAGGCGACCGGCTCGTACGTGTCAAACAGACTGCGAACCATAAGCGCCTTCTCAAAGTCGGCGCGCGACAGGGGCGCCGCCGGGTTAACGTCAATCTCCAAGGGAGTGTGCGAATCGTGATGAAAGAAATTATCCGAGTAACGCGCATCCAGCTCACCCAGGCTTAACCAAACCCAGAGGGCCGGTCTGGCGGCGTCGAGCTTCACCCGGAAACCAGTTTTTGTTTCCGTGATTTCACTTTTCAATTCCGGGTCGGTCAGTTTTAGTTCCTTCGGCCGGGCGAAGGAAACCAGATTGCGGGAGACTTCACGGTTGTTCACGTGCAGGCTGAGCCATACGAGCAAATTATTTGCGCCTTGTTGCTGCGCGAGGGAATCGAGATTCAAAGTTCGAACGGTTTCACTCTTCCGGGGTGCGATTTCAACTGCCAGCGTGCCGTCGTTGAGGAGGACTCCTTGTAGGTCAGTCACCCGCCAGGCCAGTGTTCCCCGCTGAGTTTCGGCCAAATCTGACGTGACATAAACTGCCATGCTGTTCGTCTTCGCATCTTCCAATCCGGAAACCATGGTGGGTGCGTAAAAATGGCGGGCGGTGTAATGCAGCGCCTTCCACCGTCCGTAGTAGTCGACCGAGGCCCAGCTCGCCACCGGCCAGCAATCGTTATACTGCCAGAAGAGGCAGCCCATGGATTTCGGCATATGCTGGCGCCAGTATTCCGCACCCAGCTTGATCCCGTAGGCCTGAACCAGCTGGCTGACCCACAGAGTGCTGTCAAAATCCTTGCCTGGACGAAAATAATTTCCAGTCATGTTCTTGATTCGGTCGTTGCCGAGCGGACACCGCTGGTGCCATTTCATGATGTCGCTCATCGTCGAGTCGCGATCTCCCGCAGCCGTGTAGGAGTCCACCGTGCGCGGTTCAGGATACGATTGGTATCCAAATTCACTCATGAAACCGCTGAGCTCGCGATATGCCTCGAAAGTGCGCGCACCCCACCACACATCCCAGTAATGCACATCGCCGCAATCCGGGCTGCCGGAAACATAACTGGATTGCGGGGCGCACGAACCCACCTCTTCTGCGAGCGCTTTCTTGAACAAGATTTCATATCCATCCCGCCCCATGGAGAACACCGACCAGTCATCCTTCACCAGCAGGCTGATTTCATTGTTGCCGCACCAGACGGCGATGCAGGGATGGTGACGCAGACGTTTCAAGTTGTCGCGCGCCTCATGCCGGACATTGTCTACAAACCCCGCGTCAAAAGCCGGATAACTCGCGCAGGCAAACTTGAAGTCCACCCATACACAAATCCCCATTTCATCACAGGCGTCGTAAAGCGCGTCTTCTTCGTAATAACCGCCGCCCCAGAAGCGCAGCATGTTCATATGCACCGCCGCCGCATCCGCCACATATTGTCGCAGGCGTTCGGTTGAAACCCGGTTGTTGAACGCGTCGGACGGAATCCAATTCGCGCCCTTCGCAAAAAACTCCACCCCATTGACAGCGAAGCGCAATGGTTTGTCGTCTTGCCGTTCCAAAATGCCCAAGGTACGCAGGCCGATTCGTTTGGTTACGGAATCCAACGGACGCGCATCGTCGCCCAGCAAATCCACGCGCACCTCATACAATGGTTGCTCCCCCATGCCATTCGGCCACCAAAGCTGTGGTCGCTTGATGGGCAAAGCCGCTTCAGCGGTTCCTGCCTGAAGCTTGATTCTTTTCTCCTGAATCAACTTTCCTTCGTGGGAAACCATGACGTGCGCGCGCACATCTGTTCCGGCGAATTGATCGCAGGCTACCTTCACTGTGAGTCCAACGCGGTTCTTGACGGTGTGATCCTGCAGGATCAGGACGTCGTTCAACCGAGCCTGGTCCACGCCCACAAGATGGATGTCTCTCCAGATACCGCTGGTAATCAAGGTGGGCGCCCAATCCCAGCCGAACTGGCAGGGTTGTTTGCGCAGCCAGGCGCGACCGGTCACGCCTTTGTTTTCATTTCGTTTCTGCTCCAGCGCCTTGACGAACTCGGCCGGAGAACTGATCTGAACCTCGATCGAATTTTCGCCGGATTTCAGAAATGGCCTCGCATCAAACTCCCAGGTACGAAACATGTTATCCGTCTTGCCAATCTCCTGTCCGTTGAGGTGGATGGTTGCCAGTGTGTCCAACCCCTCGCAGCGCAAACGCACGGCGCGGCGGGCCAGCAGCCCGTCGTCAACCTGGAATGTCCGCCGGAAGACCCAGTCGGTCTCACCAATCCACTGCACGGACTTTTCGTTGTCGCGGTAGAACGGATCGGGAATCTTTCCCGCGGCGAGGAGATCAGTGTGAATGCAGCCTGGAACCTGTGCTGGAATCCAGTCATCGGAACCCGCCTTCGCCGCCTGCCAGGCGCCACTGAGCGGCAAGCAGGTTAGGTTCGAATTTGCCGCGCGCGCGGTCCGCGGTACGAGCGCCGGGCCCAGACAAAGCGTGGCGGTGGCCGCGGCCGAACTGGCGAGGAACCGGCGGCGTGTGAGTTGGTTGGCGGGCGGGTTCATGCCGGGTTTTTTGCTGATGCAAACAGTCTAGGAAATCAGGCGAGTCTGTCGCTGGTCACCGGTGCCTAAAGTGCGGGGGCAGGGTGCCAGCGCGGCTTCCGGTGGAAAAGTTGCGTGCTTTTTTTTCTTGGAGACGGCAGACTCACACCGCAGCACCCGCGGCAATTATAGAATATGTTCGCTCAATGATGCTCCGCCGACTTAACGAAAATTGGTTTTGTCTTTGGCCTCTGTTGGTTCTGTGCCTGCTGATACCTTTTATGCCTGCGTCCGCCCAATTGGCACTCCCGCAGGGTCCGGAATTAATCACGAATATTGCCCAAATCAGCCGCACCGGTCTGGCCAATCTTCCCTCACGCCGGCTCGTAAATGTGGATCTGCCCGGCACGATCGTGCTGAACGGACAGACCGCCGGAAACTCCGGGGGAGTGGTCTTGCTGGACGGTTCTCCGGTTCTTCATTTGCTGCGTGCCGGGGCGAACACACACACCTGGCGCGGCCAGCGTGTCCGCATCTCGGGACAAGGCGTGCTGGACGGCACCAATCTCTTGCTGGATACCCAGCCTCTGATTGACAACGACGGCTCGCATTCCACCTACGAGCGCTCGGCAGGCCGGTGGCTGGAAGCCGGCGAAGTGCCGGTGCGGGTTCGTTATTTTAATCTAACGGGTGACAAAGCACTGACCGTTTCCATGCAGGGTCCAGGACTGCCCCGCGAGGAGATTCCGGCGGCCATGTTATCTCACCGGGAGACAAATCAAAATACCCGGACCGTCAGTTGGGGCAAAGGCCTCTCGTATCGATGCTACGAAGGTGCCTGGAACGCTCTGCCTGACTTCGATTTGCTGCCCGTGGTCGCCGCCGGCACAGTTCCGCATTTCGACATCGGCGTCGCGAAACGGGGTGATTATTTCGGCATGCAATTTGATGGCTGTGTAACCATCCCGCAAACCGGCTTCTATGTCTTCTATCTTGAATCCGACGATGGATCGGTTCTCGACATTGGCGAGCGCGGCATTTTGATCAAACCGGAAGGCTGGACCAATCTGCCAGCGCTGGCACACATGAGTGCGGGCGAATTGGTTGGTGCCAATGCCGATCAATTTTGTGCCACGCTCGACGGCGTGGTCACGTTCGCCGTGCGGGATGAGAAAGGCCTGCAGCTCGAAATATCCAGCGGCCGGGGCCGGGCGACAATTGAGGTGGTCTCCGACTTGAACGTGGATCCGCAGTGGCTACTGGGCGTTCATATCAGCGCCACCGGGATCTGTCAGAGCGTCTTCACTCCGGAAGGTTACCATGTGGCCGGCCACCTGACCGTTAGCTCTTTGGAAAGCATTCATTTGCTCGACCTGCCGCGGCAGTTTTGGATTTCCCCGGCGGCACTGAGCGCACGGTTGATCAGGGAGCAATTGACCGCGACTAATCTGCCCGGTTTGGTGCGCATCCAGGGCCTTTTTACAACCAACGCCGATTTCGGCTCCAAGGGAATCAGCGACGCCTCCGGAGAGATTTTCCTCGCCGGGGACGATTCCTTCAATCCGGCCGCAGGCAGCCACGTTGAGGCACTCGGCATGGCCGCCATGGTTGGTTCGAGGCCGACGTTGCTGTGTTATGCTCTGCGACAGATTTCCGCTCCGCACGGAAACGGCAGGCGCGAGCTGCCGCTGCTCACCACAGTGAAGGAGGTCAAGCAAATGAGCCGTGAAGAAGCGGAGCTCGGCTACCCGGTGAAAGTTCGCGGTGTCATTACGTTCATCTGGCCGGGCGCCGGATTCTTTCTGCAGGACGCCACCTGGTCGATCGACGTGCGGATGTCGACCAACGTGACCATGACCACCCCGCACATCGGCGAATACTGGGAGGTGTCCGGCGAAACGTGTGATGAATTCGCCCCTGACATTCTGGCTACGGACGTGAAACCGCTGGGCGAAGGGATGCTGCCCGAGCCGGTTCGTCCTAATACCACCCAGCTGGCCGATGGCAGCATGGACACGCTTTATATTGAGGTCCAGGGAATCGTGCTCCAGGCGGATGGAAATGCGCTTTATTTGCTGACCCGGGACGGCCGCATCCGGGTGCAGTTGCCGGAAATCTCGGATTGCGCCCTTACCAATTACGCGGGAGCGCTGGTGCGCTTGCGGGGGTGTCTGATTCCCGGCCGCGACGTCAACACCGAGCAGGTGAAGCTCGGAGATTTTGAATTGCGCAACGCCACGATCGCCGTTGACGAACCGGCGCCCGCCGCCCCCTTCGACCTGCCCCTCAAACACGCGACGGACCTGCTCCTATTCGATGCTCATGCCAGCCCGATCCAGTGGACCAGGATCCAGGGAATTGTTCTGCAACAGCGCGACGGCGCCACCTTCATCATGGATCGTACCAATGGCGTGCGAATTGTGACAGAAACATTGGTAAACCTCGAACCAGGCGACCTCATAGAAGCCGTGGGATTTCCCAATCTCAATGGTCCGTCGCCGGTTTTCAACGATGCGCTCATCCGGCAACTCCGCCACGGTGCACTGCCCGCCGCATTGCCACTGGCTCCTGACAAATTACTGGACGGAAGTTATGACTCCACGCGGGTGAGAATCCACGGCACGCTCGTCTCGCAACGCGACCGGGGAACGGACCAGATTTTCGAGATGCGCACCGGCTCCCGTCTGTGGCTGGCGCGGTTGTCGCACCACGGAGGTATACTGCCGGAGCTGGCGCTGGGGAGCTTTTTGGAGCTCACCGGCGTTTACGCGGCACAGGGTGGAGACCGCACACGCGCCCGCGAAATCGACTCGTTTGAATTGTTGCTGAACTCTCCGCTGGACGTGCAGGTGCTGCGCAGCCCGCCTTGGTTGACCGCGCGGCGCGCCCTCGGAGTCGCGGGCGCCCTGTTGGCCGTCCTATTGCTGGCCACCGTTTGGATTTGGGCGCTGCATCTCAAAGTGGAGGAACGAACCAGCGCCCTGAAGAGCGAAATTGAGGACCACAAGCGAACCGAGCTTCAGCTGGAGGAAAAAACCCGCATGCTCACCACGGAAATCGACGAGCGACTGCGCATTGAGGCCGAAGTCGAGCGCGGGCACAAACAATTACTCGTCACTTCACGGTTGGCCGGCATGGCTGAGGTGGCCACCAGCGTTCTGCACAACGTTGGCAATGTGATGACCAGTGTCAATGTTCTGAGCTCATCCATCGTGGACTTGGTCCGCGATTCAAAGGTTTCCAGTGTCACTCGTCTCGGCGAGCTGCTGGGCAGCCACCGTCGAGAATTAAACCGCTTTCTCAACGATGACGAGCGCGGGCGGAAAATGCCGGATTATGTGGGCCAGCTGGGCGCGCATCTGACGAACGAACAATCGCTACTTCTGCAAAAGGTAAAGGTGCTCAACGACAATATTCATCACATCAATGAAATTGTCGCGATGCAGCAGGATTATGCGCAAGTCTCCGGCGTGTTGGAAAAACTGCGGCCGCAAGAGGTCGTGGAGGACGCGTTGCGCATGCATGGTGAATCCCTCAAACGCCACGGCATTAAACTCATTCATGACTATGAGCAAATTTCGGCCGTATTGATGGACCGTCACAAGGTCCTCCAGATTATCTTCAATCTACTGGAGAATGCCAAGTATGCGTGCATCCAGGGGAATCCTCCGGATAAAAAAATCTCGGTGGCCCTGCACAGCACCGCCGACGGATTTGTGCAACTGATGGTGTCTGACAATGGGGTGGGAATCTCACCCGAAAACGTGACGCGAATTTTCGGTCAGGGATTTTCCACGCGTAAAGACGGTCATGGTATCGGTTTGCACAGCAGCATTCTCGCCGCCCAGGACATGGGAGGGAGATTGACGGCGCATAGCGACGGCCCGGGCCGGGGAGCCATCTTCACCCTGGAAATCCCAACCGTGCCCCCGCACGCCGCGCCACCGCAACGCGGGTGATTCATTAAAAAGGCCATGTCAACCAACCTCTCCGAAGACAACTCGCCACCTCGCATTCTAGTGATCGATGACAATCCGTCGGTGCATGTGGCCTTTGATGAGATTTTGCGGCGCGAGCCTGCGAACACCAAGCTTGAGGAAGATGAGGCCTTTATGTTTGGTGAGCCGCACTCCCCGTCACAGGCCAAACAAACTTATCATATTGAGCATGCCTTGTCAGGCGCGGAAGGTATCGAGAAAGTTCGGCAATCACTCATTACCAAAACTCCCTATCAGGTTGCTTTCGTCGACATCCGCATGCCGGGCATCGACGGGGTGGAAACGATTGAGCGGATGTGGGCGCTGGACGCGCGGATTCAGACTGTCATTTGCACGGCCTACGCGGATTACCGCTGGGAAGACCTCTCCAAAAGACTGGGGCGGACAGACCGCCTGCTGGTTTTGAAAAAGCCGTTCCAAGGCATCGAAGTCATGCAACTCGCCAGCACGCTTGCCGAGAAATGGAACTTGGGCCGTGTGGCGGCTTTGAAAATCGAGCAAGCCGAGTTGCTGGTGTCTCAGCGGACTCAGAAACTTTTGGAGTTCCAAAAGCGAGAGCAGCAGTGGATTCAAGAGTTTGACCAGACCATGATCCGGCATGTCCTCAACCTCGCCCAGGAATTTCGCGGGCCGCTTACCGTGATGCTGCACACGCTGGAAAACCCGGCTCCGGGAGGGGCGCTTGACCAACCGGCGCAGCAAGTCCTGGAACGCAACGCGCGGACACTCGTGCGAATCCTGGAGGATTCGCTGCAACTGCGGCAGCTGGACGCCGCGGATCGTCAGCCTGAATGGCTCGAGTCAGACATTGTGAGACTCGTGCGCGGTATGGTGCAAATGTTCGCGACGGGCGTGCGTGATCGTCAGATTAAAATGGAATTCAAGGCGGCCGAGGAGTCACGTTTGATCTGGACCGACAGTGCCAAACTGGAAAGGGTTTTGTTCAATTTGTATGCCCGGGCAGTGGTGTCGGCCGAGGAAGAAAGCACGGTCCAGACTCAGCTTCATTTTGACGAAAAAGCCGTTCATCTCGGCATAAAAATTCATCGTGTAAAACCGGATTCGTGCCTGGCGCCAGAGCACGGCAGCGGATTGTTATTGTGCCAGGAAGTTCTCCGTTTGTTTGGAGGCACCCTGTCGGTGGAAACCGCGCCGCTCTCAAAGAGCGAATCGCGATCGATTAAAATTCTTGTCATGCTGCCGGGTGCGAAGCCCGAACCGGCCGAGTCACCCAAGCTTGATCCGGCTGGCGAGACAGCGCCATCGGTGCTCAACCACATCGACAAGGACTTGCCGGTGATTTTGTTGATCGAGGAAAACGCGGATCTGCGGGCCTTCATCCGTCATGGTTTTGACTCTGACTACTGTATGCTGGAAGCGACCGGAGCGGCGCAAGGCATGATTGACGCCACGGAAAACGTTCCCGATCTGATTGTCGTCGGCGGGAAAGTTTCCAATGGCGATGAGGTGCAGCTGTGCGCTGATTTTAAAAGCAACGAGATCACCAGCCATATTCCGGTGATTTTACTTTCGCAAGACGCTTCTGACACCAGCCAGGTGCGTGCGCTGAAAGCCGGTGTGGACGACGTTCTCAGCCTGCCGTTCCGCCTGCCGGTCCTAAAGGCGCGGGTCGACAACCTGCTCGAAAACCGCCGCAAACTGCACGAACATTTTCAGCAATTGCAATCCGTTCAGCCGCGCGAACTGGCGATGAACCAGGTGGACGCGGAGTTTTTACGGCGGGTAGTGGAGATTGTGGAAAAGAACCTGGCCGATTACGAATTCGACATGGAAACTCTCGCGCGGCAAATGGCCGTCAGCCGGCGGCAGTTATTTCGGAAATTCAAAGCGCTGGCTGGATCCACTCCCAACGTCTTCATCCGCGACATCCGCCTCAAACGGGCCGCGCAATTATTGCGTGATTCGCGCATGACTGTGTCGGAAATCATCTACGCAGTCGGGTTTTCAGATCCGAAATATTTCCGCAATATCTTCCGCGAACGGTTCGGCGTGCTGCCCGGCGAGTATAATGAGCAGACAAGGCGCGCGGGATGAGTCAATCCTGCCTAACGCAACGCGAGGCGGCCCTGGCAGCAAGTGCGAACCTAGTCCGAGCAGAGTCCGGGGAAAGTTCAAACCAGTCCAATTTATCAAGGCCAGTCGTAGGTGTACCCCTCTCCACCTCAAGGGGAGAGAGCAGGGGGAGATGGCCACAATTTGCCAGCCTATATTCGCGTCCCATCACGGGTGCCGTTTTGACCACCGATTCTCGCCATTTCCATTTCAACAGGAAAACCCAATTCCTAGTGTTTGAGCCGGAAAAAAGCGGCGTTGCCGCCGGCCGAGTTGGTGAAGGCGTAGTTGGCACCAACCATGCCGATTCCATTGGTGATACTGCTCCAATTCCCGCCGTACAAATTGGTGGTATGGTACAATGCTCAATTGCGGCGCCGCCGGAGGACCCGCCAGCGGCGGGGAAACCGCCACGTAATTCGGTACCAGCCAGCCGCCCGCGGTGGTCGCGACGCGCTTGGTTCCGTCGGCGGAGTAGGCAAGGGACCCGACGTCCGTCAACGTCGGGTCCGGCGCCCAAGTGGCTCCGGAATTGGTTGAGGCATACACGGTATCAGGACTGATGGTTTGATAGGAACTGTAGCAGCCGGCGGTGATCCGGGTGCCATCCGCCGAACAGCCCACGGCGCCATAAGCCAGATTGGGCGCTGTTGTCGGCATCCAGTTGGCCCCCGCATTCGTGGAGATCATAAGCGGACCGGGATTGTTATTGGTGTCGCCATACGCCCCCGCAACCATGAAGTTGCCGTTGGAGGAACAGGCGATCGCCGACCATTCCCAGTTCATGGAGGCGTCGCTTACATGCCAGGTCGCGCCCGCATTGGTGGAATATTCAATCTCGCCACCGCCTGTAAGCGTGGTGGTGCTGCCAATGAACGACAACGATCCCCCCGCCGCCGCGAGTTTGGTACCATCGGCAGAAATGGCTACCGACTGAAAATAGCCGATCAGCGGAACGGCTGCGGTCAGCGCCCAGCTCGCCCCGGAATTGGAGGAGGTATAAATCCCATAAGCTCCCCAATCCCAACTCGCCGCCGCGAGTTGGGTGCCGTCGGGCGAGGACGCGATCGCGTGGTAATTATCCATGGGTGCCGCCGCCGGCTGCCAGGTGTTTCCTGAGTTCGTGGAGAGGTAGATGGAGCCGTATTCGTCCTGGCTGACCGCTGCCAGTTTCACGCCGTCGGCTGACGAAGTGATTCCCGACCATCGGTTTGACCAGATTGTGGATGAGGCAACCCAGGTAGCCCCGCGGTTGGTGGAAACCCAAATGCCCGACCCGTAGCCATCCAGCACCAGCTTCAAGCCGTCGGCAGAACAGGCCACGCCCGACCAGAAAGCCTGTGGCATGATGGTGATGGTCCAATCCTGGGCCAACGCAGAAAAACTCACGGGCAAAAAAAAGCACACAATGCCAAGACCACGCAGGATGAATAAAGCTGGCAACGAAGATTTCATCCAAGCTGAATTTTAAATCCACTGTGCGAGCGGGTCAATGAAAAGCTGCACGACAATGCATGGGTTGTAGAAGTGGCGCCGTTTAAACCATCTGGAGTCTCATTGAAGGATCAGGAACGCGCGAACATAGGTGTCCGTGGCGAATATCGTGCCCGCTTTGGTGCCCCTTGTGGCGCCATAGAGTTGTAAAACCCGGACGCAGAGGTGTTGCGGTTTTGATGCGAGGGACGGATTCGAACAGAAATGGACACCGTTTTGGAGACCGTTGCCAAACCTGCTTTTTGGAGTCGGTGCCATCTGTTGACCTCGTTCTATACGCATGGTCCCATCAAAACACTTACGAGGGAACGGGGCAAAAGATTTTCAATCGACTGTAAATCGACGAAGGGCCGAATGAGTCCAGGAATAGGCGTGAATTCTGCCTAGTTCGAACTATTGGACAGTACGCCGTTGGCCGGGCGGTTGCCCGGCTCCCGGAAGAAACCGGCTGAAGCCTTCACCGAAAACATCAAGTGGATGGCCCACACGTTTGGCAAAGAGCGTGTTGGCTTTGAGCCTCTGCGGCTTTCGGCGTGTTCACCGAACTTGAACGCGTATGCCGAACGATTTGCGCGGACGATTCGGCAGGAGTGTCTGGGTCGGATGGTTTGCTTTGGCGAGAGCTCACTGCGCGCTGCAGTGAATGAATTGGTGACGCACTACAATCAGGAACGAAATCATCAGGGTTTGGCAAAGCAACTCATCCGACCCAAGGCAAGCCCCTCCCCGTAAGAAGGAGTCTTGTGCAGACGGAAACGTCTGGGAGGCCTGCTCAATTATTATTATCGCGATGGTACTTAACCAATGAATTTGGGTTTTTGGACATTACGGCTTTGCCGCTTCAAGAACAATTGTGGAAGGCGGGGGCGCTCGAGCCGGCAAGAAACCACTGCCGACCTATTAATTTACTAGCGCTTGCCACCGCGAGGTGAGTTAATTCATTTTCAGTTGCTCCCGTTGTGAAATCATAAAGGGCAGGGTAGTAAAACCCGCTGGTATTGACCACGAACACCGTGCCGTCGAGTGATTGTGGAGAGCATTACTCGTGAGCGCGAAATGTAAATTGGAGATTGGGCAAAATTGAGTTTTTGGCCACTGCTGGAATGAGAATCAGTAATAATCCCGAAGCAGTAACAAGTGGGGCGGGGTGTTGCTTTACAAACTCCTTCGTTTCTTTATACATATAATCAAATGTTGACCTTGGATCACAAGAGTCCGATTCCACTCCGGGCGCAAGTTGAGCAATTGTTGCGTGAGCTAATCCAAAAGCCGGAGTTCAAGAATGGCGGCTTGTTGCCTGACGAATGCAAACTTGCGACGCAGCTGGGCGTCAGCCGGGGTACCGTCCGTTCAGGCATCAGCAAACTGGTGTTTGAGGGACTTTTGCAACGCAAAGCCGGTGTGGGAACACGGGTGGCCAACAAACATTCAGAATCAGGCATCACGGCTTGGCGCAGCTTTACGCGCGAGATGGCTGCCAAAGGCATCACGGTTCAGAACTACCACTTGGAATATTTGCTGACCTCTGCGAGCAAACCCGCAGCGCAGGGGTTGCAGCTTAAACCAGGTGTGCAGGTTTGGCGCCTGGAGCGTGTGCGCGGCTGGGACGATCAACCCATCCTCTATTCCATATCCTGGTTCCACCCTCGCTTGAGCTTGAAGGGAAGCGAAGATTTTAGCCGCCCGCAATATGAAACACTCGAAGCCGCCACTGCGACGCGACCGCATCATGCCCGCGAGGAATTTTTAGCGGTGCCCGCTGATGCCAGATTGGCAAAGCTTCTCCAGACACCGCAAAAAACATCATTGTTGCTGCGCCGGCATCAGGTCTTTGACGTGGGCAACCAGCCAATTGAATTTTCAGAAGTTTACTATGTCAGTACCCGCTTCACGCTCACGCTGGACCTGCGACAAGGCTGAATTTCGGCTGTGGCAAAATTTACGAAAGTCGTTGATCAGCTTATTCACAAGGTCCACTCATTCGCTTTTGCAATTCTTCCAGGCTGATGCCCTTCGTTTCGGGAAGGAATATGGCGACAAGCACAAACTGCGCTACCATCATCAGCGCGAAAAATCCGAAAGCCATCGCACCGGAAGCCTTGGCGATGACCGGAAATCCCCAGCCCACAGCGGCACAGAGTGTCCACATTAAAAAACACGCAACCGCCGAGCCCGAAGCGCGGACGGCATTCGGCAGCAGTTCGTTAATCACCACCCACACGACCGCTCCCTGCGAGTAGGCGTGTGAACCAACCACCCCCATCAAGGCGAGAATCACGATCCAGCCCTGCGTGTGCGTCGCAAAAACCCATGCTGCCAAACAGTGCGAAATGACAAAGGTCACCGACCCCACTAACAACAACGCCTTGCGACCGACCCGGTCGATGAGAGCCATGCCAATAATCGTCATGACCAGGTTGGTTAGCCCGATGATTACCGATTGCATGA
Source organism: Verrucomicrobiota bacterium (assembly GCA_050008355.1). Lineage (GTDB taxonomy): Bacteria > Verrucomicrobiota > Verrucomicrobiia > Limisphaerales > UBA11358 > UBA11358. The sequence goes on from JBEKMT010000097.1 coordinate 22,599, forward strand.
GCGCGCTCGAGGTGTCGGCCCCAGCCATGCGGAAGATGTCGGCTGTGTAGTATAAGACGGCGTTAATGCCATCCAGTTGATTAAAAACCGCAATCATGCACACCAGCAACAGTGGCTTCAGGTATTTACGCTGAAAGAGCCGATCGCTTTTGGCTGTGTTTTCAGCCGAAAGGGACGCCTCAATTTCCAGGCTTTCGCGAGCGGGGTCCTCGTGGCCGAACCGGGCGAGAACGGCTTGGGCTTCAGCCAACCGATTCTTTTTTACCAGCCAGCGTGGACTCTCTGGGATGGCCAGTGCAGTGGCCAGAAACGCAAGCGAAGGAATCGCCATCACGCCAAACATCCAGCGCCAGGCATCCGGGCTCGCGGCACCGAGGAATTGGATGACCAGCCAATTGGATAAATAGGCGAGCAGGATACCGATCACGATGTTCAATTGGCTAACGCAAACCAGGAATCCGCGCCGCTTGGCCGGGGCGATTTCTGTGATATACATCGGGCAGACGACCGATGCCGCCCCTACGGCCACACCACCCAGAAACCGGAAGAACAAGAGGGCATACCAGTTCCACGCCCAGGTACAGCCGGCGGCAGAAATGAGAAACAGCCCGGCGAGAAAGGTCAGCATTGGTCGCCGGCCCCACCAGTCCGCGGGCCGACCGGCAGCAAGGGCGCCGGCCATCGTGCCGATCAGTGCGCTGGAAACGGTAAACCCGAGCAGGTTATTATTGAGCCCAAACGTGTGGCGCAGCGCTGCCGTAGTGCCGGAAATTACTGCTGTGTCAAAGCCAAACAACAGCGAACCGAGTGCCGCCACCACCGCGCTCAACAACAAAAGTCCGCCACCCGCCCGTGAGGCTTCAGCACGGCTCGATGGAGAAGGAGGGGAAAGGGTATGCATGACGGTTTCTGTTTTAGATGACAACGGAAAGCGGTGCAAGAGATTTGTATATTTGTATACATAAATTAAAGGAGATGCCACATTCCGCACCTTGTTCATGTGGCAGCGATTCGAGGCACGGCGGTTTCGGGACCGACTTAAAGTTTAGGCCGAGAACAAAAGAGTGCATGAATGCGAAGTCGGTCTAAGGAGCTTCTTGATACGCGGCTGAAGAGGAGTTTGCCATTCGGCTCGGCCGACAGCAGCCGAAAACGTGTCAGATAAGTGACTCAGGGAGAATGGGCTACAATAAATTAGCTTTCTGGACAGCTGCATAAAGATATTTTTTTTAAAAAGTGATTGATTTCCATAAGCTATTTGTGTAAATGTATAATCAAATACCAAACTTGAGCAATTAATGCGAATAATAAGCTGCAATCATTTGGGAATGCTTTCACATTGTCATTCGCCTGCTTGTCTCAACGGTTTGAAATTCAATCCCAACAATTTTTTCCCGCTTACAGTGAGTGTCCTCGATGAACAGTTTTTGAAACATAGCGAATTGTTAACTCTTAACTAAAAACCCAAGAAGGAAGGATATGAAGATGAACAACCGAAAGAATCAATTAGTCGTTTGGCTGACATGCATTTCTGTGTTTCTTGGCATCCAGGCCAAGGCGTTGGATGTAATTGATCCCACCGGCGTGAATTACACTGGTGTCTCGGATAACAGCGAGTACAACAGTTCGTATAGCTCCGCGAATCTATTCGATCTGGATATGACCGGCGTTGCCCTGGGGACGATCCTTTCCGGCAGTGAATATGCTGATGCCGGTCTGACGAATTGTTTCGTCACGTTCCAAGTGGAGACCGTTTACACGAATGTCGCATCGGTATTCTATGCCCAGCGGAGTGGTTCCAATCCTGCGGAAGATAAAATTGGCATCATTCGCCTTTGGGCCAGTACGACCACACCCTTTACAGCGGCTAATCCGGGAACGCAGCCAGATTCGGTTATTGAGATAACGAATAGCACCGGAGGCCAGTGGACAGAGTATTTGATGACGAACGCGGTAGCTGGTCAGTATTTTCTGCTTGAACTGGAGCAAACCACTGTCGGGGGCAATCCTGGCGGAATGCAGTTCCGTTTGGGAGCTGATTTGGGAATACCGCCGTCTGTTGCCGTGGCGCCGGTGAGGAAGACGGTTTATGTGGGAGGCACCGCCCGGTTTAATACCTCAGCCAGCGGGACGGCTCCACTGACTTATACCAATTCCCCAACACAATCGGAACAAAGTCTTGTAATGAGGCGAGGTCTATGAGATACCAAAGGCATGGCACGCCCCAAACTCAAACTGACCGTTGTCCCGGCCCAG
>JBEKMT010000098.1:0-18961 GCA_050008355.1 Verrucomicrobiota bacterium
CTGGTAAGGTAATTGCAAATATCAGCGCCGTGCAGCTCTCGAAACCAGGGTGGTGCCATATTAGTAAATTTTTATTTTCTCGTGACTCGGTTGATTCCGTTTGAGTTGGAAATGCTTGAACAGTCCAAGGTGCAATCTGCCCACTGCCTCCGATAAGTGATGAATCAGCCGGGGCCAGGGTTACTGCTGTCAAGCCAGTGCGGCCAAAAGGTCCAAAAGTTTATTAACCAATAAGTCCGGCGGCCTGGATTTGTCCAACCTTGCGTCGGCATCGCTGTCACCTTCGACCTGCCGCTCTGCTACCGGGGTGATTACCAATCTGGGTAAAATGGTCATGGAAGCGGCCAAGGGCGGACAGTTGAACCGCAATCTCGAAAGGCGTATTGATGCAATCCAAGCCATCGCCATCTTGATATTAAATGCCAAGACGGATGAATTCGACCGTTTGCTCGGATCAGAATCCAAGGGTGATGACAGCACGACCAAGCCGCGCGCTACGGGCGTTGCGGGTCGTCGCCAGCAACCTGGTCGAAGGCATCGAGATGGAAGAACTGACATTCCATGATTTACATTTGGATGTTCCCCGACACAAGGTCACAGTGGAAGATAATCCGGTCAACCTAACCGTGAAGGAATTCAAGCTGTTGACGCTCCTGGCTCAACGGCGGGGTCGCGTTCAATCCCGTGAGCGACTCCTTGAGGATGTGTGGGAGTACAATTGCGTTCTGAATACCCGCACGGTGGACACGCACGTACGGCGCTTGCGACAAAAGCTTGGCCCGGCGCGGAAGTATATTGAAACGGTTAACGGCATTGGATATCGATTTCTTGAAAGTCAAGAACACGATTAACTCTGGAGAAATGCTCGTGGGTCCGCTCATGACCCTGAATCACAATGATGTGTTAGGAGCTGATTCATCACCTTTCGGCTGGCGAATCGATCCTGCAACGGTCATGCCGCGCAATGAGCCTTGCAAACTAAAGGGGACGCGCCTGAGGATCCGCTGTCTTCTCCAACACGCTGGCACATTCCGTCCCTGATAAAATCTTCCACTGCCCTGGCGGCAGCTCGCCGAGCCGTAAATTCCCAATCCGCACCCGCAGCAACCGCAGCGTCGCATGGCCAATGGCCGCCGTCATACGCCGCACCTGGCGATTCTTGCCTTCGATCAATTCCAGTCCGATCCAGCAATCGGGCACACTCTTGCGAAAACGGATTGGCGGGATGCGTGGGGCTATTTGCGGCTGCGGCTCCAGCAGCCAGGCACGGCACGGCAGGGTTTTCCGGCCCTGAATGGAAATACCTTTACCCAGCTTCAGCAGGCTTTGTGGCAAGGGAAGGTTTTCAATCTGTGCCCAATATTCGCGTTCATGGGCGTGACGGGGATTCAAGAGTTTATCGTTCCAATGCGGTTCATTGCTCAGCAACAGGAGGCCCTCGGAATCGGCGTCCAGTCGTCCGATGGCATAAACGTCCTTGGGAAAACCAAACGCTGAAAGCGGGCGATTCGGCGAGCCGTCACCTGTGAATTGTGAAAGCACACCGTAGGGTTTGTTGAAGGCGATGACCATCTCTGAATTTCTTTAGGCCAAAATCCGCCGGGCGTCAAATTTTAAGCTCCACCAAAAACGATTGTTTGGCTTGGCGGTTTGGCGGTTTGGCGGTTAGATTGCCCGCTGTGATCCGCAACATTATTTTTGACTGGTCCGGAACTTTGGTGGACGATCTTCCTGCGGTTCTGAAGGCGTCTAATTTCGTGCTCGCGCAGGCGGGGAAACCTCGTATGTCACTGGAACAATTCCGGGCGGAATTTTCTCTTCCGTTCCAAAAATTCTACGACCGACACACTCCGGAGGTGCCGTTGGAAAAGCTCGAAAAATGGTTCCACGCCGAATTCAGACGCGCGCAGAAGTGCGTGGTCGAATTGCCGCATGCGCGAGAGTTTTTGGAATTTTGCCGGGCGCATAAGATCCGCACGTTCCTGTTGAGCAGTGTTCACACCGACCATTTTAAAGCACAGTGCCGGGTCACGGGCTTCGATGCATTTATCGACCGTCCGTACACCGGCGTTTGGGATAAGCGCGAAAAGATTCACTCCATTCTCGCGGAAAATGACCTTCAGCCGGACGAAACAATGTTCATCGGCGACATGGAGCATGACATTGCTACCGCACGCCACGGCGGCGTGCATGCCTGCGCGGTGTTGACCGGCTACAACACGTTGACGCAACTCCGCAAGGCCAAACCGGATTTGATTGTCGAACACCTTTCAGAACTCCGCGACTTTATGCAGAAAAATGATTTCATCCTCAAATTGCCGATGAAAAGCTTCGAGGCTGATCGTCCGCCGCTCGCCACGGTAGGTGGATTGATTTTCAATTCCAAAAATGAAATGTTGATGATTCGCACGCATAAATGGTCGGACCTTTGGGGAATTCCCGGTGGAAAAATCAAGTGGGGCGAAACTTCCGAAGCCGCCTTGCGCCGCGAGATCATGGAGGAAACCGCATTGAAAATTGACCGGATAAAATTCGTGCTGGTGCAGGATTGCATCCATTCGCCGGAATTTTATCACGATGCGCATTTTGTCCTGCTGAACTATACCTGCCATTGCGTCGTCAGGGCGCCGAAGGTAAAACTGAATGATGAAGGTCGCGAATTCCGCTGGCTGAAATTGGCCGGCGCCAAAGGGCTGCCACTCAACACCCCGACTAAGATATTGCTGGAGGCTGTCTTCGGAAAATCAAAAGCAACTGACCGACAAGCCGCAGCGTCGGCCTCAAAGTCGAACCGCAGGATTTCCCGTGTCTAAAATTTCGATAGTTGACCTTGAGGTCGAGTACCGCGTTGGCGTGCCGGATGCCGAGCGGGCACAGCCGCAGCGTCTGCTGCTCACCGTGATTATGGAATCCGATTTCTCCGCCGCCGCGAGGAGCGATTCCATCGCGGATACCATTGACTATTTTACCGTGACGCAACGGCTTTTGAAATTTGGTGAAGGCCGGGATTGGAAACTGATCGAGAAACTGGCCGTCGATATTGCCGACGTCATCTTGTCAGAATTCAAGGCGCACAGCGTCCAGATTGAGGTTAAAAAGTTTATCATTCCACAGGCGAAGCATATTTCGGTGAAAATGGAAAAATCATCCTCATGAAAACAATCCCGGGGCGGTGGATTCGATCGATGCTGTTCGTTGCGTTTGTGGTTACTGGCGCGACAATCAGCCGGGCCGCAGAACTTCCAACGGGTGGCGTCGCCAGCGGTGCCGGCGTGAACATTCATTTTACGCGAGGCCATGAATCCGATCTGGATTTAATTGCCGCCGGCGGTTTCAAGTTTGTCCGCATGGATTTTTTCTGGGCCGACACTGAACGTAACCGGGGAACTTACGATTGGTCAGCTTATGATGAACTGACTACCAATTTGGAAAAGCGAGGCTTGTGTGCTTATTACATCTTTGATTACTCCAGCCCGCTTTATGAGGAGGTGACGGTCGACAAGAATTCCACGCAGGTTCTGGCGTCGCCGCATCATCCCGAAAGTGTCGCCGCTTTTGCCCGTTGGGCCGCGGCCGCGGCCAGGCATTTTCATGGTCACCATGTAATTTGGGAAATCTGGAACGAACCAAACGGTTCATTCTCGGAACCGCAAGCCGACGCGCAAGCATACACCACCCTGGCGTTGGCCACCGCCAGGGCGGTTCGCTCGGCGGATCCGCAGTCCACCATTTTTGCTCCGGCCACCTCGGGCTTTCCGTGGCCTTTCCTGAAGGATTTTTTGCAGTCCGGGGTGCTGGCGTATCTGGATGGTGTCAGCGTCCATCCCTACCGCGCGCCAAATCAGCCCCCGGAAACTGCTTCCGGCGATTACGGGAGGCTACGCGGTCTGATCGCGGCCAACACGCCATCGAGCCGCCATGGTGTGGTCCCAATCATCAGCGGCGAATGGGGGTACTCGACTTGTGTCAATGGCGTGACCCCTGAAACGCAGGCGGCCTTCTGCGCCAGGCAGCAGCTTGCCAATTCCCTAAGCGGCGTGCCGATCTCCATCTGGTATGACTGGAAAAATGACGGTGATGACCCAAGAGAGAATGAGCATAACTTCGGCACCGTCCGCCCCGACCTCACCCCCAAGCCGGCGTATGCCGCCATCAAAACCCTCACCCAACAACTCGCCGGTTTCTCAATCCAAAACCGCTACGGCCTTTGGGATACAAACGATTTTATACTCGTGCTAACCAACGCGGCGAGCGCAACCAAACTCGCGGCATGGACTCTGAGGGAGCCGCATTTCCTTTCGCTCCCGATCGCAACTTCTCCTTCCAATGTGATTTTGATGGTGAATAGTGGAGGTCTCACCAGACATATTGTTGCGGCAAACAGTAAAATCGTGTTGCCGCTCCAAGCCACGCCGCTATACGTCAACTTAGGCAGGACGCCTTGGCCCTGAATTTTGAACGCAGAGCTCAGCGTTTCTGCGGTGGAATGATGTGATTTGCTCCACTGTGTTGATTGGCCTGTCTCTCAATTCTCAACAAGAAAAGTCAAAAAGGTGATGATCTCTTTTTCTTTTCCCCCAGTTCGCCATCGTTACAAGGCATAATGAACAAGTTACCCGTGCGAATGAGGGGGCAGGGTCAAAAGCGCTCACCATAAAGCTTCAAGCCAACCGTTAAGCTTCAAGCTGGACGTGGCAAAAATTAGAATGCCTGGCTGTCACCAGCGGTTTGAGCCTTCATAGATTTTATTTCGTCACGGATATCGAGGAGCCATCCATCGCGTGCAGATGCCATCCATCGCGCTGCACGACGATCGTGACCGCCCCGGAATCGCGTGTGTAGATCACGGGGATATCTGTGTTTTGCAGTCTCGCACGCAATCCCCGGCTTGCCCTGCGTTGCACTGGTAATTCGGAATCGGCAATGATGATGGCGTGGGGTTGAACGGCGTGAATCAATGCGCTGCAAAGCGGTTCGCCTTCGCCCGGCAAACCGGCAACGACGATATCCGCCCGCAAATCAGTCATGCTCGAAAGCAAACCGTCCTGCCCCGCACGGCTCAAATCGGAGAGCAGAAGAATTTTCGTCCGGTTGAAATTTCCGCGAAGAACGAGGGTGTTGTCATCCGCTCTCGAAAAATTATTGGTGGCGTCGGGATACAACACGTCCCAGGAACAAATCGAACCTCCGCTCCTCAAAATCTTATGTCGCTGCGCCGGGCTTTCAAATCTCGACACGGTTTCCCAATAGGCATGGGAGCGAAATTTCACATTGCTGGTCCACAACTCGTCAACGCCGAAGATCTGGTCCAGAGGTGTTGCGCCGCCGCTGTTACGAATGGCGCCGGTGGTCAATACCAGCTGTGGGATGGAGTTCACACCGTGTGCACGCAGGAAATCTTTCAGGGTGCCTTCCGCGGCGCGTTCATTTCCGCAATCCACCAGCAATTTATTGCGGCGACCGCCGGCATCTACAAAGATGGCATGACCGCCATTCAAAGGCAGAATCGTTAGATCGGTTTCGGAGCGCGATTTTTCCCAGCGAAAGAAATAAAGCCCGACAACCACGGACAAGGCAACACCGCCGAAAATTCTCCAAGGCAGGTTCCTGAGCCAGCCGCTGAAAACCATAATGACCACCGCGTAGTAAGCCGCGACGGTGAACCAGGAAATATCCGGGACATAAAAAAACGCGCCCGGTAATTTGGCAAAATTCACGCTCACCCAGGTCATCGCCACCATGAAAAACCAGGCGGCCTGATTGAATAATTCCGTAGCCCACGGCAACCAATTACCCGTGATTAGCGCTCCCAGATTGGCCATCAGCGCAAAGGTTCCGAGCGGAACTGCAATAATGTTTGCGGGCGTCGAGACGAGGCTGAACAAGTGAAAATATTTTATCGAAAGCGGAACCGATCCAATCCAGGCAGCCAGCGACAACGCAGAATAGCGGGCCAATTTTCTCGCCATCCATGAAAGCTTCATTCGCCAGCCGGGAATTAACTCTTCCGGCAGCAACGGATCATGCTGCAACCACCGGTTAAATAAATCATTGAGCGGAGGCAGCATCAACGCGATAGTAAGCATGACAAAAAAGGAAAGCTGAAAACTCGCTTCAAACAATTGACGCGGTTCTCCGAGTAAAATGATGAATGCTGCCAGGGCGAGCGAATTCAGCAAATCGCCGGGTCGTTTCAAAGCCCAGCCGCCGAGCACGATCGTCATCATCAAGGACGCGCGCATGGCCGATGTTTCCCAGCCGGTCGCGGCCGTATAGAACCAAATGAGGGGAATGGCAATCACCCCGCACCACGCGCGCGAAATTTGCAGCAGGCGCATCAGTGCGACCAGCATTGCGGAACAGAGTGCAATTCGTAAACCGTCGATCGCAAACATGTGCATCGTTCCGGCTTGGAGGAACGGTTCGCTAATATCACCCGTGAATGCCGTGCGCCAGCCGAGGGTCATGGCCCAAAGCAAGCGAAGCGGCTCGTCTTCAACCGGCAGACCCAGTGCAAGCGTGTGCCGCGACCAATTCAAAAAGCGGTCCGCCAGCGGCGGCGAGGATAAAGCCGGCGTACTCAATTGCCAGTCGTTGGCCGATTGAACCTTAAGCTCAAAATAAATTCCGCGGGTTTTCAGATAATCGCGATAATCAAAAAGCCCTTCGGCCAGCGGCGGCGCGGGTTGGGCGATGACGCCGGAGATCTCGACTCTTTGCCCGGCAAAAAAGTTGGTCCCGGGCGAATCGGGTGTCGAGACCATGATGATGCCATATGCCGGCTGCCAATCGTCCTCGAGTCGCAATGCACTGACCGAGACTTCAGCCAGCGAATGTTCGGTTTCCTGGTTGTTGCGTTCAACGATTTTGAGGAGCGGCGTTTCTATTACTTTCCCGCGAATGGTGGCGAGCGCCGGTCCGCTGCCAATCACCGCGCGCAAATCGTTCGGCGCAATGATGGTCGTGTGAAAAACCAGATTGGTCCAGCCAACCAGCACGAGCGACGGCCATACCAGAGCGGAACGAAGTTTCTTGAAGGCGATGGCCGTGACCGCAGCAGAAAACGCGAAGACAAAAAGTGCGGTCAGCGGTGGTTGGTATAATTCGCCCAGCAGCAAACCCACCGCGTAATAGAAGACGACCAGGACGAGCGGACGGGTCATTTTCAAAGCCGGTCAGTTAGTTTCTTAAGCAGCCACAGGACAATCAATGCAACGGCACCCCCCGAAGTATCAATCAAAACATCTGAAATCAGCGGCGTACGGGTGGGTACGAAAATTTGGTGAAATTCGTCGGTGGCGGCGTAGCAGAAAACGATGGTCAGTGTGAGCCCCGCCTCATCCCATCTCCAGGGAAGAAGTTCGTTTCTCTTAGGTTGGTGGATGGCGCGCCACAGCAATAAGGCGAGGATGGCATATTCTGTCAGGTGACAGCATTTTCGAAAAAGGTGGTGAATTTCAGCGATTTGCGCTTCCGGCATATGAGGGAAAAGCCAATGCAGAAGGGGTTAAAACAATTTTGTCGAATGCTGGTAAGATTTTGAATCAGCGGACGCGGAAAAAATCACGATCATCCACAGCAAAACAGGCGACCAATATTTCAGGAAAATTCTTAGCTTCGGCACGCGCTATGAAAACTGGATTTCGGTCCAGCGGCAACCAGAATTTCCACGAAATGAGTTTGCCAAGTTGTCTCGTTTTTGGCAGAGAAATGCCTCCGATGAAAAAGTTAAGCGTTTTTTTTGCATTTGCACTCGCCGTTTTGACCGGTCGGGCAGTGTTACCACAGCCTGATTTGATCGCTGATGTCCATTTCGCAGGCGGGCAAAATATTTCCAATGATCGCAGTTTTTTGCCGTTCGCGGATGAATTTTCCTCCCCCGAAGCCCGCGCTTTGGCCAATCAAACTTTTGACAAACTTTCGCATGCACCCTTCGCGTGGTTCAAAGCCAAAATTGCCGCCAACGCGGGCAACGGCGCTGCGCAATTACGACCGCTGTTCAACGACCTGTTGTCGTCGCCATGGGTGTTTGAAGCCCGCGATACGACAAATGGCTTCCCGGAATCCGCATTGGCGATTCGGCTCAGCAGCGATCGTGTGCAGCTCTGGCAGAAAAACCTTCAGCAACTCCTGGAAGCCTGGACAAAACTTCCTGTCCGGCGGATTCCCGGGGGCTGGGAATTGAAAAAAGATCTGCCGCCAAACTTGATCCGGGTTACGGCGAACAACGGGTTCCTGGTGTTGGATTGCGGGCAGAATCAATTAGTTTTGGGCGAGAGCGTGGTGGGGTCGCTGGCCCATGGAACCAGTATTGGAGGCGTCGGGTTAAGCGGGGAGAAGGATTGGCTTGCGGCCGATATCAACTGGCCACGGCTGTCACAGTGGTTTGCCGGGTTGAAAGCATTGAGTTTACCTGAAACCCGCTTGGTAGTCTCACCCAAAGACAATGATTTGCATGTCGCCGGCAGGCTTTTATTCCCGGAAAATCTCCCGGCGAAATTGCCTGACTGGCAGATCCCTCAGACATTGATCCATTCGCCGTTCGTGAGTCTGACTGCCGCACGAGGATTTGCCTTGTGGCTGAATTCACAGGCATGGGCTGAGCCCTACCAAATTTCGCCGGTGCCGGACCAGGTTTTCATTTGGGCGCTGCCGAATATACCTTTTCAGACGTACATGTGTGTTCCAGTGCCCGATGCGAAATCTGCACTCGCCCAAAGCTATGCGCGATTGAATCCGGCATTTGATGCGGCGAATCGCCAGAATGGATTTTTTTCGCCGATCAAGATTGTGATGACAAATTCGGAGATCCGGTTAGTAGGCGTGCCGTACGCCGCGCCGTTTTTGCAAGCCACCAATGACCACCAGGCGCATTATCTTTTCGCCGGCGCGTTTCCTGACACCCTCGACGCAAAGCCTTTGCCGCCTGCATTGTTCACACAATTGGATAAGTCAAATCTCGCTTACTATCACTGGGAGATTACAGCTGAACGGTTTCCGCAATTGCTCGAACTAACTCAACTCGGGTTGTTGATGACCCAGCATCAGCAATTGGGAACGGATTCCGCCTCCTTGAAGTGGCTGCGTAAGATCACACCACGCCTTGGCAATACCGTCACGGAGGCTTTCCGGACAACACCGGACGAAATGACCTTCACGCGCTCGGCGCCGGGTGGATTGACTGCGTTTGAGTTTCTTGCATTGGGAAATTGGCTGGAAGCCAAAAACTTTCCAGGTTGTGATTTGAGATTGCCTCCGGACAATCCGGCATTCAATAATCAAGCTGCCCCATCTGGGACTGCCTCAACGGCCATGCTTGCCACTGGGCACTAGATCTCATGCTAAAACTGGGGGTTAATATAGACCACATCGCCACGTTGCGGGAGGCGCGTTATCGCGGGCTGGGCCACGGCGAACCAAGTCCCGTTCTGGCGGCGCAAATGTGCGAGGCGGCCGGCGCGCACGGCATCACCGCTCATTTGCGTGAAGACCGTCGGCACATTCAAGATCATGATGTCTTGCAATTACGAGAGATTGTCGAAACCCGGCTCAATTTGGAAATTGCGAACGTGACGGAAATTATTGCCATTGCCCTGAAATTGCAACCGGACGTCGTTTGTATTGTCCCCGAACGCCGGCAGGAGGTGACGACAGAAGGCGGATTGGATGTCCTGGCCGCCGAGTCATCCTTGGCTGAAACCCGCAAAAAAATGAACGATGCAGGCATCGAAGTAAGTCTTTTTATTGCGCCCGATGAAAAACAGATCGAAGCCAGCGCGCGCACCGGGTGCCAATTCATTGAATTGCATACTGGAAAATTTGCGGAACGGTTTCGCGACCGGACCGAAGGCGAAGGCGAATTGCAACGGTTGATTAGCGGCGCGAAGCAGGCGCGAGCGCTCGGCTTGAGGGTCAACGCGGGGCATGGTTTGAATTATGAGAATTTGCCGATGCTTTTCCGTGTACCCCACCTGGTGGAATTGAACATCGGTCACAGCATTGTCAGCCGTGCGGTTTTTGTCGGTCTTGAGAAGGCCGTACAAGAAATGTTGGGCCTGATGAAAAACTACCGCTGAACTCCGGTTAACCGTATGAATGAGGCGTTTCTGAGGAAATTTGGCTTGCCTAAAGCGGCCCAAAAGAGTAATCTGCGTCGTCTGTGAAATAACTTGTCCTTTTCGAACATGGTGAATCTTCAAGTGAACTTGGTTCAGTGATGATTTGAAACCCGGTAGTCGGGAACAGTCAGAAAAACGGTTAATTGAACAGCAAGTCATCTATGAGCAATAAATTGTTTGTGGGAAATCTTTCCTTCAACACTACGGAAAACGATCTGCAGGAGGCATTTGCCGCCCACGGTACGGTCGTTGAAGCCAACTTGATGATGGATCGCTTGAGCGGTCGCTCACGCGGTTTTGCCTTCGTCACCATGTCCACGCCCGAGGAGGCGCAGAAGGCGATTCAAGCGCTGCACGGCGCATCACTTGACAATCGCGCATTGACCGTCAATATTGCCCGCCCCAAAGAAGAACGTCCCCGCGGCGAACGCCCCGGCGGCGGCGGCGGCGGCGATCGTGGACCCCGTCGTGATTTCCGCGGTGGTGGTGGCGGTGGCGGTCGTGACCGCTATTGATGACTTAGAGATTTTTTCCAGGGCGACGTTCGTAAGGGGCGTCGCCCTGTTTTTTCGTGAATTTTCATGGAAGAGCATATAGAAGTCGAAGGTCGTATACAAACCGTGCTGGCGGGAACCATGTTTCGTGTCGAATTGGATAACAAACATCAGGTGCTGGCTACCATTTCGGGCAAGATGCGCAAACGCTTCGTCCGGCTTACGGTCGGTGACCGTGTGAAGATGGAAATGTCCCCCTACGATTTGAACAAGGCGCGCATCGTCTGGCGCATTGGTTAAACATCGATTGATAACTTGCCGAGCCGAATCCGGAGTCATCCGGTATTTTTTACTTTGAGCGGGCAAGGTGCTCCACGAAGCGCTTCACGCGGCAGCCACTTTGATTCAATTTCACCACGCCCGAGCATATTGTTTTGGAGGTGGCAACAAATCTTGGTGTCCGAGTTTTTGGGCTGCCAAGCGGGGCCAATAGGGTTCACGCAAAAACTCGCGCGCGAGCAAAACCAAGTCTGCGCGGCCATTGCGGATGATCTCGTCGGCTTGTATCGGATCGGTAATACCGCCAACCGCCGCGGTGGCGATTCCGGCTTCGCGCCGGATCCGTTCGGCGAAGACGACTTGATACCCTGGACTGACGGGAATCTTTGCGTACGGCACATTCCCGCCCGAGCTGCAATCAATCAAGTCAACACCCTGTGCTTTCAACCGTCGCGCCAGTTCAATGCTTTGCTCAATATCCCAGGCGCCTTCAACCCAATCAGTCGCTGAAATTCGTGCGACGAGCGGAAATTTCTCCGGCCAAACAGCGCGGACGGCGCGTGTTGTCTCCAGGGCAAACCGAGTGCGATTTTCAAAACTGCCGCCGTATTTGTCCGTGCGCTCGTTGGAAAGCGGCGAGAGAAATTCGTGCGCCAGGTAACCGTGCGCGAAATGAAGTTCCAGCCATTCAACACCGGCGCCATGGGCGCGCCTAGCGGCACTGGCAAAATCCCTTTGCAACTGAGTAATTTCAGGTTCTGTAAGCGCATGCGGAACCTTGGTCAATATGTCGCCGAAGGGCAGGGCGCTTGGCGCCATGGTCTGCCATCCACCATCAATCTCCGCGAGGTGGGCGCTGCCATCCCAGGGACGCTTAGCGGAAGCCTTGCGACCGGCATGGGCAATTTGAATTCCCGGAACTGCTCCGTTTTGTTTGAGGAAACGGTTGATGCGGCTAATGGGTTCAACGTGCTCGTCGGACCAAATTCCGGCATCGCCTGGCGTGATGCGGCCGTCGGGTGAAACCGCGGTGGCTTCGGCAATGACCAACCCCGCGCCACCTACCGCACGGGCGCCCAGGTGGACCAGATGCCAGTCATTCGCCATGCCGTTCTCCGATGAATATTCGCACATCGGAGAAACCCCGATTCGATTGCGCAGGGTGACCGACTTTATGGTTAGCGGTCGGAATAGATGGGCGGCACAATGCTCCTTGTTCATGGGGCAGAGAGTAGCACGAAGCCATCGCAAAACAAATGCGACGTCACCCGATGAGGTTCATTTGCCGATCTGTTGCACCAATTCTTCAGCTTGCTGGCGCAGTTGGGCATCCACGCCAGGCAGCAGCAAGGTGGCGAGGGTTTTGCTGGCGGCGTCAGGTTCCTTGTTGATGATTTGGGCCTGTGCCAGTGCGAGCTGAAAGTGGAGGTTTTCGGGTTCCAGCTGCGCTGCCAGTTGCAAATGTTCTTCTCCCAGCTGAGGATCGCCCTCCGGCGTCATTTCCAGGATGCCAAATAATTCGTGCGACGCCCCGAAGTCCGGCATCGTCACGATGGATTTCAACACATTGTCGTGAATTTCTTCTGCCGTCGCCGGCAACAGTGGTCCCTGGGTCCCTAACTCCGCCTGTGCTCGCTGGTATTTTTTCAACGCATAAAAATAGTGTGTCAGGTAGCTGGTCGAGCCGTGATCCAATGATTCCTTGAATTGGTTCAGCGCTGCGTCCGGACGGTCGCGGCGGATCGCCACCAAGCCAAGTCCTTCGTAGGGAAGCGGGCTGGCCGGTGCAAGCTTCTGCGCGTCGTTGAAATATGTCTCCGCTTCGTCCGGTCGATTGATGCGCAGCAGCTCGTCGCCCAGACGAAAATAATTTTCCACTGGGGTCAATGGTCGCGCCAGCAAGTGCTGCGGGGCGGAACCGTGCCCCTGCAAGGTCAGTTGAATCGGTGCAAACTGTCCGCCTTGGAGGTAACGTTGCATTTGCGCCTCAACTTGCGACAAGCTTAACCCCACCGCGTTGGTGAAGGCCTGGACGGGATTTTCCCCGGCGCGCAGGAGCGGCGTATAATTCCCAAATCGCTGACGTAAAGTGGGATTATCTCCGGCGAACAACAAATGAGTGAGCAGCCACGATTCCGCATAAAAAATTCCTTGGCGCGATTGTTCGTTATACTGCGGCGAATCGTGGGTGACGGAAAATAGTTCCACCAACGGTATCATCGGTTCCTGCGCGAGCAGGCGCAAATGATGCTGGATTGGCTCGGCGATAAAGGCGGTGTAACCGGTCGTCTGAAAGGTGGAATAAATCTCCGCCATGCCCTCCTTTAGCCAGAGCGGCCAGATACGGTCGTTTCGCCGGAGCAGCAGATGTGTATATTCGTGAAACACGACGGACATGTCCATCGACTCCAGGTCAGCCCTGGGTGAGGACAGCACGATTAGGTTTTCGTCGTCACCGTGCACAAAAAAGCCGGAAATGCTTTCTGGCCGGCCATGGTAAAGCGGCAGAAACGGTTTCATGGAATCATGGTCGGGGAACACAATGACCACAATCGGCGGCGAGGCCAATGACTGCGCACCCGCAAGCACGGAATAAGCGTCACAAAACTGTTCCAATCGTCCGGCAACCTCAAACACCGCCGCCGGCGCGCCGCAGCTGTAAATGTTAAAATGGGGTGAGCGTGCCTCAAACCATTGACGCTTTACCAATGGGATTTCGTCAGCGAAGGCCGAGTCAGCCGTCAGGAGCTCCGTTGCCAGAATCACGGATAAAACTCCCAACAACCATCGTCCGCTCATCTCTTCGACAAAAGTGGACGGTTATTTCAGGGAAGCCATGTCAATCACGAAGCGATATTTAACGTCGCTCTTTAACAATCGTTCGTATGCCTCGTTGATCTTGTGGATGGGAATCAGCTCGATGTCGGAAGTGATCTTGTGTTTGCCGCAAAAGTCGAGCATCTCCTGTGTCTCGGCGATGCCGCCAATGAGCGAACCGGTAAAACTGCGGCGATTAACGATCAAATTGAAAACTTGCACGTCCAGCGGTTCGGCGGGTACCCCGACTTGCGTCAGAGTGCCGTCGCGTTTCAACAGTTGCAAATACACATTGATATCATGCTTTGCCGCCACCGTGTCGAGAATGAAATGAAAACTGCTAAGATGCCTGGCCATTTCGTCGGCGTTCTTCGAATTGACCACTTCATCTGCGCCAAGCCGGATGGCGTCCTGGATTTTGCCGGTCGAAGTCGTGAACACGACGACGTGGGCACCAAAAGCCTTCGCCAATTTCACCCCCATATGGCCCAGTCCGCCAAGACCAACGATTCCGACTTTTTTCCCGTGGCCGGCTCCGTGATGACGCAACGGTGAATAGGTCGTGATGCCGGCGCAGAGCAGGGGAGCCGCGGCCGCCAGATCCAGGTTCTTTGGAATGCTCAGCACAAAGGCTTCATCCACGACCACGCTTTCCGAGTAACCGCCGTAAGTCATTCCACCGAGGTGTTTGTCTGGGGCATTGTAGGTAAATATGGTTCCCTTTTCACAAAACTGTTCGAATCCTTCTTTGCAATTCGTACAGACCCGGCAGGAATCCACCATGCAGCCAACTCCGACCGTATCGCCGACTTTGAACTTTTTAACGTGGGCGCCGACTTTGGTCACCCGCCCGACGATTTCATGGCCGGGCACACAAGGATAAGTGGTCCCTCTCCAATCATTCCGGGAGATATGGAGGTCGGTGTGGCAGACACCGCAAAAAAGGATTTGAATTTGCACGTCATGCGGCGTGGGCTCGCGGCGCTGGATCGAGGCGGGTGCGAGAGGCGAAGTGGCGGATTGGGCGGAATAAGCTTTGGCATTTAGCATGACTCCACCAATAGCACGATTGCAAAAAAAATCCAATGGCAGTTTTGGTGGGGAAACCGGCAGTCGGGAATTTGGCGATTTAACTGGTTTAACCCGAAATTCCGGTACAGAATCAGATATGGCTAATATTAATGTCATACTGGCTGACGGACAAGTTTGGCGTATGGCCGAATTGAATCTAAAAGTCGGGATGGTCGGCAAATTGCTTGTCCATTACAAACTCGCCAAGCCCAACGCTGTTCGCGTGCCCAACCTGGTTGGCAGCATTGCGACGATTCAAAAGTTCCTGAAGAAAAACAAGGCTGTGCTTGTAGGGAATACTGTGGAGGCGTTCGAGAGCAAGAAAACTTCTGGTGTCCAGAAACCTCCCGCCAACGGGAAGGCATCAATCGCCGCAAAGGCGAAAAGATAGTTTCTCCTGTCCGGAGATTTCGCCACTTCGAAGAGACGATTCTTCGGCTTCCAATCGTCTTGATTGACTTCGGTGCTAACGTCTTGTTAGACAATAATGTGGGTGAGTTATGAAGCAAACGCGCCGCGAATTCGTTCGCGATCTTTTTGTTGCCAGTCAGGCTGTCATCGGGAGCCAGTTCCTGCCAGCCAGCTTGCTCGCCGAAGCCAGCTCTCCAATGGCGCCACCTGTCGGATTGAATTTTATGGTGTTCGGCGATTGGGGGCGACAGGGAGAACGCGACCAGGTTCAGGTTGCCGTGCAGATGGCCAAAACGGCCAGGGCCATCAGTCCTCAATTCATCATTTCCGTCGGCGATAACTTTTATGAGGACGGTGTCAAGTCAGTGGATGATCCTCACTGGCAAAAATCTTTTGAAGAAGTTTATTCCGACCCGGCGTTGCAGCGCCCTTGGTATTGTATCTTGGGCAACCACGATTATCACGGCGCCGGCGATTGTGACTCCCAAATCGCCTACCATGCCGTCAATCCGCGATGGAACATGCCCGCCCGTTACTACCAGCACACCCACCAGATCGACGCTCAAACCACGGCGGACTTCTTTTACCTCGATACGACCCCGATGGTGAAAAGCTATTACAAGATGAACCATGAGCACACTCGCGAGCACGTCATGACACAGGATGTGCCCAAACAATTGGCCTGGTTCGAGTCCGCGCTGGCTGACTCGCGGGCAGACTGGAGGATTGTTTTTGCGCACCACCCGATTTATTCCGGCGGCGGGCACGGTGATACCCATGAACTTATTGAAAACATCCTGCCACTGCTGCACAAATACAACGTTCAGGCCTACTTCAATGGCCATGATCATGATTTGCAACATCTCCTTGCCGGCGAGGTAAATCTGTTCGATTCCGGTGCCGGATCGCAACACACGCCGACGTTTTACACCAAACATTCGAAATTCGCCAAATCCGTCTCGGGCTTCACAACCGTCTCATTGCAAACGGAACATATGGATGTGAGGATGATTGACAAACATGGTCGGCAGATATATTCCACGACGGTTGCCCGGGTTTGATGCTTCAGCTTCTTACTGCTGACCCGAAGGTCCGATGAAGGCAGCACGAGTCTGTCGTCCTTTAAATCGCGAAATCCGTATATTCCGGCTTCACCGCTTCGTTTGGCGGAAACAACATGCCCGCGGCCACAGTGGCGTTGGTTCCTTGCTCGATGAGGATGAAAGAGCCGGTCAACCGGTTGGTGGTGTAACCGTCAAACACCAACGGCTTGGATGTTTTCACCCGGATTACCCCGATGTCGTTCACCCCGAGGGCGGAAGGCGCCGATTCTGGTTCCAGCGTGGAGAAATTGATGCGGTTTTCGATCTGGGTGACGACGGCTTGCACCGTTTGTGTACCATGTTTCAGAAAATATTTTTTGTTTGCTTGTAACGGGCGGATGTTCATCCAGCAGACTCGCGCGCGAAGGTTGGATTCCATCCCGGGCAATTGCTCTAAGCCGACAATCATGTCTCCTCGACTGATGTCAATGTCGTGCTCCAGGCAAATCGTCACGGATTGCGGGCAGAAAGCCTCATCGACCGAACCATCGTATGTCCAAATATCTTTGACCGTGGTTTTGATTGAGCCGGGTAATACGGCGACCTGCTGGCCCTTGCGCACAATGCCGCTGGCGATCTGGCCGCTTAGACCTCGAAAATCATGGAGTTTTTTATCCGTCGGATCATTCGGTCGATTGACCCATTGCACTGGAAAGCGGAAGGAAGTTAAATTCCAATCGCTCGCGATGTGGACAGTTTCCAGGTGCGCCAGCAGAGTCGGCCCTTCATACCACGGCGTTTTCGACGAGGCGTCGACGACGTTGTCGCCGTTCAGGGCGCTGATCGGAATGAACTTCACGTCACGAAATACGTCGAGCTTGGGCAGGAAAGCCTCTATTTCATCGCGGATTTCCTGGAAGCGTTGCTGTTTCCACTCCACCAGGTCCATTTTGTTGATGGCGATGACCAAGTGCGGAATTCCAAGCAGCGCCGCAATGCAGGTATGCCGGCGTGTTTGCTCGATCACACCCTGTCGCGCGTCCACCAGCACGATTGAAAGATTCGCCGTCGAGGCGCCCGTGACCATGTTACGCGTATACTGGACGTGGCCCGGTGTGTCGGCGACGATGAACTTACGTTTGGGCGTGGCGAAATAACGATACGCCACGTCAATCGTGATGCCTTGCTCACGCTCGGCGCGCAGGCCGTCTGTCAGGTTGGCGAGGTTGATCTGGCCACCGCCCGTGATGTCGGCCGATTTTTCCAGCGCTTCAACCTGATCTTCCATTAATGATTTC
Source organism: Verrucomicrobiota bacterium (assembly GCA_050008355.1). Lineage (GTDB taxonomy): Bacteria > Verrucomicrobiota > Verrucomicrobiia > Limisphaerales > UBA11358 > UBA11358. The sequence goes on from JBEKMT010000098.1 coordinate 17,532, forward strand.
GAATCGTAAAGCAACCGGCCGATCAGCGTGGATTTGCCGTCATCCACGCTGCCGCAGGTGTTGAAACGCAAGAGTTCGATTGGATGCTGTGAAGGGGACATGACGGGTGTTTTAAGAGCGTATCTTCTTTGAAATTAATGGTTTGAGGACAGTTAGATATTAGGTATGGTCAATTTTAAACGGGCTGGTTTTTCTCCAGGACGCTTCCTTGGATAAAAACGGATCGTTTTTCGGCTCTTCCCCATGCGAGAGTTTTCTCGCCGAAACAATGGCATGGAAAGGGCGCACAGATTCGGCCGAGAGGACTTGCATGCCTGCAAAGTTGAACATCTCGATCAGCAGTGAAGTGGTAAAAACGTGATGGTGCATGCAGCGGTTCTGAAAATTATTCTCCGTCCGCTGCTTCAATTGCTCAAAATCATTCACTCCCCAGTCCAAATCCATATCGTGCAATTCCAGTACCTCTGGCAAGTGAGTCAAATCATCCTCCCCGGTATTATTTTGGAAGTCTCGGATTAGGTGTTCCAGTGTTGTCACTGGTCGGCGGCGGTCAAAGGTCTCTGCCTTGTGGGGCAGAACCAATATTGCGGCACCGCCAGGCTTGAGAACGCGAACCCATTCGGTCAATGCGCGGAGCGGATTCGCGGTGTGTTCAAGCGAGTGGTTGGAAAGGACAAAATCATAGTGATTATCGGGGATCACCTTTAGATCTGTGGCCTCGGCAACATACTGTCGGCCCTTGGGTTTGCCGGGGAAAAAATCGTAATAATTTCCCTCCTGCAACGATTTTTCCCAAACCGTGTTGGCCGCAAAATTGCAGTTGTCAAGGTGTGCAATCGCTGGATAAATCGGAAGGTGGCCCTTCGGTCCGAGACCGCCATGCGACGGGCCGCCGATCTCCAAGCCGTTGCGCCCGGCAACTAATTCAAGGCAGGCAGAATACGATTTGGCTTTGGCCGGGAAAAAAATACGACTGGCCGCCAGTGGTGCGCCAAATATTCCCCGCGCTCGCAACACCTTAAGCCCTGTGCGCATCCAAGCGGATTTGTTGGGAATTTTCATGGTTTGATCGCTGGCCAATACCGGCGAACCGTTAAAAATACCCCGCCTTTTTCCGGTCTTCCATCGCCGCTTCGCTGGATTTGTCATCCGCACGGGTGCCGCGCTCGGTGACCCGCGCGGCGCTGACCTCGCCAATGATGTCGTCCACGCTATCGGCGCGCGACTCGATCATCCCTGTGCTGATCATGTCGGCAATCGTGCGGACGCGGACGACCAATTTTTTGACCGGTTCGTGCGACTTTGGGCGTGCGCCTTCGTAAGGATCCGGCTTGCTGGGATCCGTGTGCGGCGGCGGTACGGGCAGCCATTGCCCGCCCCGGCGAAAACATTCGCGCTCGTGGCTGAAATAAATCGTCGGTACTTCCAGT
>JBEKMT010000099.1:0-18898 GCA_050008355.1 Verrucomicrobiota bacterium
CGGATTTTCTTCAGCATTTCAATGCCCGTCATTTTTGGCATTTTATTGTCGGTCACAATGAGATCGTAGTGGTTAATCTGAATGGCTTCCCAACCTGCGGCGCCGTCCGCAGCGGCTTCGACCTCGTAGCCAAAATCAACCAGAAGATTAACACAGAGTTGTCGCGTGTCATGGTTATCATCTACCACAAGGATACGAGGAGATGAAACAGTCTCATATTGATTTTGAGCGCTGCCTGAAGCCTTGAGGGTTGCGACTTTGCTTATTCTCATTATCGAGCATAATATTCTAGAAACTAGTGTGGCGGGTATGGGGTGTTTCCCTCATCTGCGAGATTCGGTGCAGGCAGGCTGTACTGCTGGCGCGGTGGTTCGCTCGCGATCTGTTCCACGGAGGAAAGCGGTGGCTTTAACCAATCTGCAGCCACAGCGTCTTTAGATACGCCGGTTGGTTGCGGGTGGCGGGAAAATCCGGCGGCTGCGGGACGTAACATTTTTTCGCGATCCTCCGTTTTGCGACGTGGACGGCGGTTTCTGTTTCAATAAGAAATTTTTCCGGCGGCCAGTCAGCTGCATTGGTGGAGGCGAGCAAAATTCCGCCAGGTTTCAGGATCGGCAACGCGGCCAATACCAGATTGCTGAAATTTTTCTCCACCCGGAAAACACCGGTTTCCTTCGATTGCGAAAATGTCGGCGGGTCAAGCACGACAGCGTCGAAGGCGCGGCCCTTTTTTGCCAGTCGCCGGAGCCAATCGAAAGTGTCGCCGTAGATGAAATCATGAGCAGCTGGATCGAGGTCGTTCAGCGCAAAATTGCGCCGGCCCCATTCGAGATATTTCTTGGAGAGATCCAGGCTCGTCGTCCGCGCGCCTGACCTGGCCGCGGAAACGGAAAAACCGCAAGTATAGGCAAACGTATTCAGCAGCTGGAAATCCGGGGTAAACGGTTGCGGAAATGAGAAATCGGCGGCGATGTGGCCGGTCAATAAACGACGGCGATTATCGCGCTGATCCAGAAACAAACCGACGGAATAACCTTCTTTAAAACTCAACTCGAAGCGGGTGCCATTCTCCCGAATTTCAAAACGTTCCGGCGCGGGTTCGCCAAAAGCCAGTTGTGGTGACGCATCGGCGGCATTTGACCGGTGTACCTGGCGCGACAGAGTCTTGTGGTACGCGCCGCGCACAGAATGAATTCTGGCGAGTCGCGAGAGTTCATCGTTTTGCATTCCACTCAACGGAAATTCCGATTGGGAAAGCAAAAAGCAGCCGAGCTTATCGACAAACCATCCAGGCCAGTCATCACTGGCGCCATGTATGAGTCGAAAAGCATCTGTCAAGTCCGGCTCAATGATCGCCGTCCGCAAGGTGGAGGAGCCGACGTGAAGAGTCTCCAATTTATCGTCTTTAAAATTGGTTTCTGCCCTGAGAATTCCCTCCCGATCCACTAAAAAATCGACTGGGGCACGAAACGTCACCGTCTCGCCACTGGCCGGGTGTGTGAATTCAATCTCAGCTGCGTGCAAAAAAACTCTCGTCGCCGGTGTGCCGCCGTAAAGTACATCCCCCAGAATCGGAAAGCCGCTTTCGGCTGCGTGAACGCGAATCTGATGTGTCCGCCCTGTCAGAGGCTCCGCTTGGATAACCTCGAGGTTTAAACCTGGGACCCTTAACTCTGAGGTCAATTTGAAAATGGTCTCGGCGATTTCCCCGCCAGGGCGGCTTGCATATTTGTCCCCAATGCGCAGGAGGGGTGATTTGACCGTGATTTCTTTTCGTGGAAACTTAAGGTCGGTGAGCATTAAATAATTTTTCCGGACCCGGCGCTGCGTGAATTGTTCCGTTAGTGAGCGATTGGCTACCGGCGTCTTGCCGAAGACCAGCACTCCGCTGGTTTCCTTGTCGAGCCGGTGTAAAATTGCGAGCGAAGACCAACGCATTTCGCGGGCACGAAGCCAGTCATAAATGCCTTCGCCGGCGAACGGTCCCGGGGAGTGTGTGTTCCAGCCAGCCGGTTTATTCACAACCAGCAGGTGACTGTCTTCAAACATCACGCACGGAACCATGCGATATGAAAGCAGTTCTGGCGGCTGAAATAAATTAATAAGCAGCGGCCTTCGCAGCCTTGCTTCCCGCCCCGGAGCCATCAACAATTTCCGCCGCATGGAAAACCAGGGCATTATCGTGAATGGAATCTCAAACCGTGAATTTCTTGAACGTTAGGCGCGCCCCGGGCGGGTGGGCCTGTGCGGTGGCATGACCCTAGTTGATGCGTCGATTCGCCGGGCGCAACGGCATCAGCACGCGGAAGGCCTCTGGAGTGACTGGCCGCACGTCTTCCTGTTCGAGGGCCGGCGCCTGGACGGCCATCATTGGGTACCGGTATCAGACATCCAGTTTCATCAGAAAAATGTTCAACTCGGGGCACAAGAGAAGTGCACGGCAAATATTTCGACGAAGAGGAGTTCCCGGCGCTTGTGGTTCTGGATTTCGAGCTGAGTGAAACCCAGGCCGGCACCATGCTGAGTGAGGGATTGGAACTCGTTTCCCGTCATGAACGTTATTCCGCGCGTGAACTCATTGGCACGCTCTTTGCCTTGAAAAGACCAGAGCTGCGCGCTAACGAAAATCGCTTAGCGCACGGAATATCAGTCCATTGTTCCGCATTTGTGCAGCGTTTGTTTTCAAAAATCGGTCTGGATCTAGCGCCAGGGATGAGCAGAAAGCACACGACGTCCGAGGACGTTTCCCGCTCGCCCCAACCACACGTGAAGTACCCGCTATTGCGCGGGATGTCCGGCCTCAGAACAAACAGGCTGCACAAGAGAATCTCTGCCGGGCTGCGTTCTCAAATCCAGAAATCAAAGCCAGAACCGGCAAAAAGTTGATTTGCCGGATTGAAAAAACTCGCGAAGGCAAGGTTGGCACTCCATTTTCCCCACGTGCATTTGTCCCATCTTCGACTCCGAGACTTCCGCAATTACGCGCGGCTGGACATGGACTTTTCGCCCGGTTTCCATCTACTGCTCGGCGACAATGCCCAGGGCAAGACAAACATCCTCGAGGCGATTTATCTTATGGCCACGTTGCGCTCGTTCCGCGGTGTGGGTGGAGCGCAAATGATCCGCCATGGCGCGAAGGGCTATTTTGCAGGAGGTAGTGTCACAGGGCAAGGGGAGCACGAAATCAAAATCTATTGGTCGGCGCGCGAACGGAAACTGGCCCTCGACGGTCAGCCGGTAAAACGGCTGACCGATTATTTCGGGGTGCTCCGTACTGTGGTCTTTTGCACGGAAGATCTCCAACTGGTCAAAGGCGCAGCGCGTTCGCGGCGCCGCTTTCTCGACCTGTTGCTCGCGCAAACCAATGCGGCCTATTTGCCGTTGTTGCAACGTTACATGCACACGGTACGCGCCCGGAACGCCCTGCTGAAAAGCCGCTCGACCGACGAAGCTGCGCTCATCAGTTTTTCGCTAGAACTCGTTAAGCTCGGGAACGAAATCATCAGGGCGCGTCGTGAACTCATTCCCAAGTTTTCCCCGCTCGCGCGGCTCGCATACCGCCGCATTTCCAACGACGCGGAAGAATTGCGCATTGAGTACCAACCGAGCGTGAAAAATGATTTTGCGGTGGAACTAGCGCAATCACGAACCCGTGAACGCACCTACCGTTCGACACTGGTCGGCCCGCACCGCGACGATGTTCGATTGTTGCAAAATGAGCAATCCGCGGCCCATTTCGGAAGCGAAGGCCAAAAGCGTACCCTGGCGATTGCCTTAAAAATGGCGCAGGCGGAATTTCTGGCCGGCGTTTATGGTTCGCCACCGGTGCTGCTGATTGATGATGTCATGGGCGAGCTGGATGTTAAACGCCGAAGCGGGTTGCTGCCGATGCTCGAACGCACGCGCAAGACCAGCGGCCAGGTCTTTATGACCTGCACGGAGGAAAACTGGCCGAGCGAACTGGGAAAGGATTTACACCGCTGGGAAGTGAAAAGGGGAACGCTAACAAAATTCCAAGATCCGAACTTTCGGGCGGGGAGATAACAACCATGCGCCAGCCCCCATACAGAACCAAGATCAAGGCAAGACAGTCTGGCTTTATTCATGGTTGAAACTTGAGTTTCCCCGTTTCACCCTTTCCCTTGCCGCCGGTTTTGCTAATTTTCTGGAATGAGCGAAGCTCAACCAATTGTTCCACTACACTCTAAGGCGCCGGCCAGTGCTTCGGCAGTGAGAATTCTCTCAGGTATCCAGCCTAGCGGCGCGCTGCATCTCGGCAATTATTTCGGCATGATGCGACCCGCCATTGAACTCCAGGAAAAAGGCCAGGCTCTATATTTCATCGCGGATTACCACTCAATGACCTCGCTCTTCGATGCGGAGGAACGCCGCAAGAATTCGCAAGATGTGGCGCTGGATTTTCTTGCATGCGGTTTGGACCCGAAAAAGTCCATTTTTTTCAAACAGTCGGACGTACCGGAAGTCACGGAGCTTGCGTGGATTCTCTCCACCCTCACGCCGATGAGCCTGCTTGAAAAGGCTCACTCCTTCAAAGACAAGGCCGCCAAAGGTATTCCGGTGAATCACGGCCTGTTCGCGTATCCGGTATTGATGGCAGCGGACATTTTGATCTACGACTCCAACATCGTGCCAGTGGGTCGCGACCAGAAACAACACGTCGAAATGACACGCGACATCGCGATTAAATTCAATGAGCAATACCAACAGTCGTTTGTGATTCCCGAACCGAGGATCCGGGACGAGGTCGCGGTCGTGCCCGGGACGGACGGTCAAAAGATGAGCAAGAGCTACGGCAATACGATTGAGATTTTCGGAGACGAGAAAGCCGTGCGCAAGAAAATCATGGGAATCCAAATGGATTCGCGCACACCCGCCGAACCCAAGCCGGACGCGGATAAAAATCTGGCAATTCAATTGTTGAAGCTCGTCGCGCCCGTTGAAGTGGCCGCGGATTTTGAAACGCGTCTGCGTGCCGGCGGCCTTGGATACGGCGACTTGAAAAAGGCGTTGTTCGAAAATTACTGGCATTATTTTGCCGAAGCGCGGAAGAAACGGGCAGAACTCGCGGCGAATCCAAATTACGTCAACAGCGTTCTCGCCGAGGGATCAGCCCGGGCCAGGACTATTGCGCAAAAAGTCCTGAAACGAGCACGCAAGGCCAGCGGTTTGGAATGAATCCCACGCAAAGGTGCAAAGAGACCAAGAACCGCCACGCCTGAAAATGAAATCTCTAAGCAGATCGTGGATGCAGCTTTCAAAATACACGTCAAGCTGGGGCCGGGCTTATTGGAGTCGGATTATGAGGTGGCCATGAGCGATGAACTCAGGAAGCGCGGGTTCGATTTCGTTCATCAAAAATCCGTCCCGGTCCATTAACAAAAACGTTACTCTTGAATCTTGAACAATGATTTTGAGCCGATTTGTCTTCGAATTTGGAATTGGGTTAGCTCGTCAATTTTAGTGATCCTTTGATCAAAGATTAAATTTATCGCATCGCCAATGGGCTTTGATACTTTGCGTCCTTGCGTGACAGCTCGATCCAATACCAAAGCCCGGTTGCGACTGCGGATTACCGTCACCGCTGAGACCATTGTCCGTTCCGGTCACCCCTGGGTTTTTGCGGACAGTATTCAGGCGGCCAATCGCGCCGGGCAGACGGGCGAACTGGCGGTTATCTTTGACCGAAAAGACACATTTCTCGCCGTCGGATTGTTTGATTCTGATTCGCCGATACGCGTGCGCATTTTGCACGCGGGTAAACCGCAAACAATTGACGCTGCGTGGTGGGAAATGCGACTGGCCAGGACCCTCGCCCTCCGCGAAAAGCTTTTTGACGCGGAGACAACTGGTTTTCGTTTGATCCACGGTGAAAGCGACGGCTGGCCCGGGCTGGTCCTGGACCGGTACGATTCCACGCTGGCGCTAAAACTTTACACCGCTGCCTGGCTGCCGCGCCTGAATGAAATCCTCGCACTCTTCAAAGAAAAAATTCCCAGCGAACGGATCGTGCTCCGCCTGAGCCGAAACATCCAATCATCCACAGCCAAACAATTTCAATTGCGCGACGGCCAGGTCGTATCCGGTTCGCTTCCGGACGCACCGGTGATATTTTCCGAGCATGGAATCCGGTTTGAGGCCGACGTTTTACGCGGGCAGAAGACCGGCTTTTTCCTCGACCAACGTGAGAACCGGGCGGAAGTGGAAAAATTGGCAAACGGCAGGAAGGTCTTGAATGCGTTCAGTTTTTCGGGCGGCTTTTCGGTTTATGCCGCTCGTGGTGGCGCAAGATTAGTGACCGATCTCGATATCAGTGCCCATGCACTCCAGTCTGCGAAGCGAAATTTTGCCCTGAACCAAAATCTTTCCAGCGTGGCAACATGCCGACATGAAACCGTGCACGCTGACACGTTTGAATGGCTCGAAAAATGTCCTGCTAGATTTGGCTTAGTCGTGCTCGATCCACCGTCGCTGGCCAAGAAGGCGGCGGAACGCGAAGGCGCCTTGCGCGCTTACGAACGATTGAATTCACTGGGCATTGCGCACCTGGAGCAAGGTGGCATTTTGGTTGCCGGCTCCTGTTCGGCCCACGTGCCGGCATTGGAATTTTTTGAGGCGGTCCGCTCCGCGGCACGCAAATCAGGAAGAACATTTTCGGAACTCAAAACCATGCGGCAACCAGCGGATCATCCCGCAACCTTCAAAGAAGCCGCATACCTAAAAGTGATTTATTTAAAATTCGGGTGACGAATTTGTCCAGCCATCGCTCATTCCGGTATAATTTTCCCCCTTTCGTTAATGCGCCTGGTTGAGATGGAGACAGACAATCCAGCAATCGGTATTTCTGCAGTCAGTCAGTCTGTCGAATCAAATTTTCGGTCTAGGCGAACAAATTCGGCAAAACGCTAATTCACAAGTGGCCATTCGAGGTCACTGTTGAATCTCCAAGCGTGACGTGATAAAAGTTTTACCGAATGATGTGAAACGGTTTAACATCCATTTATGACACAAAGAATTTTTCTAAAATATGTGACCGCGACAGTTCTATTGTGCTGTCTGGCAACAAGTCTGGTTGCCGAAAGAACTCCTATACAATATGCGAACCCGCTAGTCGGCACCGCTTCGCTGGACGATCAGAAATTGTTGGGCAACGCTCCGCCCCCCGGCGAAGAGACGTACTCCGGTTTCACTTTTCCCGGTCCAGCCTTGCCGCACCGCAGCATCATTTTGGGGCCGATCAATAAAGATCTTACAGAAGCGGCGGGCAATCATGGCATCATTTTCCCCTACGTCCATTCCCGCCGGACTATGCTGGGATTTTCCTCGCCCATGCCTGGCCTGACCATTATGCCCATCGTCGGGGACTGGAACGTTCCACCCGACCGCACCTACGCTTCACCGTACGACAAAACATCCGAAAAGGCTTCGCCGGGTTATTATTCCGTATTTTTCCCTGACAGCGGCATTCGGACGGAACTCACCACCACGGAGCGCACTGGATTTTATCGATTTACCTTTCCGGATACGGAACTCGGCAGGGTGTTGATAGATCTGGGTGCAGGGGAAAATAGTGTTGAAATCGTGGGTGACCACACCGTTCGCGGCCGGGAATCACGGGGTCGCTGTTTCATTGCCGAATTTTCCAAGCCGTTCAAAGCCTTCGGCACTTTTCACCAGAATCAACCGCAGATGGACGGGGCGCGCGTCCGGAGGGATGATTCTGTTTCGCCGGGCGCCCGTTCGGATTCCGGGAGCTATGCCGGCAGCTATCTGGAGTTTTCCACGACGGCCGGCGCACCGATCCTGGTGCGTATCTCAGCTGCCCGAAATTTTGAGGCCGCGCAAAAGCAATTGGATTCCGACCCCACTAACTTTGACGCCGTACACCAACACGCTGAAGACCTATGGAGCGCAAAGCTGGATTTGATCGAAATCAAGGGTGGCACGGAACATCAACGGGAATTGTTTTATTCCACGCTCTACAATTCGCTGCTTACTCCGTGGCTCATTGTGAAGAAAGGCGACACCATTCATCGCCGCGATGGCGAAAGCGGAGTCGCCGAATACGATCGTTATAGTCCGATCGCCTTTTGGGACACGGGCCGCGACCAAACCGTCCTGCTCACTTTGCTGGAACCGGACGTCAAAACGAACATCCTGCGCACACACCTCGAAATGGCACGCGAATCCGGCTGGATGCACACATCCTTTTATGGCGATCACGCTGTGCTGATGTATCTCGGCGATTGGGAACGCGGCCTGCCATTCGACTATGCGTCTGTTTACGAATATCTGCGCAAGAACGCAACTGACCCAGCCGGGCCGCGTGGCAATCTCGCCGAATATTTGAAAAAAGGTTGGGTGCATGATGATTTCGTAGACCATCCAAGTCCGCCCTATGCGGGTGGCAACGCCGGCGTGGATAAAACCCTGGAATATAGTTGGGACGACCACGCGCTTGCCCTGTTCGCCAAAAAGTTGGGGAAGGAGGACGATTACCAGATGTTTCTCGCGCGGGCCCACAATTATACGAACATGTTCGATCCTTCGACCGGGTTCATGCGCGGCCGCAACGACGACGGTTCCTGGATCTCACCCTATGATCCCAATGAACCTTATTATAACTACATCTCGAAAGAAGCCACGGGTTGGCAAAACTTCTGGCTCGTACCGCACGATGTGCAAGGCTTGATTAATCTGGTTGGCGGCCGGGAGAACTTTCAGAACAAACTCGATACGTTTTTCAATACGCCATACCACCCGAAAGGCATTGCCCGCGATGTCACCGGCCTGCTGGGTCTGTATTGCCAGGGCAACCAACCAGATTGGCAAACCCCATTCTTTTATGATTATGCCGGCCAGCCTTGGAAGACACAGAAGGTGGTCCGTCAAATTCTCCAAATCATGTTCGGCAGCGACAAATTCGGCCTCGCCTATCCTGGCATGGACGATCAAGGTTCCATGTCGGCATGGTATGTGTTCGGTGCTCTGGGTTTTTATCCGGTGGATCCTGCGAGCCCGAATTACATTATCGGTTCGCCTCTCTTTGATGAGGCCAAGGTGCACCTGGGCATCGGAAAGGACTTGATCATCCGGGCCCAAAACAATTCTGATCAAAATTGTTACATTCAATCCGCCACCCTCAACGGCCAGGCCTGGAATAAGCCGTGGTTCAGCCATGCTGACATTGCCAACGGCGGCACTTTTGTGTTTCAGATGGGCCCGACCCCCAACTCCGACTGGGGAAGCAGCTCTGAAGTAGCGCCACCCTCCATGTCCAATTAAGAGTGCTCGTGTCTGATCCGGTGTTCCCGGTGACATTGAATACACAGCATTGCTTGGAGACACCTTTGCACATTACAGACTCCTAGCCGGGGCGCACATTCATCGCAGCTCGAAAAATCCGTAGCAGACCGTAATCATATTTTTCCCCCAACAATTCCCGAGTGCCGACGATATTTGCCCAACCCGTATGCTTGAAGGCTGCAGCGATCTCCGCTTGCGCTTCGACGCTCATCAACTGGTTGAAATCAATCGTCTCCCCCGCTTCGATCGCCGTCGTAAGATGGCTGTAAATGGTTCCCACGACGAGATTCCGTCCGGCCGCGATCTGGGTCACGGATTCTCCCGCGCGAAACCGTCGCAGCGTCTCGCGGGCGGTATCGCCCAAGCTCGAACGTTGCGCGAAAGGCACCACAATTGTCTCGTCGGCAAAAACCTGACGCGGATTTGACTGCAAATGCGTGGCGATCTCCGCGAGAAAAACGGCGCCGAACTCACGCAACTTTTTCTCACCAACTCCGCTGATCCCGGTGAAGTCCCGCGCGTTCGCCGGATAATCGTGGGCCATTTGCCGTAGTGCGACGTCGGAGAAAATGATGTAAGCCGGAACATCGCGTTCGTCGGCCAGTTGCTTGCGCAACTGACGCAAGCGCTCGAACAGCACTTCGTCACATGCTATTTCCCCGGCGCGGCGCGTCTTCGGTCCCGGTGCAGTCACCGGTTTAGTCAAAGTGACCTTGCCGCGTTGCTTGAGCAGCGTCGCGCCGGCACGGGTCATCTCCAGCACGCTGAATTTTTCCGCGGTTTGACGCAAGTGTCCCAGCCGGATCAGTTCACGGCCAATCGCCGCCCATTCTGAACGGCTGTGTTCTTTGCCGATGCCGTAGGTGGAGAGCAGGCCATGATCCCACTTGCGGATTTTCTCCGTGTCCGCGCCGGTTAAAACTTCCACGACATGATTCATGCCGACACCGAAACCGTTCTTCTCCCGGATGCGGTAAACACAGGAAAGAAATTTTTGCGCGGACAACGTTCCGTCAAAAGTGGCCCGCGGTGAAAGGCAATTATCGCAGGCGCCGCAGCCGTCGGCAGGAAAGGTTTCGCCGAAATAAGCGAGCAATTCGCTGCGGCGACAATTCGCGCATTCAGCGTAATGCACCATCTGCTGCAATTGTTCGCGCGCGATTTTCTGCTCCTGCGAATCGGCTTTTTCGTCAATGAACTGAGTTTGCTTCACGACATCGCCAGCGCTGAACAGCAAAACACATTCACCCGGCAACCCGTCGCGGCCCGCCCGCCCGGTTTCCTGATAATAGCCCTCGATATTCTTCGGCAGATCGTAATGAATGACAAAACGAACGTTCGGTTTGTTGATGCCCATGCCAAAGGCGATCGTCGCACAAATCACTCGCACGTCGTCGCGCAGAAAAGCTTCCTGATGACCGGCCCGCTGTTCAGGCGCGAGCCCGGCATGATACGGTTTGGCACGGATGCCGTCGTCGCTCAGGCGTTCCGCGACGCTTTCGGCGGCTTTGCGTGACTGGCAATAAATGATGCCGCTCTCCCGCGGACGCGCGCGGACAAATTCAAGGACCTGATCATAAGGCTTGCTTTTGGGAAGTACGCGATAGGTCAGGTTCGGGCGGTTGAAACTGGCGACGTAACAACTGGGCGCGCGCAGCTTTAAGTGGTTGACGATGTCATCGCGCACGCGGCTGGTCGCGGTGGCAGTGAGCGCCATGACCGGAACCGTCGGGAAATGCCCGCGCAACTCTGCGAGCTGGCGGTATTCAGGACGAAAATCGTGTCCCCATTCGCTAATGCAATGCGCTTCATCGACGGCAATGAGCCGAACGTTCCAGCGTTTTAAATCCTCCAGAAAACCAGAAAGCATCAGGCGCTCAGGCGCGGCATAAAGCAATCTGAATTTTCCAATATGCAAACCGCGAACACGCCCACGTGCCTCGTCCGCAGAAAGCGAAGAATTTAAAAACGTGGCTGCGATTCCACTAGCTTGCAACGCGTCCACTTGATCTTTCATCAACGCGATCAAAGGAGAGACGACGAGGGTGAGCCCATCGCGCGCAAGGGACGGCAACTGGAAACAAAGCGATTTTCCGCCACCGGTCGGCAACAGCGCGAAGACATCCTGGCCCGCGAGCGAATCTCGGATGATTTCCGCTTGCAGCGGCCGGAATGAAGTGAAACCAAAGTATTGCTTGAGCAACGGGAGCAATTCGGAACGTTCAGATTTCATTGTACATCAGGATCATTTCCCCGGAGACCAGTCAGAATTTTTGAGCAACCGGATTCCCGGCTTGAGAAATTCGATGCGCCGCGTCTTGTAGAGTTTGCCGAGCGCCTGTTTGAACGCTTTCTTGCTGACGCCGAATCTTTGGCGGATGGCGACGGGCGAACTGTCGTCGTCGAAATCCAATTTGCCCCCGTTGTTCTCCAGTGCCGCGACGATGAGCCCAGTCAGTGGTGCGACGCGTTTGTAGCCCGCCGCGTCCAGGCTTAAATCAATTTTCCCGCCAGGACGAACCGTGCGCACAAACCCTTTAAGTCGGACGCCGATTTTCAGCGCTGCGAAGAGGTTGTTCTTGAAGAGCAACCCGCGGTGGGCATTTTCGACGATGGCATTGTAACCGAGCGGTGTTTTGCCGGCGATGAGCAGGTTCACCGGCTGGCCTTCACGATATGCGGGCGTATCGTGATGAAGGAAACGTCCCCAGCGCGTGCTGGCGAAAATGCGGTTGGTCTTGGGATCGATGCCGACATAAACAATCGCCCAGTCCCCAATCCGGAGGGGGAATTCCTGTTCACGAAACGGCACGAGCAAATCCTTGGCAAGCCCCCAGTCCAAAAACGCCCCGGCATGCGGATGCATGCCGATAACGCGCATGTAGGCAAAGTCCCCGACCATCGCGTGAGGTGTCTCCGTCGTTGCCACCAGCCGGTCCTCGGAATCGCGATAAACAAAAACATCGAGCTTTTGATTGGGAGTTAGGTCCTTGGGGATGTAACGCCCGGGTAATAAAATCTCGCCGAGTTCGCCGCCGTCGAGATAAAGCCCTGGAGAAGATTCCCGGATCACTGACAGCAGATTACGTTTGCCAAGAGTTGCCATTGCGGTGCACAGCGTAACCGCTGATCGTTTTTATCGGGAGAAAATAAATGCAGCCGGGTGGCAAAATCAGCAGTCAAAATTTTCTGTGATAAAAAGAAGGGAGCCTCCGGTGGCAGCCCGGGACGAAGAGGATCTCGCCGGAAAATCCCTCTGCAGTCTTGAATGCTGACCGATCCCGCGCGCATATTGAGCGGAAATGTTCGATGAACTCGACGAATCACTGTTCAGCCAGGCTGCCGGCTGGGACGTGATGAAGCGCGCGCGCGCTTATATGGAGCAAGGGCAGGTATTAAGCTCATACTGGGCGTCGCCGTTATTGCGTGGCGTCGTGCAGACCGGCGAGGGTTCCATCCGCGCTTCACTGGTGATCAAGGGCAGAGCGAGTATGGAAAATCTCTGCCCCTGCCGCGAGTCAAGGCAATGGGGGAAAATCTGTGCACATGTCGTGGCCGTCGGCTTGCATTGGCTTAGGTCGCAGAACGAGGAGAAGGCCTCGGTACCGCCGCCTTCCTCAAGCGCTGGAACGCTGGCTGGAGCTCCTCTCAAAAAAACGCCCGAATTGCGTCGCGAGGCCGGCGGTGAACCCGCTGAATTGCATCTCATCCTGCCACCGAACCTGGAGCAGGCCATCACCCGCGGCAGAATAATGATGGTATTTGAGGCAAAATGGAACGGAGGACATTGTCCGTTAAATGCGCTGCCCCGGGGTCGCACCTTCGCGTTTTCTGAGGTGGACAATGCGATCATTGAGCGAGTCGAGACGCTGACCAATGGCGAAACGCCCGCCATCCTGCAAATGGAGGCAAAAGATCTTGCGGCTTTGCTGCCGTTATTGGCGGGGTATGAAAAGCTGACGCTTGGCAAAAACAACGTCGTCAACGTCACGCGATCACCAATGAAACTTCTCTTGCAGGCAACCTTGGAAACGAACGGGGAGATTGTTCTGGCTTTGAAGGATAAAACAGCCCTGCCGGTGCTAGTTGGCGATTGGGTCTGGCATCGACAGGTTTTGCAACCGCTCGACCTGCCCGCCATTGCGAAGGAGATTTTGCGATCGCCTGTTCGTATATCCCGAGCGAAAGTGCCGCAATTTTTGAGCCGCGATTGGGCGCTATTGGCGGCGGGCGGTATCGAGGCCAATTTCAAATTGGAAGATTTCACACTTGAACCAAAAGCGCCGCGATTTCTGTTGGCTCTCAAGGGCGGCCTCACGCAACTGAGTGCGCTCCTCCAATGTGCCTACGGTTCACGCATCATGACCCTTGGCGTGAAGGAGGCAGACGAGAACCTGTGGCTGCCTGATCCCGAGGTGCCGACGCGCTATTCGACCCGCGATTTCAATGCCGAACGTTCGGCGCAAGCCCGCCTGCAGCGCAGCGGGTTTTCCGGGCCCGACGCACAAGGCAAGCTGCTGTTGGCCGGCCAAAACGCCGTGTTAAATTTTCTGGCCCGCGAATTTCCCAGACTACAACGCCAATGGGAGGTCACGCTGGATGAACAACTGGAAAATCGTACGCTGAAAAACATTGAACGAGTCGAGCCTCAATTCGAGATTACCTCTTCGGGAGTGCAATGGTTCGATCTGGGCGTGGTGTTCGCATCAGGCACCGGCGAGACGTTTTCACCGGCAGATATTCAGCGCCTGATTTTATCCGGCCAGAATCACACCAGGTTGAAGAACGGAAGGATGGCGGTGATTGATGCCAATGCGGTTGAAGAATTGCAGGAGGTTTTGCTCGATTGCGCACCCCAACAACATGCGGCGGGTTATCGCATCAATAATGTTCAAGCCGGCTTTCTGGAAGCCACGTTGCGCCAACACGGCGATTGGAAAATTCACGCTCCGACCGCGTGGCGCGAGCGAGCGGCGAAACAAAGCGGTGAGACCAGGCTGGAGTGTCCCCCGCTCGGGGCATTGGAAAATGTGTTGCGCCCTTACCAGAAACTGGGTGTCGCCTGGCTCCATTTTCTGCGCGCTAACGGCTTCGGCGGAATACTCGCAGACGAAATGGGCCTCGGAAAAACACTGCAGACCCTGGCGTTCCTGAACTCTTTGCGGAACGAAGGCCCGCGCCCGCCCGAGGCCACGCCACATTTGATCGTATGCCCGACGAGCCTGGTATTCAACTGGTTGGCTGAGGCCAAAAAGTTCCTGCCGCACTTGAAAGTTTTGGCGTTGCAGGGGCCAGATCGGCATGCAAAGTTCAGCGACATCGCCGGGAGCGACATCGTGGTGACCAGTTACGCGTTAATCCGCCGCGATGCAGGAAAATATCACGAACTGGAATTCGACACAGTGGCCCTCGATGAGGCGCAGCACATCAAGAACCGGCAAACCCAAAATGCCCAGGCCGTGAAGGCCATAAAATCGAAACACCGGATTGTACTGACCGGAACGCCGATGGAAAATTCGGTTCTGGATCTCTGGTCCATTTTTGACTTTCTGATGCCCGGGTATCTCGGCAGCGCGATGGATTTCCGTGAACGCTACGAACTCCCCATCGTGAAGGAACGGGATGCCTCAACGCAAACGCGTTTAGCACGGCGCTTAAAGCCGTTCCTCTTGCGCCGACTCAAAAAGGAAGTGGCGTCTGACCTTCCGTCAAAACTCGAACAAATTTCGTACTGCGAACTGACTCCTCAGCAGCGCGGGGTTTACCAGCAAGTGATCGAAGCCAGCCGCAAGGAAGTGCTGGAAGCCATTGGCACCGAAGGCCTGGCCAAAAGCCGCATGGTGGTTCTGACCGCGTTGCTGCGACTCCGCCAAATCTGTTGCGATTTGCGATTACTGAAATCGGGTGAAGTGAACCCGGAAAATGCCTCCGGCAAATTGGAAATGTTCGGTGAATTGTTGGAGGAAGTGATAGATGGCGGCCATCGCATGCTCGTGTTCAGTCAATTCGTCGGCATGCTGACGTTGTTGAAGGAAAAGCTCATAGCGGACGGCATTGATTTTTGTTATCTCGATGGCTCAACGACGGATCGGGCTGCAGTGGTGGAGAAATTCCAGACCGTTGTCACCATCCCGGTTTTCCTCATCAGTTTGAAGGCGGGCGGCACCGGCTTGAATCTTACGGGTGCGGACACGGTGGTTCATTTCGATCCGTGGTGGAACCCGGCGGCGGAGGATCAGGCGACGGATCGCGCACACCGGATCGGCCAGACCCGGATTGTGACCAGTTACAAACTAATCACGCGCGACACGGTCGAGGAAAAGATTCTGACGCTACAAAGCCGCAAACGTGAAATCATTCAGTCCACGATTGGCGGCGAAGAGTCATTCGCCGCCGCCTTGGACTGGGATGAAATTCAGGAATTACTCGCGTAAGCCGCGGGCGGATTCAAAGATATTCTTGCAGGGTTTTCACCGCATAGCCGGACTTTTTCAAGGCGGCGATGCCCAGGGCGGCGGCTTTGGCACCGCTCAGGGTTGTGGCAATCGGTGTGCCCGTATAGACTGCAGTCGTGCGGATCTTGATTTCGTCCTCGCGCGGAGCAGCACCGCTCGGCGTGTTAATGACGAACTGGATTTCCTTGTTCTTAAGCAAGTCCACGATATTTGGACGGCCCTCGAGTAACTTCATGATACGTTGAACTTTCAACCCGGCCCTTTCCAAAACGGAAGCCGTTCCGCTGGTGGCCACCAGCTCAAAGCCCAAGTCGGAGAATTGTTTTGCCACGGCTGCCACCGTGTTTTTGTGGGCATCGCTGACACTGATGAAAACTTTTCCGGCGGCCGGCAGTGGCGAGCTGGCCGCCATCTGCGATTTCGCGTAAGCCACGCCGAGGTCGGCGTCGAGGCCCATGACTTCACCAGTCGAACGCATTTCCGGCGAGAGCAAAATGTCCTGCCCGTGAAAACGACTGAACGGGAAAACGGATTCCTTAACGGCCCAATATTCGGGCCAGATCTCTTGACTAAAACCGAGTTCCCTCAAGGATTTTCCGGCCATGACTTTCGCGGCAATTTTGGCCAGCGGTTTGCCGATGGCCTTGGAGACGAACGGCACTGTGCGCGATGCCCGCGGATTCACCTCCAGCACATAAACGTTTTCGCCCTTCACAGCGTATTGCACGTTCATCAGCCCGATGACACTGAGTTCGCGCGCCATCGCATGAGTGTATTCGCGGATGGTGGCGATGACCGCGTCGGAAATGGTATGTGGCGGCAAGACCATGGCGGCGTCGCCGGAATGCACGCCCGCAAACTCAATGTGCTCCAGCATTCCGCCGATGACGATAGTTCCCTCGTCCGGATTTTTGAAATGTCCGACATCGGTAAGGCAATCCACGTCCACTTCTGTCGCGTCCTCGAGGAATTTGTCCACCAGCACCGGACGTTCCGGCGATGCTTCAACGGCGAAACGCATGTAATGCTGAAGCTCGGAATCGGAATAAACGATCTGCATCGCGCGACCTCCCAGCACAAAACTCGGGCGCACCAGGACCGGATAGGTCAACCGTTTCGATATGGCGAGTGCCTCTTCCGCATTCGTCGCGAGACCATTGGGTGGTTGGGGTATGTCCAACTTGTTGAGCATCGCGGCGAATAACTTGCGGTCTTCGGCGATTTCGATGCTCTGCGGCGAAGTGCCAATGATGTTGACGCCGTTTTTCTGAAGCCCGAGTGCGAGGTTCAGCGGGGTCTGCCCGCCAAATTGCGCAATGGCGCCCCAACACTTTTCGCGTTCATAAATGTGCAGAACATCCTCGAGGGTGAGAGGCTCAAAAAAAAGCTTGTCGCTGGTATCATAATCCGTCGAGACCGTCTCGGGGTTTGAATTCACCATGATGGTCTCAAACCCGTCCTCTTTGAGCGCGAAGGCGGCATGGACACAGCAGTAATCGAATTCAATGCCCTGTCCGATGCGGTTCGGGCCGCCGCCCAGGATCATGACTTTCCTGGCGGAATTATTCTTGACCTCGTCGTCGCCGCGGTCGTAAGTGGAATAATAATAGGGCGTGTAAGCCTCAAATTCGGCAGCGCAGGTATCCACCAGGCGATAGCTCGGAACGAGGCCCATTTTTTTTCGTTCGGCACGGACGGCGTCTTCGGTTGAGCCGGTCAAATGGGCGATTTGCCGGTCGGAAAAACCGAGGCCTTTGGCTTTCGTCAACAATTCAGGATTTAGTGGCGGCATCGAAAATAAAATTCACCACAGTAAGCCGAAAAAGTCTTAACTTGTCGAGCCAGGATTCAGGGCGAGGCTTGAATCGGCTTGCCGATTGCCCGGTTTTCCATTACGAAATCAGCGTGAAAATAATTGGACGCATGCTGTTTTTCCTGTTGTGGCTGACTCCAATCCTGGTGTCCGCGCAGATTGACCCCGTTCAGCGCGACCTGATCCAATTCGGCTACAATGGCGCGTTCGAAGGACATCAACCGTTGGCAGCCTACGCTTTTTACTATCACAACGACCCGGATTTTTACCGCACGAATCTCACTCTGCGGCTGGCAATCGCGCCGGTGTATGTTGATTCGGAACTGGGCATTCGCCAGGCTTTCGGGCCGAACACGGATTTTGGCCTCGGGCTTGCCGGTGGCGCTTTTGCTGATGATTACAATGAGATACATGATGGCCAATATCTACCTAGCCAATCGTTCGACGGCAGCGGCGGACAGCTATCGGCGAGTTTGTACCATTTGTTTAATCCCGGCGATGAAATCCCTCTGAACTTTCTTTTGCGCGGCACGGGGCACTACATTTTCTATAGTCACAACGACGACACGGCGACGGACTTTCATTTGCCTAACGACCATGCCGATTTCAGCTTGCGCACCGGCTTGCGCTTTGGCGGGGTCGAGCCAACACTCTTTCCAGCGCTGGCGATGGAGCTATCGATCTGGTACGAAGGCCACTTTCGCAGTCATCCAGGCACCTACGGTTTTGCCGATGACCCCTACCATCTCAACAACCAATCCCATCTGTTCTGGTCGGAGGCCGCGCTTGACTACACCCTGCCTCAAAGCCAGCAAAGTTTTGGAGTTCGCCTGACGGCTGGGACGAGCGTGGATGCCGATCGTTTCAGCGCGTACCGTCTCGGCGGATTCCTCCCGCTCATTGCTGAATATCCGCTGTCGCTGCCCGGTTATTTCTACCAAGAGATCAGCGCCCGCCAGTTTGCGCTTTTTAATGCGAATTACATGCTGCCGCTCGACAAGGAAAAACGCTGGAACCTCAACGCTAACCTGGGCACCGCGGTGGTGGATTATTTGCCTGGCGAATCCCAACCAGGTAACAACTGGCTCACCGGCGTCGGCGGCGGCATCGTCTACCACTCGCCTTCCGATCGTTGGAAAATCGCCGTTGATTACGGCTACGGCATTGATGCCATTCGTTCGCACGGACGCGGCGCGAACAGTATCGGATTCCTGCTGCAAATTGATCTCGGCAAATTTCACAGCAAGGATTTCAAGTCCACCCAGCCCCTAAACTGGAGTGGCCTGACCCGCATATTTGATTGACG